>NZ_JBIARH010000006.1:0-302815 GCF_042889785.1 Streptomyces sp. NPDC002476 | reverse complement strand
CACCACCCTGCCCTCACCGCACCCGATCTGCCGGGAACATCCCGCTTCGCGGGACGTTCCCGGAAACCAGCGCGAACCCCTATGAATCAGACCCGTCAGGGTTGACGAAACAGATAGGGGCACCCCCCCGGAGACATCCGGATGGACGAGTTGGGACTGAACGGTGACATCCGAGGGGTCTTCTCGTCGCAACCAGTGTGATTATCTTTCGCTGAGCGCGCATGTGCAGCGCGCGGGGGAGGGGCCTTGGGCCCCCAGGGCCTTGGCGGGGCCGGGCCGTGCGAGGGGAGACGAACACATTGAACGGGCAGCCGATATCGGGGAGATCGGCCGGGACGGGCAGCGACCGGCGAGGACGCGGAGCCACCGGACCGCTGGCTCTGGCCCTGGGGGCGCTGCTGATGCTGGTGACGGCGTGCGGCGGGGACGAGACCGGAGGCGCCGGCCGGGACGGCAAGGACGGAGCGAAGGTCGAGGACACCACCGCGTCCCAGGCGGTGGTGACCGTCGCGCCGAAGGACGGGGCCGAGTCCGTCGCCACGAGCGGGGCGCTGAAGATCTCCGCCTCGCAGGGGAAGCTGACCACGGTCAAGGTCTCCGACCCCAAGGGCGCCGAGGTCGAGGGGAAGATCGCGGCCGACGGCACCAGCTGGACTCCCGACCGGCATCTGGCCGCCGCGACCAAGTACAAGGTGCACGCCGTGGCCGAGGACACGAAGGGGCGTGAGTCGGCGAAGGACACCAGCTTCACCACGCTGGTCCCGCAGAACACCTTCATCGGGCAGTACACCCCGGAGGACGGCTCCACGGTCGGTGTCGGGATGCCCGTCTCGATCCACTTCACCCGGGGCATCACCGACCCGGAGGCGGTCGAGAAGGCCATCGAGGTGAAGGCCGAGCCGTCCGTGCCGATCGAGGGCCACTGGTTCGGCAACGACCGCCTCGACTTTCGCCCCGAGAAGTACTGGGCGGCCGGCACCAAGGTGACCGTGAAGCTCGACCTCGACGGCGTCGAGGGCCGTCCGGGCGTCTACGGCAAGCAGACCAGGACGATCTCCTTCACCGTCGGCCGCAGCCAGATCAGCACCGTCGACGCGAAGTCGCACCGGATGAAGGTCGTCCGCGACGGCCGGCAGATCAAGGACATCCCGATCTCGGCGGGCGCCCCGGCGACCACCACGTACAACGGTCAGATGGTCATCAGCGAGAAGCTCAAGGTGACCCGGATGAACGGTGACACCGTCGGCTTCGGCGGCGAGTACGACATCAAGGACGTCCCGCACGCCATGCGGCTGTCCACCTCCGGCACCTTCATCCACGGCAACTACTGGGGCGGCTCCGGCGTCTTCGGCACCACCAACACCAGCCACGGCTGCGTCGGTCTCCAGGACGTGCGCGGCGGCTGGAGCAAGAAGACTTCCGGGGCCTGGTTCTTCGACAACTCGCTCATCGGCGACGTGGTGATCGTCAAGAACTCCCAGGACAAGACGATCCAGCCGGACAACGGCCTCAACGGCTGGAACATGCCCTGGTCGGAGTGGACCTCGTAACTCCCGTCGTACGGAACACGGGCGGGCCCGGTGCTGTGACCAACGGCACCGGGCCCGCCCGTCGTCAGGGCCTGTTCCGAGTCCGCCCGCGGCGTCGCGGCGTCCGCCCCGTCGCCTCCCGCGTTGTCGCCGGTCGCCGAGGCCCCGCGTCGACTCCCTCCTCCGCCTTGGATTCGACGGCACCGGACGCTGCTCGTTGCTCCACGGGCGAACTCTGAACAGGCCCCGGCGGCGGTTAACCTCCTCCCATGACCGTAACCCTCGAAGCAAGCGACGGCGTCGGCACCATCCGGCTGGACCGACCGCCCATGAACGCCCTGGACGTGGCCACCCAGGACCGGTTGCGCGAACTCGCCGAGGAGGCGACCCGCCGCGACGACGTGCGCGCCGTGGTCCTCTACGGCGGTGAGAAGGTGTTCGCCGCGGGCGCGGACATCAAGGAGATGCAGGCGATGGACCACACGGCGATGGTCGTGCGGTCCAAGGCGCTCCAGGACGCGTTCACCGCGGTGGCCCGGATCCCCAAGCCGGTCGTCGCGGCGGTCACCGGCTACGCGCTCGGCGGCGGCTGCGAACTGGCGCTGTGCGCCGACTTCAGGATCGCCGCCGACAACGCGAAGCTGGGCCAGCCCGAGATCCTGCTCGGGCTGATCCCGGGCGCGGGTGGCACCCAGAGGCTCGCCCGGCTGGTCGGCCCCTCCCGGGCCAAGGACCTGATTTTCACCGGCCGTCACGTGAAGGCGGAGGAGGCCCTGACGATCGGTCTGGTGGACCGTGTGGTGCCCGCCGCCGAGGTGTACGAGCAGGCCCGTGCCTGGGCCGCCGCCCTCGCGAAGGGACCGGCCCTCGCGCTGCGCGCCGCCAAGGAATCCATCGACGCGGGGCTGGAGACGGACATCGACACCGGGCTCACGATCGAACGGAACTGGTTCGCCGGGCTGTTCGCCACCGAGGACCGGGAACGCGGTATGCGCAGCTTCGTGGAGGAGGGGCCGGGCAAGGCCGTCTTTCTCTGATTGCTTCCCAGGCCGTTGGGCGCGGGCGGACGCCGGTTCATCCGTGCGGGCGGATTGGCCGGATCTTGAGGGGCTCTCGGGATCCGGCCATCGGCGTGAGCGGGCATGTGCGCCCGGAGTCGCTGTCCTCGCAGGTCAGAACCACGGTTCTGAACGGCGTTCTGCCAATGGCATATGTCGTGCGAATGTCGCGGATTATTGCGTTCCGCGGTGGTGATTCCTCCGGAACGGCCCCCGGGCGCGCGTCGTGCGGCCATGATGGTGTGCATGGCGGGCCTGGAGGGTGTGGAACAGCCGCGACCGCGCGCAGGCGCGACGGCGGCACGCTGGACGACGACCGGCGATGAAGAACAGGCGTACAAAGCACTGGAGTTGTTCGGCGATCCGGCGGAGGGGGAGGCGCGACTGCCCTCCCGCCCGGAGTCCGCGGCCCATGCGCGGCGGCTCACCTCGCACGTGGTGCTCCGGCAGTGGGCGCTCTCGCCGCAGATCGCCGAGTACGCCGTCCTGCTCGTCTCGGAGCTCGTGGGCAACGCGGTACGGCACACCGGCGCCCGGGTCTTCGGCCTGCGGATGCTGCGCCGCCGCGGATGGATCAGGATCGAGGTGCGCGACCCCTCGCGAGGGCTGCCGTGCCTGATGCCCGTGCGTGAGATGGACGTCAGCGGGCGGGGGCTCTTCCTCGTCGACAAGCTCTCCGACCGGTGGGGGGTGGATCTGCTGCCCCGGGGCAAGACCACCTGGTTCGAGATGCGGACCTCCGACCGCTGACCACCGCCCGGCCGTCGTGGCCGGGGCCGTTCCGCGCCCCGGACTCCCGGTTTCCGGCGCCGGAAACACAGCGGCCCCCGGGCTGCCGTCGTGGGGCGCTTCGGGGACCGCTGTGGTGGGGCCGTGACATGGGGGGTGTGTTCACGGCCGCTCGTGACGCCCGAGCTCGGGTCGGTTCGGGTCGTGTCACCGACTATGGCAGACGGGCGACCTCGCCGCCAAAGGTGCAAATGGGGCATTTCCCTGCATATCTCGTCATTTCTTCAATAATTCGTAGGTGTGATGGGTCACTTGCCTGGAAAAGCATGAATATTTATGGGATTCGGTGAGTGATTCATTCGCGCCGCTCGTATGGCCGAATCGTTACCATTTGCCACTTCCACCCCTATCGTCTCTGCGCATGAACGCCTCCGACGGACCGGTGCACCGCCGCAGTGCCCTGCGCGCGGGAGCGGGGGCCGCGATCGCCGGCCTCGCCGCGGGCTGCGCGGACCGTCGTGACATCCCCGGTACGCCGGCCGGGCCCACCACCGCCGGGGCGGGCACCGGGAAACCCGCCACCCAGGGCGGCCGCCCTCCGTCCCCGCGTCCGGCGCCCGCCCCGCACCGTTTCCCCGGGCGGCCGGCCCAGATCGACCACGGTCCGCGCGACCGCCCCCGCGTCGCCCTCACCTTCCACGGCCAGGGCGATCCGGCCCTCGCCCGGACCGTCCTCGCCGAGGCCGAACGGGCCCGCGCCCGGATCACCGTCCTCGCCGTCGGCAGCTGGCTCGACGAGCATCCCGGCATGGCCCGCCGCATTCTCGACGGCGGCCACGACCTCGGCAATCACACCTGGCACCACGTCGATGTCTGCGCGCTCGGCGAGACCGAGGCGTACGCGGAGATCACCGGCTGTGCGGAGCGGCTGCGGCGGCTCACCGGATCCATCGGCTCCTGGTTCCGGCCCTCGCGCGCCCGGTACGCCACCCCGCTCGTCCAGCGGCTCGCCGCCCGGGCGGGCTATCCGCACGTCCTCTCCTACGACGTGGACTCCCTCGACTTCACCTCGCCCGGTGCCGCGGCCGTCTCCCGCAAGGTGGCCGGGGAGATCCGCAACGGCTCGGTGGTGAGCCTGCACTTCGGCTACGCGGACACGGTCGCCGCCCTGCCCCTCCTCCTCACCGAAATCGACCGCCGCGGACTGCGTGCGGTGACGACCACGGAGCTGCTGACCTGATGTTTCCCCACGCCAAGTACACCGCGGCCCTGCTCGGGGGCGTCCTCCTCGCAGTCCTCACCGGCTGCGGATCCTCCGCCGAGAAGGGGAACACCGAAGCCGTCGGCAGCGAGGCCGCCGCCCGGCCCACCGATGCCGGACGCGTCACACCGCCCGCCCCGCCCGGACTGCCCGGCATGCCGCCGGTCCTCGACCCCCGGGACGTCTATGCCGCCGACCGGCCGGGGAAGCTCTCCCCGGTCGTCAGGAACTTCCCCTCCCGTGTGTACGTCCCCAACACCAACTCCGACACCGTATCCGTGATCGACCCCGCCACGTACAAGGTCATCAGGACCATCAAGGTCGGCCGTCAGCCGCAGCACGTCGTCCCCTCCTGGGACATGAAGACCCTCTGGGTCAACAACGACCTCGGCGACAGCCTGACCGCCATCGACCCCGCCACCGGCAAGGTCGGCCCCACGGTGCCCGTCTCCGACCCGTACAACCTCTACTACACCCCTGACGGCAAGTACGCCGTGGTCATGGCCTCCATGGACCGCGAACTGGTCTTCCGTGACGCCCGCACCATGAAGACCGTCAAGGCCGTCCCGGTCAGCTGCGCCGGGGTCAACCACGCCGACTACTCCGCCGACGGGCGGCACTTCATCGTCTCCTGCGAGTTCTCCGGCGAACTCCTCAAGGTCGACACGGCGCGGATGGAGGTCGTCGGCCAGCAGAAACTCCCGCTGCACGGGGCCATGCCGCAGGACGTGAAACTGTCGCCCGACGGCGGCACGTTCTACATCGCGGACATGATCGCGAACGGGGTGTGGGTCCTGGACGGCGAGAAGTTCACCACCCCGAAGCTGCTGCCCACCGGCAAGGGCGCCCACGGCCTCTACGTCAGCCGCGACTCCAAGGAGATGTACGTCTCCAACCGGGGCGAGGGCACGATCTCCGTCTTCGACTTCGCACAGCGCAAGGTGACCAAGAAGTGGTGGCTGCCCAACGGCGGCAGCCCGGACATGGGCGGGGTCTCGGCCGACGGCAAGGTCCTCTGGCTGAGCGGCCGTTACAACTCCGAGGTCTACGCCATCGACACCGACAGCGGCAAGCAGCTCGCCCGGATCCCGGTCGGCAGCGGCCCGCACGGCCTCGCCGTCTACCCGCAGCCGGGACGCTACTCGCTCGGCCACACCGGCGTCTTCCGCTGACGGCCCGCGAGCCGCGAGGCGGTGAGGCGGTGGGGGCGGCAAGGCGGAGAGGCGGTGAAGCTGCAGGGCGGGGTCGCGAGGCCGGGACGGTTCGGGTGGGGCGGATGTTTCGAATGTGCAGAATATTCCGTTTGATCCCGGTGGCGGGGCGTCAACTCACCGCCGGACCCGCTCACCATCGGGTGATGGTGCGCGGCCGGTATCCGCTCTGCCGGGACAGTGATCCGCATGATGATCACTTCTCTTCTTCGGCGACGGGCCGCCGTTCTCGCCCTCTCCCTCGCCGCGGCGCTCGTCCCGGCCGCCGCCACCGAGGCCGCCCCCGTTGCCGCCACCAAGGCCGCCCCCGTTGTCGCCTCCGCCTCGGCGACCCCCGCGGCAGCCGCGTTCAAGCCCGGTGACTGCCCTGTCGTCACCGACCGCCTCTTCGCCGCCGCGGACCCCGTCGACGTCGGCCGGATCACCCCGCGGCCCGCCTGGCGCGGCGACTGCCGCCAGCTCTACCGGGCGGACGGGCGGGGCCCGGAGACGATCTTCGACGAGGGCTTCCACGCCCGGGACATCGTGTACGGCCAGTACGACGTGGAGAAGTACGTCCTGGTCAACCAGCCCTCGCCGTACGTCTCCACTTCGTACGACCACGACCTGTACAAGCGGTGGAAGGCCGCGTTCAACTACTACATCGACGCTCCCGGAGGCGTCGACGTGAACAAGACGATCGGCGACACCCACAAGTACGCGGACCAGGTGGAGGTCGCCTTCCCGGGCGGCGTCGACCGGACGTTCATCGTGGGGGCGTGTCCGATCGACCCGAAGAACAAGACCGAGATCATGAGCGAGTGCGTGGACAACCCGCACTACCGGCCGTGGCGCAGCTGAGCCGTCGAGGTCGAGTCCGAGCCGTCGAGGCCCGTGCGGTGGGTGGACGTCCCGCGGCGGGCGGCCCGCGCGTGGCGACCGGCCGCCGCGAGGGTCCTTCGTGGCGCCCGTTAATCTGACCCCCGTCATGAACGCACTGACCAGGCATTGGTCAGGCACTGGTCAGGCATTACGGAGGACGGAACTGTGGCGGACATCGAGTCGGCGCGCAAGGCGTTCGAGCGGTTCGATCTGAACGGCGACGGGCTGATATCGGCCGCCGAGTACAAGAGCGTGATGGCTCAGCTCGGCGACCCCCACGTCACCGAGACGGTGGCCCAGGCCATCATCAACGACCACGACGCCAACGGTGACGGTCTGCTCACCTTCGACGAGTTCTGGGCGTCGCGGAACAAGGGCTGAGCCGCCGGGCCCCCGGGCCGTGATGATGCTCACGGGCCGGGGGCCTTTCCGTGCGCATGCCCCGGTGAGGGGCCCGGTCCCCGGTGAAGGAGTGCCGGTCCCCGGTGAAGGGGCACGGCGCCGACGCGGGGGCGGCCGCGTGCACCCCTTCTTGCGCCGGTACGGCGCCCAGCCGCGCAGTTCGTCGTCGCGCGCGGCGCGCACCACCGCGGGAGTCCCCGGGCCGAAGCCCATCACCGGTCGGGACTCGTCCCACACCGGCCGGCCCGGATCGCCGGTGGCGGCGAATCGCACCCACGCCGTGTGCATCGCGTCGGCCAGCTCCTGAGGTGCGTCCGGGCAGGCCAGGACTCCCGTGTCCAGCTTGTCCAGGTTGTCGAGCTTGTCGAGTACGAAGCCGATCTCCAGCGCGTGACAGGTACCGAGCCCCAGCACGGGGGACGGCCGGCCGAACTCGTAGAGGCGGAAGCTCCCCGGCGCGCCCGCATGGGCGTCCGCCACCCGGTGCAATGGGACGCGCAGCAGCAGGTCGGTGGCGAGCGCCCCGAGCAGTTCACCCGGAGCGGCGTCCGGGCGGTTGGCGTGGTACGCGCGCTCCGTCTCCCTTGGAACGCGGAACTTCAGCAGGGCCAGCCGGAGCCCGACCCTCGACAGCTTCTCCGTGGGCCCGCTCGGCACGAACCAGAGCCGGGAGTGGGCGCGCTCAGGGAGCGGGCAGCGGCTCGCCGTCCTCCGGTACGCCGCGCACGGCCCGCACTCCCGCGGCACCCGCCGCCTACTCGGCGACCGGCCACAGCGGACCACCGCTGACCAGCACCGACGAACCGCTGTGCCGCAGCACGTACGCCACCCCGTCGGCAACCAGCAGCCCGTGCACCGGAACGGCCGTCGCCCCGTCGGCCAGCGCCCCGTAGTACGCGTACAGGAAATCCGCCGTGTTCGGCAGCAGCACCGCCACCCGGTCGCCCGGCCGCACCTCGGAAGCCCGCAGCGCGCCCGCGCAGCGCAGCGCCCGCGCCCACAGTTCCCGGTAGGTGAGCCGCGTGTCCGCGTCGACGACGGCGACACGGTCGGGGTGGCTGCGAGCCGACTCACCTGCGGGTGTCCAGGACCGGCCGGGCCGGCCGGAGCGACACGGTGGACCGGGCCGACGGGACGTGCGGGGCGGGCCGGACCGGTGATGGCAGCCGGGTGAACGGCACACCGCAACACGGTCCTCAACCGGACCGGCCGGATCGCCGAACTCGCCGGCCGCTCCGCGGAGTCCGGCGAGGCCCGGCTGGGCTGGGCGCCGGCCCTGAGAGCGCTGCCGCTGAGCGGCCCGGAGGACGAACCGGGCTCGGCGGAGACCGCCCCGGGAGGACCGGGCGGCCCCGTTCCGGCCTGATCCGCCCGGCCCGCCCCCGGCTCGACCCGCCCGGCCTGACCCGCTGGCCCCGCCCCCCTCGGCTCTACCCGCTGGCCTGACCCGTCCGGCCGGTCAGGCGGCGAAGAACCGGGACAGCGTCTCCCGGTCGTCGATCTCCACCAGATCCGGACGGGTGTAGCGCTCCGCGCGGGCGTGGTAGTCGAAGTCGCCCCGGACCAGCCCGCGGTAGTCCCGCACGCATCGCTCCAACGCCACCCGGGCGGAACCCTCGATCCCGGCCGCCGCGATCTGCCCGGCCAGCTCCCGCTCGGCGCGCCTGACACGCTCCGCGATACCCCCGAGCTGCGCCCCGGCCTCGTCGACGGCCTCCTGGAGGGTGCATCCGTGCTCGCGCTGGATGAGCCGCACGGCATTGTGCTCGTAGCCGAGCCGCGCCTCCTTCTCGAAGGAACAGATGTCGTTGCAGAGCCCGGAATGATCGGTCACGGCGTTGCGCAGGGCGATGTACGCGGGAAGCGCACGGGCCGACTCCGGAAGGTCGATCCCGGCGGTGATCTCATGCAGGTCCAGGAACGGCTGCATGGCCACGGAGTCCCGGCGGTGCCTCACGAAATCCTCCCTGGTCGGCACCTGTCCCGCGGCCCGCTCCACGGCCTCGGCGTGGTAGGTCCACAACCAGGCGACCGTGTCCCGGCGGAACTGCCGGAGCCAGTGCGCCGGGCGGCCCCGGTACGTCCGTTCCCGCAGATCTATGAGCGCGTGCTCCATGGCACCGCGCGGCGGCCCGCCGTCGAGCACCGTCACCAGCCGGTCGATCGCCGCCTCACACATCCGGGGATCACGACCGGCGGGACCGTCGTCGAACTCGTCGTCGACGAGGAAGGCCCAGAACAGCCATTGGCAGAAGAGATCGAGATGCTGTTGCGAAGCAGTGGGGAATATGAGGGAGATCCAGAGTTCCGGCCTGGTCCGGATCATCTTCTTCCGGGCCGTCGGGGAAAGCACGAGCCCTTGGGACTCGGCCCACTCCCAGGCGACTTTCCTGGTCTCCTCGATGCCGGGATTGCATCCGGTGCTCTCGAACGGCATGTGAAACGCTGGCAGCGCGATCTGGCTCATTGGTGCCCCTCGTCGAGACAATGCGGATGAACGATACGAATGCGGAGCTGATCGAATTCGTGCGTCGGCGCCGGTACGCGGGGAGAGGTGGGCCGCCCTTCGGCGCCTAGTTTCGGCCAGGGGGTCACCGTGCGCAATAAGACAGTCATCCCTGCTCACTCTCCTCCGCCGGTTTCGATGCATCGGAACCTGGCCCGCGGGCCCACGATGGCAAACACCCCGGGAACAGGGCGGCTTCATCGCCATGCGTGATCCCCCAGTCAACCTCGTGCGGGAGGGAGAGGGAAGTCATGTGTGACCGAAAATGCTTGGTGGTTGGGGACGCCTGAACGTCTGTGAGTGGTTTGTGATCCCCTGCGACACAGGCGCACCGCGGTTCCACCGACCGCACAGGCCCGCGCGACATTCGACGAATTCGCGCCGTTGCGAACCGCGCCCTCACGGGGCACCGGCCCCCTCGGCGAGGCGCAGGTCCGGCCAAGTCGCGTCGGCACGCGTCCGGCTGAGACCGCATCGCATGCGGATGGTGCGGCGGGACCGCGCCCGGGCCGGGGCGGCGCGCTCGGGCTACGGGCGCAGGTGCTTCTCAGCCTCGGCCTGCTCGATCAGTTCCGCGTACGAGCCGTCCTCCTCCAGCCCCTCCTCGTGGCGAAGGGAGACCGACCACGGAATCGGGCACGGCGGGGCGTGGTCGGGATCGGGGCAGAGCAGCCTGGCGATGCGCTCTTTGATCTCTTCGGCTTGCTGCGGAGTGGCGTAAATACCCAGCCGCACTTCCCAGACACTCGGGTTCTCAGGCATCGCTCACGTCCCGGATCAACAGAGAGAAAGAGGCAGAAGGAATTGGAAAAGGAAGGACAAAAGGAGAGGGGATAGGGGGTGGAAAATAGCAAAAGGGGGCGAAGTTCTCCGCCCCCTTGCCCGAGGCTACCAGGTGCGCTTGGCGTCGCAGTGGCGCTTGTAGTGACCCGCCGGGACGGGGATGTTGCGTGCCGCGTCGTTGATGGCAGCCTGCTCGGTGTTGCCGGTGCCGTCGGCCCTGTCGTACCCGATGACGTGGTTGTCACTGATACGGACGATCTGGCACTGCACCGTGGCATGCCAGGTCTTCATGACGGAGATCTCGCGCGTCACGGCCGGCCCGGCGGTGCCCGGGGCGGCGGAGGCGGCGGGGATCGCGAACCCCGCGAACATGAGGGCCATGGCCCCGACGGCGAGCGTGCGGCGGAGTGTGTTCATCGGTGTTCCTCCCTGACGGTGATGTGACCGTGCCGGGCGGACGGGCCCCTCTTCCGGTGCGCGCACAGCCCGGCGGCGCTCACGACACTCCCATTCGGGCGCGGCGGGACACCCTCGTCGGCCACGCGATTGGCAGGCGTTCGGCAGTCGTCCGCCACCTGTCCGGCGGCTGCCGAACGGGTCAACGCCGTCCCCGGCCGTGAACCTCGGCGCGGGCCGCGGCTACGTACCCGATGCAACCGGACAGTGGCCAGGTAGGAGTGCACATGGCGTACGACATGGCGGCCCCACCCCTCGCGGGGCGCCGCGACAACCCCTCGCTGGCGACGGTGGTGAGTACGGAACTCGCCCGCAACAAAAGAGGGTTCGTTCCCTGGTACCACCTCCTCGCCCCCGTCGTCATCACGATCCCGCTCTTTCTCGGTGCCCTCGGCTCCTCCGAGGCGAAGGCGGGCCAGACCTTCGAGGTGTTCCGGAACGTGACCCTGGAGTTCTGGGGCGTGCTGGTACCCATGACCGCCGGGCTGGCCGCGGCGCTCACGGTCCGTGCCGACCAGGACGCCTGGCGGCTGCTGCTCTCCTACGGCGTGCCGCGCGGGCGCTACTTCATCGGCAAGGTCGCCGCCCTCGGCGTTCTGGGATTCGTCTCCTCCACCGTGCTGCTCCTGATGCTCTCCCTCGGTGCGATGGCCAGCGGCCGCTTTCCCGGAGGGATGGGGACGGTGGTCGCCGCGGTGTATTTGCCCTGGCTGGTGGGTTTGTCGATGACAGCGCTTGCGGTGCTGGTCGCGGTGGTGTGGGGCATGGGTCCCAGCATCGGAGTTGGCGTCGCGGGCCTGCTGTGCGGGGCCCTGGTCTCGGACAAGGTCTTCTGGTACGCCGTCCCGTTCACCTGGCCGATGAGAGTGGTCCTTCCGCTCGCCGGAATCGGACCCAACGGGGTGCCGCTGCCCAAGGACAGTCCGGTGACCCAGATGTCGGCCATCCCGCTCGCCGTGGGCCTCGCAGCCGCGCTGACCGCGGTCCTGCTGGTCGTCGGCAGCATGCACATGCGCCGTAAGGAGATCTGACCATGACCGCGACACCGGCCCGGCCGGAAGCGCAGACGGCATCGGCACTCGCCATCCGAGGCCTGCACAAGCACTACGGTCCCCACCGCGCTCTGGACGGCGTGGACCTTACGGTCCAGGCCGGAGAGGTCTACGGCCTCCTGGGGCCGAACGGCGCCGGCAAGACCACCCTCATGAAAACCCTGCTCGGCCTGCAACGCCCCACATCGGGCACCATCGAGATCTTCGGCAGGCCGGTCGGACGCGAAACACTGGCCGAGGTCGGCGCCCTGATCGAGGTCCCCGGCCTGTGGCCGAACCTCACGGCCGACGAAACGCTGAAACTGCATGCCAAACTGCGTGGCGTACCGACCGAATGGATCGACCCCGCGCTGCACCTCGTCAAGATGACCGACGCACGCCGCCGTAAGGTCGGTGCGTACTCCCTCGGCATGCGCTGGCGGCTGGGCATCGCCGTCGCCCTGCTCGCCAGGCCGAGGCTGATCGTTCTCGACGAACCCACCAACGGCCTCGACCCCGTCGGCATCCGCGAGATGCGTGGAATCATCCGCTCACTGGCCGACGAGGGGGTGGCGGTCCTCATCGCCAGCCACCAACTGGCGGAAGTCGCCCAGGTCTGCGACAGAGTGCAGGTACTGGCATCCGGCCGCACCCAGTACGAAGGCCCCCTGGCAGGGCTCGCCATCGACGGGGACGTGGAGGCCGGATTCTTCCGGCTCCTGGAGTCGGCCGACGCAGCCATCCGCTGACCCGGAAGCGGCCCCCGTCCACCCCGGGGGCCGCCCCCGCCCGCGTACACGGCAACTGCGCGCATACGAAGCCGTCCACATGAAGTCGTCCCATGCCGTCAATAGGCTCACGCCGTCAGGCAGACCCTCAGCAGGCTCGCGCTGTCACCGGGCGTCGAGGGCCGAGCACAGCGGCCAACGACATCAGTTCGGCACGGCCCCCGACTCCCAGATCGTCGTAGAGCCTGCGAATACGGCGATACATGGACCGCTCGGAACAGTAGTAATGGCGGCGCGCGATCTCGGCCACCGTGATGGGCGTACAGAGCAGCCGCAACAGTTCCGCGTCGTACGAGGGCGCGTCAGGACGCCGACGCTGCTCGGGTATGTCCCCCTCGCGGTTGGCCTCCGCCCCTGACGGCTCTCCGTCATGGAACCGGCAACGGTGAGGGCCCTCCCGATCAGCCAGGCTCCCCTGCGCATCGGCGGCCGCGGCGTCGGCGGTGTCGGTCGCCCCGGCGGGGGCGGAAGGACCGCCAGGGGCGAAGAGGCCGCCGGGGCCGGCCAGGAGATGCGCTCTGAGCTGTGCGTACAGCAGATCGCGTTGGCTCTCGCCGGGTATGGCGAGGTTGACCACGAAGTTCGCGCCGGAACGGATCGCGTAGTACGTCCGATACCCCGAGATGTCGTTGGTGACGGCGACGAGCAGGGACAACGGATGCCGCACTCTCACCGCACGCAGTTCCTCGGCCTGGAACTCGCTGGTGACCGGCATCAGCACCGGCAGATCAAGCGCACCGCAGGGTGCGTTCAGCTGAGCGGCGCTGATGAACTCGACCCGGCCCAGGCCGGAACGAAGTATGCCCAGCAGCGCGTTCGGAGGGTCGAAGTATGGCTTGAGTCCCGAATGGGCCAGGACATGGAGCTCGGTGGTGGTCGATGTGTGCTGCTGCTCGCTGTGGTGCAAGGCGCTGTTCCCCGTAGCGTCGATCCCGGTGATGGTCGTCCCGCGGTCACTGGGCGACACACGGTGTCGGATCACGCTCGTGACTCGCCCGCGAACACCTGTCTCCGGTCATTGGCCGACCTTGCAGAGTTTCAGTGTCCTGCTGATCAGAGTGCCGAGGCTCACCTTGTCGCCGCTGTCCCCTGACAGTCGCACTGGTGCGACGTCGGCGTAACCGGCTTGCCGGGCCCGGTCGTTGAGCGCATATGTCGTGCCGTCGGGGACGGTGATCACGGCCTGATCGCCCTGGCGGCATTCGGCGGTTCCGCGATCGACGGTCAGCGGCCAGGTGTAGCCGAGGTTCTTCTCCGTAACCTCCTGCTTGGTAGCGGTCGGGCTGGGCAGCGGTACGGGGTCCGTGGTGGCCGGTTCGCTGAGGCCGCCGCCCCCGCAGGCGGTGAGCGCCAGGAGTGCCGCACCGGTCAGGGCCGAGATGGCGATGCAACGGCGATGCGTGGTCATGTGTCTGCTACCTCACTGTCGGAATGCTGGTGGGGTGGGTCCGGACGTCGGCGCCGAGAAGAGCGGCGTATCCGTCCTCGAGCGATGGTTCGACGGGGCGCGCCCCGTCGGGCGGAGAGGTCGTGACGATGCGGTATTCGGTACCTGCCGAGGTGGTCACCGCGCTGACCACCTCGGCGCCGGGCGGGGGCCCTTCTGCGTGTCCGGCGGGTCGGTGGACATAGGTGCAGCCCGCGGCCCGACTGACCAGGTCGGTGGTGGAGCTGTGGAAGACCAGACGGCCGGAGGCGAGCACGGCCACATCGGGGCAGGTCTGGGCGACGTCGTCGAGAATGTGGGTGGACAGCAGCACTGTGCGACCGCGCCCGAGGCCGGCGAGCAGCGTGCGGAAGCGCATCCGTTCATGCGGGTCCAGTCCGGTGGTGGGCTCGTCGACGATCAGTACCGTCGGGGCGCCCATGAGGGCCTGTGCGATACCGACCCGTCGCTTCATCCCCCCCGAGAAGCCGACCAGTCGCTCTCCGGCCCGGTCGGCCAGGCCCACCTCGGCAATCCGCTCGTCGACCTGACGGCGCCGCTCACGTCTGTCGTGGATGCCTTTGAGCACGCCGATGTAGTCGAGGAACTCGCGTGCCGTCAGGTCCGGGTACAAGGACAGTTCCTGCGGCAGATAGCCCAGGGTGCGCTTCACGGCGGCGAGCCCGGAGCTGGTCGACAGATCGTGGCCGGCGACGTGGACGCGCCCGGAGGTGGGGCGCAGCACGCCGGTCAGGATGCGCAACAGCGTGGTCTTCCCCGCCCCGTTGGCACCCAGCAGTCCGACGGTGCCGCTCTCGATTTGGAGGTCGACGGCGTCCAAGGCACGCAGTCCGCCGGGATGGACTTTTGTCAGTTGTTCCGTGGTGATGTTCATGATGCTCCGTGTCGTCCGGTGCGGGCGGCGAGATGCCCCAGCACATAACAGGCCGCGGCCATCGCGAGGACGAGCGCGACGTTCAGCAGCGCCGCCGCGTCGTCGACCGCCGGGCGCAGGGCCCCGGTGCCCTGCCGGGTGGCCCATACCTCGGGGGCGTGCGCCCAGGCGGCCAGCGGGTAACCGCCGAGCGGGGAGAGGACCGTGCCGGTCGGTGTGGGCAGTGGCGAGAAGGCCGGTGGGAAGTGACAGGCCCACAGCCACACCACGACCGTGACGGCGCGTGCCGCCGCCACCGGCAGCAGCACGCCCAGGACACCGGCGAAGGCGGTGACCAGCAGCGCCGCCGGTACGACCGCCGTGACCAGCGCGATCAGCGCGGACACGACCGGGCCAGGGGAACCGCCGGCCACCGAGAACATCGTGGCGTACAGCAGATAGAGACCGGCGACCGGCGCCAGGGCGGCCAGCAGCGGTCCGCCCAGCACCCCGGCGGTGCGGGGCAGCGGCCCCGCGGGAGTGGCGGTCAGCAGCTCGGCCATGCCGCGGGCTTCGAGACCGCGCCGCAACCGGTCGGCGAGCGCGATGCCCACGCCGAGGGTGCAGAAGGTGTTGACGACCACGGCCGCCGCCCCGGTCCTGGCGGCGGGATCGCCCTGCCCGCCGACGACGGGCGAGGTGATCACCAGCAGCAGGCTCAGCAGGGCCAGAGGCAGCACGGCGCCCCAGACCACCTTTCGGCGGGCTGTCATCAAGGCCTCGTAGCGAAGGGTCCACAGCAGAGCGGTCATCATGCCTCCTGGGGGCCGAGGTGGGCGCCGCCATGACCGAGCCGGGCCCCGGAACGGGCACCCGGGCGGAGGGCGCGCAGCGCCAGCGGGAACAGATGGCCCCCGATCAGCAGGGCGGGTACGGCCTGCGCCGCTCCCTCGGGCACCACGCGGTCGACCAGCAGCAGCTTGGCCAGGACCACGGCGACGACCAGCCCGGTCGCGGGCGTCGCCGACCCCGTCCGTACCGTCGCCCAGACGGCGGCACCGCTCAGGAGCACGGACAGGCCGGACAGCTCCAGCAGGGCGGTGAGGGGACCGGGTTGGTGGCCGGTGGCCGCCACCAGTCCCACCAGGACGAGGACGGCGGCAGCCGTGACGGACGCGGGCCAGGCCAGCCGGCGGGCGATGGTGCGCGGATAAGGGGTGGGCAGGGAGAGATGGAGCTCCAGCATCGACTCCCGTGCCACCACGGCCGCACACGCCAGCGCGGTGGCGGTGGGGAGCGCGCAACTGAGCAGCGCTCGGTCGAGAACGACTCCGGTGCCGGACCCCGTGGCCACGGCCGCGGATGCGGTGATCGTCGCGAGAACCGGCAGTACGAGCGCCTGCCGTCCGCAGCGACGTGCTTCGTGGGCCCACCACGGTGCAGCGGTCATGGTCCCGTTCCTCCCGTTGTTCCCCGGCCTCCCGATGCACCCCGTACGTAGCGGTCCGGCCCGGGACGGTTCACGCCAGGAGCCGGAATCGGCGGTGCGGGGCACGGGCGCGTGCACGCGCCCCCTATGGCGGGGGCTACGACGGCGCGTGCTCGCCGAACGACCGCATCGCCCGGGCGGCCCACACCAGCAGGGCCGCCGCCGCGGCGAGCGTCCACGGCGTCGTCGACAGCAGCCCGTCCAGCAGCGCGTCGAACGGTGTGCTGAGCAGTCCGTGCGGCCCGCCCACCACGCCCAGGAACCACAGCGTGCCCCCAGCCGCCGCGCCCACCGGTGGCGAGAAGCGGACGGAGAGCGCGAGAGCGAGGGAGGCCGCCAGCAGCGACTCGCCGAGCCAGCTCGCCACCACCGCCCACCAGCCGGGCCCCCGCACCAGTGCGGAGCAGACCATGGCGAGCGCCAGATCCACGCACAGGACCGTCGCCAGCCGGGCCAGGAACACCGCCGCGGGCGACACCGGCAGCGTGAACAGCAGCTCGCGCCGGGGGTCCCGGCGGGGGGAGGCCACGATCAGTGCCCCGAACAGCGCGGACAGCACGACCACCGCACCGAACAGCCGCATCCCGACGCGCTCCTGCATCTGCGCCGAGGAGACCAGGGCGGCGGCAACCAGCCCGATCGCGCTCAGCGGGGCCCACAGCCGGGGCATCAGCACCAGTTGCCGGACGGCCAGTTGCCAGGCCGTCCGCCAGGGCCGCGCGGGGCCGGGGGTGCCCGTGGCGCCCGTGGGCACGGAGACGTCGGCCGGTGCGGAGACGTCGGCGGATGCGGCGGCGTCCGTCGGCACGGCAGCGGACGCGGCGGATTCCGGCTCGGTCCCGGACCCGCTTCTCCGCCCGGCGAAGCGTTTCCCTGCGGTGGCCGGTGTCCGTTCCGAGCGGGCGACGGCGGGGACGGAGGGGACAGTGGGCACGACGGGGACGACGGGGACGACGGGGACGACGGGGGAACGGGGGGCCGTGCCGATCGGCGCGACAGCGGCGGGCAGGACCCCCAGCAGGTTGTCGAAGGACGGTACGGGTACGGCTTCTTCGGCTTCGGCCTCGGCGCGGACCGCGTACGTGATGTTCTGCCAAACTGCCAAATTCTCGCGGCAGTCGGAGCATTCGCCCAGATGTCGGTCGTGGCGCGCATCGACGGTCCCGGCGCGTGCCAGACACGCCAGGACATCGTCCGTGAGGTGATCACTCATAGCTGTCCCGATCCTTCCAGCCGCGTGGCGGCGAGCATGTTGCCCAGCCGTCTGCGTGCGTGGGACATCCGGCTCTTGACGGTGCCGACCGGGATGGCGAGCGCAGTGGCCACCTCCGGGTAGGCCATCTCTTCGAACAGCACCAGCGCGAGGACCTCGCGCAGGTGCTCGGGCAGCGCACGTACCGCTGCCCGCAGCGCGGAGTGCTCGGACTCCACCACGACCTGGTCCTCGACGCTCGGCGCGGTGTCGGCCACGTCCCGCGCCTCCGACAGGTCCGTCAACCGGGGCCGCGGCCTGCGGAGCTGATTGTGCGCCTGCCGTCTGGCCACGCCCATCAGCCAGCCCCTGACAGAGGAATCGCCCCGGAAACCGGTCGCCGAGCGCCAGACGGCCAGCCACGTCTCCTGCAGGATCTCCTCGGAAACGCCCTGGTCCGAGGTGAGTCTGCGGATGAGTCGGAGCATCGCGCCGGCATGCCTGTCGTAGAGCGTTCGCAGGGCGGTCTGGTCGCCGTGGGCGACGGCGGATAGCAGAGCTTCGTCCGAGCACACATCACGTACGTATCAAGAAAGCGCCGAACGGTTCACTGTCCGTCGGGACGATCCGTGATTCTTTCAGCCGGGGGAGTGGTGGAGGTCTTCGTATCCCAGGCCGCCGTGGTAATGGGCGTGGTTTCGGTCAGGGAAGGGCCGCGGTCGCGCGGGCCGCACGTCGGCTCCCCCGATCGCGGGACTGCCTGCGGGACTGCCTGGACTGCCAGGACTGCCAACAGGGCTGGAACCTATTGAACGGTCGCGGGCGACCATGGATCGTGATGCAAGGATCACGTTCCGTGACCGCCTGTTCGGTTTCCATCAAGGAGTCCGAAGCAGCACCGAGAGGCAAGGAGTTCAGCAATGGGAATCAAGTCCGTCCCGCTGTCGGACGTCGAGACCGACCTGTTCGACCTCGACCTGGAGATCGGCGTGGAGCAGTCCGTCGCCGGCCCCGCTATCACGAGCGTCTCCTACTGCACGCCCGGATGTACGAGTGAAGGCGGCGGCTCCGGCTGCAGTCACTGCTGTTGACGGCGCGCGACCGCGGGGCCGTGCGGGACGACGGCGCGGCCCCACGGACCGTCCCCGGGCCTGCCCGGACGGGAACGAGAAGGGGGACCACGGTGAGGGAACGGCCCGAGACACCGCCCGGGGCACCGCCACCGTTGGGCAGGACGCCCGGGACGCGGTTCGAGAACGAGCCCCGGACATCGGCGCGGGCATCGACGAGGATGTCGGCCAGGGCGTCGCCCGGGGCACCGTTCGAGGCGAAGGACGTCTTCCTGTACCGCGCGCCGCTGGCGCCGCCGACGCCTCCGTCCGGGGCGAGGACCGAGGCCCGGCGCGGCCTGCGGGCACCCGCCGGGGGAGACCCCCGGTCCCTCGACGCCTGTGCCCGGCTCCTCGCCTCGGCCGCCGCGGACACCGTTCTCGGCGAGGCGCTCGATCTCGCCTCGCCCAGCCTCGGCGCCTTGGTGCGTCGCGTCTCGGAGCACGGCCCCGACGGCATCAGGCCCGGGCAGCTGCGCCGGGCCGCGCTCGCCGTGCTCCGCTACGACATCAGGATGCGGACCCGGCCCACTCCGTTCGGCCTGTTCGCGGGTGTGGCGCGCGCCCGGTTCGACACCACCGCCGAGTCCGGGCGCGGCACGGCGCATCGCACCCGCACCCATGCCGACATGCAGTGGCTCACCAGGATCGGCCACCGACTGGAGCGCGATCCCGCCGTGCTGTCCACGCTCACCGTCCAGGCGCACCAGGCCCTCGTCGCGCGGGGGGACCGCCTCGTCCTGACCGCCCCCTCCACGCGGGGCGTGCCCCCGGGCGAGGGCGGCGAGGGCCGTTGCATCGTGTCCGTGCGCAGGACCGCGGTCGTCGAACGGGTCGTGACCGAGGCCATGACCCCCCTGCCGTACGGGGAACTGCTCCGGCACACCACCGACGCGTTCCCCGAGGCGTCCCCGGAACGGGTGCGCCGTCTGCTCGCCGAACTGGTGCGGCTGGAGATCCTTCTGACCGGGCTGCGCCCGCCGCTGGACGGCGGCGACCCGCTGCACCACGTCATCGGACTGCTCGCCGGGGTCGCCGAACCGTCCGGGGAGACCGTTCGGACGCGTGACGCGCTGCTGGCCGTGGAGGAGCGGAGGAAGGCGTACGACGCCCGGCCCGTCGGCGCCGGACGGGAGGAGCTGGGCAGGCTGCTGAGCACCGCGCGGTCGGTGGAGCCCGACGACACACCCCTGCACGTCGACACCCGCCTCGACGCCGATGTGCGGCTGCCGTACGCGGTGCGCGACGAGATCGAGACCGCCGCCGGGTTGATGTGGCGGCTGTCCCGCCCCAAGCTCGGCCTCCTCGCGCTGCGCGACCACCACCGCCGCTTCCTCGACGTCTACGGGGCCGATCGCGTGGTGCCCGTCCTGGAACTCCTCGACCCGTCGACCGGGCTCGGCGCTCCCGAGGGCTACGGCTGGCCCAACAGCGAGGCGGCGCCCGTACCGCCGGAAGCGTACGAGGGGCCGCGTACCGCCCGCAGGAACCGCGCCGTGGCCCGGCTCGTGGCCGTCGCGCAGCGGACCGGACGGCGCGAAGTGGTCCTCGACGACGCGGATCTCGACGAGCTGTGCCATAACGCGGCCGACCCCGCGGACGTGCCCAACTCCTGCGAGGTGACGGTGCAGGTCGTCGCCCCTTCGGTGGCGGCGCTGGACGCGGGGGACTTCCTGGTCTTCCTCTCGCCCTCGCCCGGATCGCACCGGGCCGGTTCCACCTTCGCCCGGTTCGCCGACCAGCACCCCTCCTGGGAGACGGAGTTCGCGGCACTGCACCGCGACAACCCGGTGCACGTCCAGGACGCCGTCGCCGTCGACCTCGCCTTCCGGCCGCGCTCGGGCCGGGCCGCCAACCTGGCCCACACCGTCCCGGCCACCGGCCGTCGCATCGGTGTGGGCCTGCCCGACGCGCCCGGCACGGAGGAAATGCGCCTGGCCGACATCGGCATCGGCGCCACCCTCGACCGGCTGACCGCCGTGCACATGCCCACCGGCCGCGAGATCGTGCCCGTCCTCGGCAACATGGTCAGCGCCCCCGCCCAGGCCCCGAACGCCGTCCGCCTGCTGTGGGAGATCGGGCTGGAGGGACAGCGGCTCTGGGAACCCTGGAACTGGGGCCCGTTCGCCGACGCGCCGTTCGTCCCCCGGGTGCGGCACGGGCGGTTCGTGCTGGCCTCCGCGGTCTGGCGGCCGGACGCGATCCGGGCGCGAGCCCGTGACCTGCGGACGAGGGACGACGGGGAACGCACCGCCGACTGGACGCGTGCCGTGGCCGACTGGCGGGCCGACTGGGACGTGCCGAGCCGGATCCTCGCGGTCACCGCCGACCAGCGGCTCCTGCTCGACCTCGACGACGTCTGGCACCGGGAACTGCTGCTCGACCAGTTGGTGCGCCATCCGGACCTCATCGCCCAGGAGGTCCCCGGGGAGCACGAGGACTGGCTGGACAGTCCGCTCGCCGGGCACGTCGCCGAGCTCGTCGTCCCGATGACCCGCCGGGCCGTCGGCCGCCCCCTGCGCCGCCCGTACGCCGGAAGCCGCGACCCCGCACGGAGCGGTCGTGCCGAGAGCCGCGCGCCGGGCGCAGCGCCCTCGCCCGCCGCGCGCGCCCCGGATTCTCCTTGCACTCCGCACTCCCCGCATGCCCCGGGCTCGTCCCACTCCGCGTACGCCGTCCGCACCTCGTACGCGCCCCGTACTCCGCGTACGGTCCACGGACTTGGCGGCGAATGGCTCTACCTCAAGCTGCGCGGATCGGCCGGTGCCCAGGACGATCTGCTGCGCGAGCACGTGCCCGCACTGGTCGAGCTGGCCGGGCGGCACGGAGCCGACCGCTGGTTCTTCGTCCGGTACACCGACGACCACGGCCACCACCTGCGGTTGCGGCTGCACGGCCCATGTCCCGAGGCCCTGTGGGGCACGGCCGTCCCGGCGCTCGGCGCGCTGCTGCGGACCTGGCAGCGGGACGGGGTGGTGCGCGGCCACAGCCTCGACCAGTACGACCCGGAGACCGAGCGCTACGGCGGCCCCGCCGCCCGGCGCCCGGCCGAGGACGTGTTCCGGTACGACAGCGAGGCCGCCGTCGCACTGCTGCGCGTGGCCAAGGACCCCACGAACGGCTACGACGTCGACGATCTCGCCGTTCTCTCCTGCGCCGCGCTGGCCCACGCGTTCGGGACGCCCGTGCCCGGCGGCCCGAAGGCCGCCGAGGGGTACGGCGACGACGCCGCCGCGACCTGGCTGTCCATGACCGGTTCGCGCCGCGACCTCCCCGGCGCCTTCCGCGCCCGGAGCGCGCGCTGGCGCGAACTCGTCGACCCCTACGGCGGCTGGCCCGCGCTCGCGCGCGACCCGGCCGGCGCCCGTGTCCTCGACGCGCTGCGCCCGCGCGACCGGGCGGTGGGACGGCTCGCCGCGTGCGTGCGGGCGGCGGGGGAGACGCCCGAGGGACGGGTCGTCGGAAGTCTGCTGCACATGGTGTGCAACCGCCTGTTCGGTGGTTCCGGCGCCCGCGAAACGACCGTGCTCGGCATCGCCCGCGGCGCCGTCCAGGACCACGCCAACCGCCGGAGGCACCAGCAGTGAGCTCCACCAGCACCCGCCCCGACCCGCCCTCCCGCGCCGCTTCGCCCCCGGCCCCCGCCGCCCCGGAAGGCCCGTCGGCCCCCGACGCCGACGCGGTCGTCGCTCTCGTCGCCGAGCGGCTTGCCGACCCGGAGCACGTCGCGGCGGTCGCCTCGCGGGACGACAACCGCGACCCCGTCTACGACGCCGTCATGTGGGGCCCCCTGACACTCGCCAACGGACTGCCGGGCACCGCCCTCCTCCACGGCGAACTGGCCCGTGCCGACGAAGCCCGGCGACAGGTCGCCCACCGTCACCTCGTGGCCGCCGGGCGCGCCATGGCGACCGCGCCCAGCCGGGGCCTGTTCTCGGGACCGGCCGCGCTGCTCGCCGCCGCGCAGACCTGCGCGGGGCCCGAGGGCCACTACCGCTCGCTGCGGCGGGGGCTGGCAGCCTGGGTGGCCGAGGACCAGACCGAACGGCTGCGGGTCTTCCGTGCCCGCGCGCGGGAGAGCGGCCCCGGTGTCGACTGGGCCGCGTACGACCTGATCAACGGGGTGTCGGGGACGACCAGACTGCTCCTGGATGCGGTCGCCGACCCGGCCGAGAACGGCTCCGCCGTCGAAGCGGCCCTCGCCGCGTCCCTGCGCCACCTCGTCGACCTCACCGCGCCGGTCCGTGCCGACGGCCACCGGGTCCCCGGCTGGTGGGTGCCCGCAGCTCTCCAGATCAGCGCCCGGGACCGCGAGACGTACCCGCGCGGGGACTTCAACCTCGGCATGGCGCACGGCATCGCCGGACCGCTCGCCGTGCTCAGCACCGCGTACGAGACCGGGCACGGCACCCCGGAGCTGCGCGACGCCGTCCGGCGCGTCGCCGACTGGCTGCTGGGCTGGACGCTGAGCGACGACTCCGGTCCGTACTGGCCCGCCCGCGTGGGCTGGGACGAGGAGATCGCGCCGCGCCGCCCGCGACGGATGTTCACCCGCACGGCATGGTGCTACGGCACCCCCGGCGTCGCCGCCGCGCTGTTCCGGGCCGGGACCGCCCTGGACCGGCCCGACTGGCGCACCGCCGCCGTCGACGCGCTGCGGGCCGCGCTGCGCCGCGACGAGTCGCGGTGGGCGATCGAGGGGCCCACCGTCTGCCACGGATACGCGGGCCTGCTGCGCGTCGTGGCGCGGATCGCCGAGGCGACCGGCGATCCCGACCTGCGTGCCGGGCGCCGACGACTGACCGGCAAGGTGCTGGAACTCGTCGACGAGAGCGCGCCGTTCGCGTTCCGCCACCTCATGCGCTTCCCGGCCGCCGCCCGTTCGCCCGTACCCCACCGCGCCGTCGACACCGCGGGCATGCTGGAGGGGGCGGCGGGCGTCGCCCTTGCGCTGCTCCCCGTCGGCGACGGGCCGCGCCCCTGGGACCGCACACTGGGGCTGGCATGACCGCCCGTCCGCCGACGACGCACCACGAGGCCGTGACACCGGCCTTCGAGATCAACGATCTCGTCGTGCGCCACGGCCGGGTGACCGCCGTGCACGGGGTGTCGGTCAGCTCGCCGCCGGGCCGTGTCACCGCCCTGCTCGGCCCCAACGGCGCGGGGAAGTCGAGCCTGTTGGGGGTCGTGTCGACGGCCGCCCGGCCCGACGCGGGCACGGTCCGCGTCTTCGGCCACGACGTCCGCGACTCACCGACGGCCGCGCGGCGCCGCCTCGGGCTCGTCTTCCAGGAACGCACCCTGGACAAGGAGCTCTCCGTCGAGCGGAACCTGTGGTTCCATGCCCGGCTCTACGGCATGAAACGGGCCGACGCCCGGGCCCGGATCAGCCTGCTGCTGGACGTGTTCGGCCTCGCCGACCGCCGTCGGCAGCCGGTCGAGGAGCTCTCCGGCGGACTGGCCAGGCGTGTCGAGATCGCCCGTGCGCTGCTGCACCGGCCCGGGCTGATCGTCCTGGACGAGCCCACCAACGGCCTCGATCCCACCGCCCGCGCCACCGTCTGGTCGGATCTGCTGCGCCTGCGCGACGAGTCGGGGATCACCGTCCTGTACGCGACGCACTACATGGACGAGGCGGAGTACGCCGACGAGATCGTCATCCTGCGCCGCGGCCGGGTCGTGCGGCAGGGCAGCGTCGACCGGCTCAAGGGCGGCCTGGAGTCGTCCCGCCTCGTGGTCGGCTGCGCGGACGACGAGGCCGCCGCACGGCAGTTGCGCGCGGCCGGTTTCGAGCCGCTGATCGAGCCCGGCGGGGTCGCGGTGCACTGCCCCGATCCCGAGGCCCGGATCGCGGAGGTGGTCCGGGCGCTGGACGTCCCGGTTCTGGCGGTCTCCGTGCACCACCCGTCCATGAACGACGTCTACCTGGCGGTGGCCGGGGAGGACGCGGAGGCCGGGGAGGAAGCGGAGGCAGGGGAGGACGCGGAGGCCGGGGAGGACGAGGCGGCAGAGAAGGGCATGGCAGCAGTGGCGGCAGGGGAGGACGAGGCGGCGGGGAAGGATCAGGCCGCAGGGAAGGACCAGGCCGGAGGGAAGGGCGGGGCGGCGGAGAGGAGAGCGGCCGGAGAGAGTACGGAGGCCGGGCCGGGCGAGGCGCCGCAGCACCCGGAGGAGGCGGTCACGCCATGACCGCGACGAACGCCCCCGCTTACGCCCCGGCGTGCGCCCCGCCCGGCCCCGCGGACGTCGACGGCCGGCTGCGGGTGGCCCTGCGCGCCATCGGCGTCATCGCCCACCGCGATCTGCTGCGGCAGGCCAGACGGCCGGGTGTGCTGATCAGCCAGGGCGCCCAGATCTTCTTCTTCGTCCTGGTCTACGCCGTCGGCTTCGACGGAATGATCGGCTCGGTCGGTGACGTACCGTTCAGCGCCTACGTCTTCCCCGGGATCATCGCCATCCAGGTCGTGTCGATCGGGGTCGCCTCCGGTCAGACGTATGCCTGGGACCGCGAGTACGGGGTGCTGCGCGAATTCCTCGTCGCACCGGTGCCCCCGGTCTGTCTGCCGCTCGGGAAGGTCGTCGCCGGGGCGGGGACGGTGTCGGCACAGAGCACGGTGATGCTCGCCTTCGCCCCGCTGATGGGCGTGGACCTGACGGCGGGCCGGTTCGCCGCCGCGCTCGGCTGCTACGCGCTGGCCGCCACCGTGTTCAGCGTCATCGGCCTCTGTCTGGCCACCGTCATCACCCGCGTGCAGACGCTCCAGGCCACCGTCCAACTCGCCATGTTCCCCATGCTGTTCCTGTCCGGTTCGGTCTTCAGCCCGCAGGACGTCCCGGCCTGGCTCGGCTGGATCATGCACGTCAACCCCATGACGTACGCCGTCGACCTGGCCCGGCAGACCCTGCTCGGCGGCGGCGGTCTGCTGCCGCGCTGGGCGGATCTCGGCGCGCTCGCCGCGATCCTGGCCGTCGCCATGACGGTGCTGCGGCTGCGGAGCGGGCGGTGAACGGCGCGGCCGACGAGGCGCACTGGCCCGCGCTCCCCGCGCACGCCGGGTGCCTGGGCGAGGTGCTCCTGGGGGAGGAGGAGGCGGCCCGCCGGGTGCTGGCGGGGGCGCTGGAATGGATCGAGGCACAGCTGGACTGGTTCGCTCCGGGGCGCTGGGAGGAGTTCCTGCCCCGCCGCCCCTTCCGGCCCGGCCCGCTCCTCGAACTCCTCGGACTGGTAAGGGTGCTGGACCGCTCGGGTGTCGTGCCCGCCACCGCGCCCCTGCCCTCCTGGGCCCTCGACCTGGCGGAGGAGATCGTCCACGAGTCGGAGTTCGGACGCGGTCTGCGTCGCGGAGACGCGTTCTTCCCCTACCACCTCAACCTGACCGCGCTCCTGGAACTCCTCGGCCGCCCGCAGCCCGCGCTGCGCGCGTCCTGCCAGGCACTGCTCACGGCGGACGCGGGCGGCCACTGCCGACCGTACAAACCGGTCCTCTCCAGGATCGAGCTGCGCTACTTCGTCGACCGCGGCGGTTTCACGGCCCCCGGTCGGCTGCCCGGCCTCGGCCCGCTCTACCGCCAGAGCATCGCCGCCAGGGGAGCGGACGTCCTTCAGCTGACGGGCGACGAGACCTACGCGCTCACCCATGTGCTCCTCTACGCGACGGACTTCGGCCACCACACCCGCCTGCCGTGCCGGGGCGAGTCGGTGGCGCGGGTGCGCGAGACCGTACGGGTGCTGCTCGGTGTCCACCTCGCCCGGGGGAGCCTGGACCTCCTGGCGGAACTGCTGCTGTGCGAGGCGGCCCTGGACGGGGGGCAGGGGCACACGCCGGATTCCCGGCCCGGTCCGGTGCCGGGCCCGGACCCATGCCCCGTTCCCGTTCCCGGTCCCGTTCCCGTTCCCGTTCCCGTTCCGAGGATCGTCCCGGGGCAGTGGCGACGGGCCTGCTGGAGCGCGCTGGCCGCCGCCCAGCGCCCGGACGGCGCCGTACCCGGTCCGGTGCACCGCCCTGAGATCCTGACCGGACTGACGGGGGACAAGGCCGCCGCGTACCTCTTCGGCACCTGCTACCACACCACACTCGCCTCGGCCCTCGCCGCCGCCGCGCGAAAGCCGGCTGAGGCGCCGGGTCCCGTCGGCCCCTCGGAATCCATCGGATTCCCGTTGCCCCGCGCACACCCCGAGGAGATCCGGCACTGGGCCCGAGGCGCGGCCGAGGCGGCCCGGACCGTCCCCCCCGCCGCACGCGCGGAACTGGCGGCGTGCCTCGGCCCCCTGCTCGCCCTCACCGTCCAGGCCCACGACCCGGCCGTCCTGACGGACGTCCTGCGCGTCGCCGCGCATCTCGGCCACGGCGACGATCCCCTGGTCCGGTCGGCAGCGGCCCTTCTGGCGGCGTGGAGGTCGGTGCCGTGACCGGGGCGGGGAAATCGCCGACCGGACCGGGACACGGCCGGCGGGCGCGGCGAAGTCGTTCCCGGGCGGCATGCACCACAGCCCTGGACGAGCACCGACCCGTATCGGGCGCAGGATCGTAATGCCCGCGTCCTGCGGCGTTGGGGCCCGGCCCGCATCGCGCACCGGGCGGGCCCGCTGCACACCTGCCATCACCACAGCGGACACACCGCGCTGAAGTGGTCACCATCCGCCAACCGCGTCCCCAACCTCACAGGTCGACATGGCCAGGGCAACCCGGTGGGCGGACAGACGCTGCCGCACGGGCCGTCCCGCGGGGTCTCGTCCGATGGTTGTCATCCGGCAGGTCGGGAGGGGACGGGGGACAGGGAGGCAGAAGGTGGATGAAGCCCACCTCGGTGAAGAGATCCAGGAGGCACTGCAGGAGCGCCTTCGCCGATCTGGTGTACGGCGTGTCGCGGGCCGCCCCGCGATCCGTTCCGTCTCCGCCGCCGTGGTCCTCGGGGGGTGGCTGCCAGGGGCCTGCGTGTGTGCTCATGCCACCGCTCCGGTCGGGGGAGAGGGGGGCTGGAGTGTGGACGAGGCCCGGACGAAGTCCGCCAGGCGGTCGATGCCGGTACGGATCTCATCGCGAGTCAGGGAACTGAAGCCGAGTCGGATGCGCCACCCTGAGCTGCACTGGGGCGGCACGCCGGCCGAGCGCACTTCGGCCGGGATCATGGAGCACGCTATCGCTCACCTGTGCGACTCCGCCGCGATCGTCGACCCACGTACCGAACCTCTGTCGCTGGTGGATGCCCGGACCAACCTCGACGGCTCGCCGGGCACCCGGGTGCCGCACTTGTGGCTGGAACGGGACGGACACCGACTCTCTACGGTGGAACTGACGGCCGGTCCGTTCACGCTGCTCGCGGGGCGGGACGGCGACGTGTGGGCCCGGGCGGCGCGGGCGGCCGGGAGGGAGACCGGAATCCCGGTCACCGCTGTCACGCTCGGCTCGGATCCGGAGCTGCGCGTCGCCGAGGGGCGCTGGGAGCACGCCGCCGGTATCACCGAGATGGGGGCGCTGCTGGTCCGGCCGGACGGGCAGGTCGCCCGGCGGTGCGCGGGGGTCGCGTCCGATCACGAGCGGCGCATGGAGTGGGTGCTGCGGCGGATCCTCGACCGCTGAGCGCCTCTCCGGTACATGGCTGAGGCCCGTACACCACGGGGGATGGTGGTGGTACGGGCCTCAGCCAGGTCTGTGTACCCGGTGCGGGCGATCCCCGTTCAGGCCGGGGCCGGCGCCGCCCCCGTTCCCGCCTCCGCGCGGCGTCGGCGGGCTTCCAGGCAGACCAGGATCAGTGACGGGACCAGGACGGCGGCCGTGATGGCGGTGATCCACCAGTGGGTGTGGGCGACGGCGGACGCGCTTCCGGCTGGGGTGTGAGGGCCCGCGGCGATGCGGTGCGCCGGCAGCGCAGTGAGAACCGAGGTGCCGCAGGAGCCGCCGATCCGCTGGAACATGTTGAAGATCGGCATGGCATGCGGGATCTGGCTCTTGGGCACCATGACCAGGCCTGTGGCCAGCGCCGGTGTGGTGGTGAGGCCGATGCCGCAGCCCCGTACGAATTGGACGGCGGAGAGCCACCAGTAGCTGTCGTGCTCGCTGACCACTGCCAGCGGAATCGTTCCGACGATGGTGACGACCAGACCGGTCAGGATCACCCGGGCACCGCCGATCCGGTCGGTGAACCAACCGGCCAGCGGCAGCGCGGCCACCGTACCCAGCGCCAGGGGAGCGGTCAGCAGGCCCGTGTCCACCAGGGACTCGTGCCGGGCCTGGAGGTAGTACTCCGGCAGCACGATCATCGCTCCGAACAGGGCCACGCCCATGCAGAAGATCACGACCGCGGCAGAGGAGAACGCGGCGTCCTTGAACAGCCGCAGATTGAGTAGCGGGGTGCGGGCGCGCAGGGCATGCAGGGTGAACCCGGTCAGCAGCAGGGCGCCGACGATCACCAGGACCAGCGGGAGCGCGCCCGTCGAGCCGCCGCCCTCACCCAGCCGGGAGATGCCGAACACCAGCGCGGGCAGCCCCGTCATGACCATCGCCAGCCCGGGCCAGTCCATCGGCAGCACCTGCCGCTCCGCCTTCCGCGGCAGCCGACGCAATCCGGTGGCCAGGCTGATCACTGCGCCCGCCCGGTCCGCCCCGCGCCGGTCACCGGGCGGGATCGCCCTGGCCGACTCGGTGATCGGCGAGGCCACGACACCGCGGGCCCTGGTACGTGCGGTCAACGAGCAGGGACGAGCGAGCGCTCCGTGACGTCCGTCCTCGAGGGACCTCCTCGGGCTCTCCCTGGGACAGCCAGCTCTGCCCGACGGACTTCCCACGGACGTCCCGCTGCGTGAACAGGGAAGGCCCTGACCGCTCCGAACGGGGTGAAGGAGCAGGTCAGGGCGCAATCCTCAGCACTCGATGATGTTCACCGCCAGCCCGCCCCGCGCCGTCTCCTTGTACTTCACGCTCATGTCCGCGCCGGTCTCCTTCATGGTCTTGATGACCTTGTCCAGGGAGACCTTGTGGCTGCCGTCGCCGCGCAGCGCCATCTTCGCGGCTGTGACGGCCTTGACCGCGGCCATGCCGTTGCGTTCGATGCACGGGATCTGGACGAGGCCGCCGACCGGGTCGCAGGTCAGGCCGAGATTGTGCTCCATGCCGATCTCGGCGGCGTTCTCGACCTGCTCGGGGGTGCCGCCGAGGACCTCGGCGAGGGCGCCCGCGGCCATGGAGCAGGCGGAGCCGACCTCGCCCTGGCAGCCGACCTCGGCGCCGGAGATGGAGGCGTTCTCCTTGAACAGCATGCCGATGGCTCCGGCGGCCAGCAGGAAGCGGACGACGCCGTCCTCCTTCTCCGCCTCGGTGGCGCCGCCGGCCGCGAAGTTCATGTAGTAGTGCAGCACGGCCGGGATGATTCCGGCGGCGCCGTTGGTGGGCGCGGTGACGACCCGGCCGCCCGCGGCGTTCTCCTCGTTGACCGCCATCGCGTAGAGGGTGATCCACTCCATCGCGTGGGCCTGCGGGTCGCCCTCGGCGCGCAGCTGGCGGGCGGTGGTCGCGGCGCGGCGGCGGACCTTGAGGCCGCCGGGCAGGATGCCCTCGCGGGACATGCCGCGCGCGACGCACGCCCGCATGACGTGCCAGATGTCGAGCAGGCCCGAGCGGATCTCGTCCTCGGTGCGCCATGCCTTCTCGTTCTCCAGCATCAGCGAGGAGATGGACAGGCCGGTCTCGCGGGACAGCCGCAGCAGTTCGTCACCGGTGCGGAAGGGGTGCTTCAGCACGGTGTCGTCGAGGACGATCCGGTCCGCGCCGACCGCGTCCTCGTCCACGACGAAGCCGCCGCCGACCGAGTAGTACGTCTTCTCCAGCAGCGTCGCGCCGTCACGGTCGAAGGCGAGGATCGTCATGCCGTTGGCGTGGTAGGGGAGGGCCTTGCGGCGGTGCAGGACCAGCTGCTCGTCGGCGTCGAAGTCGATCTCGTGCATGCCGAGCAGGTTGATCCGGCCGGTGGCGCGGATGTGCTCGACCCGCTCGTCGGCACTCTCCACGTCGACGGTACGGGGCGACTCGCCCTCCAGGCCGAGCAGGACGGCCTTGGGGGTGCCGTGGCCGTGGCCGGTCGCGCCGAGCGAGCCGTACAGCTCCGCCCGTACCGAGGCGGTGTGGGCGATCAGCCCCTCGTTCTTCAGCCGGCGCGCGAACATACGGGCGGCGCGCATCGGGCCGACCGTATGGGAGCTGGACGGGCCGATGCCGATCGAGAACAGGTCGAAGACCGAGATGGCCACGGGTACTCCTCAGGGTTGGTAGACACCGTTGTCTGCCGGGTGGTGCGCGTACGGGCCGGTCGGCCCGGAGAGCAGGGGACAAGGGATGGGGCACCGCGCTCACTGTCCCAGTGTGCGCGGTGCCCCACCCCGAGAGCCGCGGACCGTGTTCCGGACTGTTCCGGTACGGCCCGAGCCCGGCCTACGACAGGCCGGGGTACAGCGGGAACTTCTCGGCCAGCGCGACGACACGGGCCTTCAGGGCGTCGGCGTCGTACGACGGCTTCAGCGCGGCGGCGATGATCTCCGCCACCTCGGTGAAGTCCTCGGCACCGAAGCCGCGGGTGGCCAGGGCGGGCGTGCCGATCCGCAGACCCGAGGTGACCATCGGCGGGCGCGGGTCGTTCGGGACGGCGTTCCGGTTGACGGTGATACCGATCTCGTGCAGCCGGTCCTCGGCCTGCTGGCCGTCCAGCTCGGAGTCGCGCAGGTCGACGAGGACCAGGTGGACGTCCGTGCCGCCGGACAGCACGGAGACACCGGCCTCGGTGACGTCCGGCTGGACCAGGCGCTCGGCGAGGATGCGGGCACCCTCCAGCGTGCGCTGCTGGCGCTCCTTGAACTCCTCGGTCGCCGCGACCTTGAACGAGACCGCCTTGGCCGCGATCACGTGCTCCAGCGGACCGCCCTGCTGACCCGGGAAGACCGCCGAGTTGATCTTCTTGGCCAGCTCCTGCGTCGACAGGATGACGCCGCCGCGCGGACCGCCGAGGGTCTTGTGCGTGGTGGTCGTGACGACATGGGCGTGCGGCACCGGGTTGGGGTGCAGGCCCGCCGCCACCAGCCCGGCGAAGTGCGCCATGTCGACCATCAGGTACGCGCCGACCTCGTCCGCGATCCGGCGGAAGGCGGGGAAGTCCAGCTGACGGGGGTAGGCGGACCAGCCGGCGACGATCAGCTTCGGCTTGGTCTCCTTGGCCAGACGCTCGACCTCGGCCATGTCCACGACGCCGGTCTCGTCGACGTGGTACGGGACCACGTTGTAGAGCTTGCCGGAGAAGTTGATCTTCATGCCGTGGGTCAGGTGACCGCCGTGGGCCAGGTTCAGACCCATGATCGTGTCGCCCGGCTTCAGCAGCGCGAACATCGCGGCGGCGTTGGCCTGCGCCCCCGAGTGCGGCTGGACGTTCGCGGCCTCGGCGCCGAACAGCGCCTTGATCCGGTCGATGGCGATCTGCTCGACGACGTCGACGTGCTCGCAGCCGCCGTAGTAGCGGCGGCCCGGGTAGCCCTCGGCGTACTTGTTGGTGAGGACGGAGCCCTGGGCCTCCATCACCGCGACCGGAGCGAAGTTCTCCGACGCGATCATCTCGAGGGTGGACTGCTGGCGGCGGAGCTCGGCGTCGACGGCGGCGGCGACGTCCGGGTCCAGCTCGTGGAGGGAGGAGTTGAGAAGCGACATCAAGTGGTCCCTTGGGGTCTCAGTTGCCGGAGAACTCGGTGTACTCGTCGGCGGAGAGCAGGTCCTTCGGCTCCTCCGCGACACGTACCTTGAACAGCCAGCCGCCTTCGAAGGGAGCGGAGTTCACCAGCGAGGGGTCGTCCACGACGTCCTGGTTCGCGGCGGTGACCTCGCCGGTCACCGGCGAGTACAGGTCGCTCACCGACTTGGTCGACTCCAGCTCGCCGCAGGTCTCGCCCGCGGTCACCGTGTCGCCGACCGCGGGGAGCTGCGCGTAGACGACGTCACCGAGCGCGTTGGCGGCGAACTCGGTGATGCCGATCGTGGCGACACCGTCCTCGGCGGTCGACAGCCACTCGTGTTCCTTGCTGTAACGCAGCTGCTGGGGGTTGCTCATGACCTGAATTCTCCTGTACGCGGGGGAGTGCTGATGAACGGTGGTCTTACGGTATGAGACGCGATTGCGTCACTTTCGGGGCACGCGGGTGCCGGACGCGGCGCCGACACCTCTTCCGGCGCCCCGGCCGGGCGTCACTTGCGGCGCTTGTAGAACGGCAGCGCCACGACCTCGTACGGCTCGTGGTTGCCCCGGATGTCCACCCCGACACCCTCGGTGCCGGGCGTGGCGTACGCGGCGTCCACGTACGCGATGGCGATCGGCTTGCCGAGGGTGGGCGACGGGGCGCCCGAGGTCACCTCGCCGACGACCTCGCCGCCGACGACCACGGAGTAGCCGGCGCGCGGCACCCGGCGGCCCGCGGCGACCAGCCCGGCGAGCTTGCGGGGCGGGGCGGTCTCGGCGCGCTCGGCGGCGGCCTCCAGGGCCTCGCGGCCGACGAAGTCGCCCTCCTTCTCGAACTTCACGACCCGGCCGAGACCGGCGTCGAACGGGGTCAGCGCGGTGGTCAGCTCATGGCCGTAGAGCGGCATGCCCGCCTCCAGGCGCAGTGTGTCGCGGCAGGAGAGCCCGCACGGGACCAGGCCGTGCGGGGCGCCCGCCTCGGTGAGGGCCTTCCACAGCCCCTCGGCGTGCTCGGGCGCGACGAACAGCTCGAAGCCGTCCTCGCCGGTGTAGCCCGTACGGGCGATCAGCGCGGGGACACCGGCGACCGTGCCCGGCAGCCCGGCGTAGTACTTCAGACCGTCCAGGTCGGCATCGGTGACCGAGGAAAGGATGGCGACGGAGGCGGGCCCCTGGACGGCGAGCAGCGCGTACGCGTCGCGGTCGTCGCGCACCTCGGTGTCGAAGCCCTCGGCCCGGGCGGTGAGCGCGTCCAGCACGATCTGGGCGTTGCCCGCGTTGGCGACGACCAGATACTCGGGGGCCGCGGCCTCTCCCAGCCGGTAGACGATCAGGTCGTCGAGGATGCCGCCGTCCTCGGCGCAGATCATCGTGTAGCGGGCGCGGCCGACGGCGACGGTGCCGATGTTGCCGACCAGCGCGAAGTTCAGGAAGTCCGCGGCCTCGGGGCCGGTGACGGTGATCTCGCCCATGTGCGACAGGTCGAAGAGACCGGCCTTGGTACGGACCGCGTTGTGCTCGTCGCGCTCGCTGGCGTACCGCAGCGGCATGTCCCAGCCCGCGAAGTCGGTCATGGTCGCGCCCAGTGAACGGTGCAGGGCATCGAGGGCAGTACGGCGGGGTGCGGTGCTCATGGTGTGGCTCCCGGGGCATGACGGCGAGGACGATCCCTCCCCATCTGTCATCGGAACCTGAGAGGTTCGCCGAAACCCCCCGAAGGGTCCGGTTCGGCTTGCACCTTGGGTGGGGCCGCAGGGCGGCCCGCTTTTCAGATCTGCCTCATCCGCGCGGTACGGGGCCTGAGAGATTCAAGGGAGGAACTTGCTCCTTCGGCGCCCGGCCCATGCAATGACCGGAACTCTCCCGCGCGGATTCAAACGGCCGTTATGCAGTTGGCCGGGCCATCATCGCACGCATCGCGCCGGAGTGGGGCCCCGGTCCCGGGGGCAGTTCAACGGCGTGGACGGTTGCCCCGCATTACCACTTCTTTACACTTCGGCCATGGGCGGACATCCGACAGGGGGAGGGCGATGACGTCAAGGCGGTACGCGACGACCGCGGGGGCCGCGCACGACGCGATGCCCGCGCAGGCCGGAGCCCCGGCCGGGGAGGCGCCGGGCCGTCCCGCACCGCTCGTGCGCGACCTGCGGCGGCGCGGCGGGCACGCCCCGCGCGGCCTGCGCTTCGCGGCGGGCGACGTGGTGGTGGTCTCCGGGCTGCCCGGCAGCGGCAAATCCACCCTCATCCGGCGGACGGCCACGGTCCGCACCATCGATTCGCAGGACACCCGGGACCGCTGGGCGCGGATGCTGCCGCGCCTGCTCCCGTACGCCCTCTACCGCCCCCTCGTCCGCCTCGCCCACTACGCGGGGCTGCGGCGGGCGCTGCGCTCCGGCGAGTCCGTCGTCGTGCACGACTGCGGAACGCAGACCTGGGTACGCCGCTGGCTGGCCCGTGACGCGCGGCGCCGGGGCCGCGACCTCCACCTGCTCCTGCTCGACGTCACGCCGCGGACCGCCCGGGAGGGACAGCGGGAACGCGGCCGGGGCGTCTCCGGGTACGCGTTCGCCCGGCACCGCAGGGCGGTCGGCCGGCTGCTCCGGGACGCCGAGGCGGGGCTGCTGCCGTCCGGCTGCGGCTCGGCCGTGCTCCTGGACCGGGAGGCGGCGGGGCTGCTGGACCGCATCACGTTCACGGGGGCGCGGCTCGGGCCCGGGTAGCCGCTCGGGTTGACCGGGGCGCGGCCCGGGGGCGGGCGGCCGCCGGGCCGGGCGTCGATGCCCGGGGGGAGTGTCGGGGGGCGGGCTCGTGCCGCCCCGCGACTCCGCCCGCCGCGTTGTCGTCGTTCCTCGACGCACCGCGCCGCCCGCTCCGCCTCGCGGGTGAAGCCGCACGAGGACACTCCCTGATCCACCCCGGTCGCCCCCAGGCCGTAACCTTCTGCCGGAAGGCTCGGGCAGAAGCTCGGGAAAGAAGGGGAAGCAGTGGACATTCCGGCGCAGGTCCAGTCCCATCCGCAGAGCGGATGGCCGGCCAACGAGCTCGAAGAGGTGCTGATGGCCTCGGTGGGAGCGGCGGAGGCCGGCGGGCGCCTCGTCGAGGTGCTCGGGCGCAGCCACGTATGGGTGCCGCTCCCCAACGGCGGCGGCCCCGACTCCCCGGAACTCGACCTGCCGACGCTGGAGATCGACGGAGCCGCGTTCGTCCCCGTCTTCAGCTCCGAACAGCAGTTTCTCGGCTGTGTCGGCGACCGGATGTCCTACACCGTCGCCCCCGCCGTCGAATTCGCCCGCGGCCTGCCCCCGCAGCTCGGCATGGCCGTGAACCCCGGCGGCGCGGTCGGGATGCCGCTGCCGCCGCCCGCCGTGGCCGAGCTCTGCCGTACCGGACGCACCCCGCTGGACGGACCGGCCACCGGAGGCCGGGTCCGCCTGTACGAACCGGACTGGCAGGAGGAACCCGTCGACTTCCTCGCCGCCGCCGCCGGGGAGTTCGAGGAGAGCGGCGTGGTGCTCACCGCCCGCCGCACGCTGGCCAGCATCGAGGGCGACGACCCCGTCCTCTTCGTCGGTGTCGAGTTCGCCGCCTGGGACGAGGCCGCGCGCGATGCCCCGATGGACGCGCTGGGCCGCGCGCTCGGTCGCGTGGCGGTGCCCTGGCCGGTCAACCTGGTTCTGCTCGACGTGGCGCAGGACCCGGTCGGGGACTGGATGCGGGAGCGGATCCGTCCGTTCTACCAGCGCGCGCAGCGGTAGGCCCGGTCGTCGAGCCGCCGCCCGCCGTGCGACGCCCGGCTCGCACACACGTGGGGCGGCGAACGCCAGTCCGAGGCGTCAAGTCGGTGTCAGGACCGGCACCTAAGCTGGTTTCATGGCGGGTGTCACGGCATCATGCCGCGCCCGTGTGCCCCGGGAGCGGCGGGCCGGCACAGTGGATCGAAGAGGGGCGGGACCAGGTGAGTGCGTCAGGCACCGCGGCGGCCGGGCAGGTCGAGCACATGCTGCGCCAAGTGACGCCCGGGCGCTACGACGCGTACGAGGCGCTGCTCCAGGCCCTCGCGCACGACCGGATCTGGATGCTTCTCTGGAACGGCCGGGCGGGTTCGCCCGACGCCCAGTACGGAAACATGGAGATCGACGGTCTCGGGTACGCCCCCTGCGTGACCTCCGCCCAGGAGCTCTCGGCCAGCGGCTGGACCCGGGCCCATGAAGTGGTCACCGGCCTCGACATCGCCCGCGCCCTGTTCCCCGACCGCTGGGGCATCTGGCTCAACCCGCACGCCCCGGGCGGCGGCGTCGGCATCCCCTGGCTGGACCTGCGCCGGATCGCCACCGGCCTCGACCGGATGCCCGCCGGCCCGCTCCGGCTCACCGAACCGGCCATCGAGATCCCGCAGTTCTACGCCCTGCTCGCGCAGAACGCCCACCGCACCCCCGCGATCCGCTCGCTGCGCCGCGCCTGGGTGCAGCCCGCGCTCGGCACGGCGTACCTCGCCATCGGCCTCGACCTGTACGACACGAGCCGGCCCTCCGTCGACGCGGTGCGCGCGATGATGGGGCAGTCGGTCGCCGCGGTCCCGGAGGGGCTGCCCGTCTCCACCGTCGCGATGTCCGACGAGTACGACCCGGTCGCGATGTGGCTGCGCGTCAACTCCCGCCCGTTCTACGACCGCGAGGCCCACGCCCCGGCGCCCGGCTACGGCTACCCGCCGGGCGCGGGCGCGTACTGACACCGCTTCCCCCGGGCGCGTGCGCCGTGGCGTGCGATGCGCGGAAGCCGTCCCGCGCTCCCGCGCCCCGCGACGCGTCGGCTCCTCCCTCGCACCGGCGCACGATCGTTCGACCGGGATGTCCGGAACATGCCACACATGCCCTTCGTGTCGCACATCTCCGTTCGGAAGCCGTCTGGTGGCGAAAGCGAAGAGTATGCGAGTCATCGCCACGTTGAGCATCAACTGACCTGTGTTCGACGGGCGTTCGCGTGCGTCCGGATAACGGATCGCGTCGGTCCGCATCACGGTTAGGCATCCATTCGCCTGTCGGTATGGCTAGCGCGCGCGGCTGCGATGAAGACTCCCGCAGCAAGGGCGTCTTGCCGCCTCCGCGTACGACTTGACTGATCCGTGCCGCCACAGCGGCCAGTTCGGCCCGGCCACCGCCGGTTGAGAGGGGTCCTTGCCACGATGACGGCACCACTGCACGAGCCGACCACGGAGACGGATCCGAACGCGACCGGTGGGCCCGCGGCCGGCTCCGGGGCCAAGAAGGTCGAGGGACGTTCCCTCAAGCAGATCGCCTGGCACCGCCTCAAGCAGGACAAGGTCGCTCTGACGGGTGGCATCGTCGTCCTCTTCCTGATCGCGGTGGCGGTCTTCGCGCCGCTGATCGTCTCCCTGCTGGGGCACCCGCCGAACGACTTCCACCAGGACAAGCTCGACCCGCTGACCAACCTGCCCACCGGCTCCCTCGGCGGCATCAGCAGCGACTTCCTCTTCGGGGTCGAGCCCAACAAGGGACGGGACGTCTTCAGCCGGATCGTCTACGGCGCCCGCATCTCGTTGCTCGTGGCGTTCCTGGCGGCCCTGGTCGCCGTGGCCCTCGGCACGCTCTTCGGTATCGTCGCCGGCTACTTCGGCGGCTGGATCGACGCCGTGATCAGCCGGGTGATGGACGTGCTGCTCTCCTTCCCGCAGCTGCTCTTCATCATCTCCCTGGTCTCGGTCCTCCCCGACGACCTGCTCGGTCTCACCGGCAGCGGGGTGCGCATCGCCGTACTCGTCGCCGTCATCGGCTTCTTCGGCTGGCCGTACGTGGGCCGCATCGTCCGGGGGCAGACGCTCTCGCTGCGCGAACGCGAGTACGTGGAGGCCGCGCGGAGCCTCGGTGGCGGGCGCGGGCACATCCTCTTCCGTGAACTGCTGCCGAACCTGGTGGCGCCGATCACCGTCTACGCGACGCTCATGATCCCCACCAACATCCTCACCGAAGCGGCCCTCAGCTTCCTCGGTGCCGGTGTCCGGCCGCCCACGGCCTCCTGGGGCGGCATGCTGCGCGACGCCCTGGAGACGTACGAGCACGACCCGATGTTCATGGTCTTTCCCGGCGTGACGATCTTCATCACCGTACTGGCCTTCAACCTCTTCGGGGACGGGCTGCGCGACGCCCTGGATCCCAAGGGGACCCGATGACCAACGACTTGCCCCTGCCGCACCGTCAGGTGGCTTCTCCCATGGTTCTCCGGCATGCAACGGCCTGGGACCGCGATCTCGGAGGTTGCGAGAAAATGTCCACAGTTTCCTCGAAACGACGGCTCACCGCTGGTGCGGCCCTCGTGGTCGCGGCGCTGATGACCACCACGGCGTGCGGCGGCAGCGGCGACGACGGCGACGGTGGCAGCGCGAAGGGCGCGGGCTTCAACGCGGCGTTCAACAAGGTCGCCAACCCGTCCACCAAAAAGGGCGGGACGCTCAGGATGGTCGGCAAGCAGGACCTGGACTCGGCCGACCCGCAGCGTGCCTACTACGGCATGGCCTGGGACTTCATGCGCTTCTACACCCGCCAGCTGGTCACGTACGACACCAAGCCGGGTGTCGCCTCGACCAAGCTGGTCGGTGACCTCGCCACCGGCCCCGCCGAGATCACGGACGGCGGCAAGACCTACACGTACAAGCTGCGTGAGGGCGTGACCTGGGAGGACGGCTCCAAGCTGACGTCCAAGGACGTCAAGTACGGCATCGAGCGCATCTGGGCGACGGACACCATCACCGGCGGTCCGCAGTACCTGAAGCAGGCGCTGGACCCGAAGGGCGAGTACAAGGGCCCGTACAAGGACTCGTCGCCGGACAAGCTCGGCCTGAAGGCGATCGAGACGCCCGACGACAACACCATCATCTTCAAACTGCCCAAGCCCAACGGTGACTTCGAGCAGTTCCTGGCCATGCCGTCCGGCACGCCCGTGAAGGCGTCCCAGGACACCAAGGCCAAGTACACCCAGCGGCCGTTCTCCTCCGGCCCGTACAAGTTCGAGTCGTACAAGCCGAACAAGGGCATCGTGCTCGTCCGCAACGACAAGTGGCAGAAGTCGTCGGACCCGGTGCGCGCCGCGCTCCCCGACAAGATCACCGTGACGATCTCCGCCAACCTGGAGGAGAACGACAAGAAGCTGATGGACGGCGACTACGACGTCGACCTCAACGGCACCGGCATGACCCAGTCCGGCCGCGTCACCGCCATCCAGAAGCACAAGGACAGCGTCGACAACATGCAGACGTCGTTCGTCCGCTACGTCGCCCTGGTCCACGCCGCGAAGCCGTTCGACGACGTCCACTGCCGCAAGGCGGTCTTCTACGCCACGGACTTCGCCGCCATCCAGCAGGTGCGCGGCGGCGAGATCTCCGGTGGCGCGATCGCCAACAGCGCCCTCCCGGCGTCCATCAAGGGCCACAGCGACTACGACCCGTACGGCGTGCTCGCCCGCAAGGGCAAGCCGGACCTGGCCAAGGCCAAGGACGAGCTGAAGCAGTGCGGCCAGCCGAACGGCTTCTCCACCAAGCTCACCGCCCGCAACAACAACCCGGGCGAGGTCGACGCCGCCGAGGCGCTCCAGGCGCAGCTCGGCAAGGTCGGCATCAAGGTCTCGGTCGACCCGATCAACGGTGCCGAGACGTCCAGCATCACCGGTTCGCCCGCCGTCGTGAAGCAGCGCGGCTACGGCATGACCATGAGCGGCTGGGGCCCCGACTTCCCGTCCGGGCAGGGCTTCGGCCAGCCGCTGTGGGACAGCCGGTACCTCTCGGAGACCGGCAACTACAACGAGTCGCAGATCAAGGACCCGCAGATCGACAAGCTCTTCGACCAGGCGATCGCGGAGACCGACGCGGACAAGGCCGGTGAGATCTACGGCCAGATCGACAAGCGGATCCTCGACCAGGCCGACTGGATGCCCTTCATCTACGAGAAGAACATCACCTGGCGCGGCAACCGACTGACGAACGTCTACATGTCCGACGCCTACAACGGCCGTTACGACTACGTCTCGCTCGGCGTCGTCAAGTAGTAGCTGACGGCGGCGGCAACAGCAGCCGCCGCCGGCAACAGCAACAGCGGCCGACCCCGTCGGCCGCCCCACCGCCGCCGAAACCCGCCAGTCCGAAGGGCAGGTGATGGCCGGGGCGGTGGCCGGGAACCCCACGAGGGATCCCGGCCACCGCCGGGCCGCGCACAGTGCTTGCTTATCTCATCCGGCGCCTGTTCGCCGTAGTCATCATGGTGCTCGTCGTACTGCTCGCGACCTTCACCATCTTCTTCATGCTGCCCAAGTGGGCGGGTCAGGACGTCGCAGTCCTCTTCGCCGGCAAGGCCACCGGTGCCGAGCAGCTCGCGGGCATCCGGATCAAACTGGGGCTCGACGAGCCCCTCCTCGTCCAGTTCTGGGACTTCGTCAAGGGCATCCCGATGGGGCGCGACTACGCGAACGGTGACGACGTCACCCACTGCGCCGCCCCCTGCTTCGGGTACTCCTTCCGCACCGAGGTGCCGGTCTGGACCACCCTCAAGGACGCCCTGCCCGTCACCGGCGCGCTCGCCGCGGGCGCCTGCGTGCTGTGGCTCGTCGGCGGTGTCGCCACCGGTGTCGTGTCCGCGCTCAAGCGCGGCACCATCTGGGACCGGGCCGCGATGACCACCGCCCTCGGCGGCGTCTCCCTGCCGATCTTCTTCACCGGCATGGTCGCCATGGGCCTCTTCGTGCACACCCTCGGGTGGGTGCACATCGCCGACAACCTCTCCACGGACGACGGTATCGACGTCTGGTTCCAGACCCTGATCCTGCCGTGGATCGTGCTCGCCTTCCTGAACGCCGCGATGTACGCCCGCCTCACCCGGGCCACCATGCTCGACGTGCTGGGCGAGGACTACATCCGCACCGCCCGCGCCAAGGGCCTGGGCGAGGGCACCGTCATCACCCGGCACGCCCTGCGTTCCGCGATGACGCCGATCCTCACCGTCTTCGGTCTCGACATCGGCGTGCTCCTCGGTGGCGCGGTCCTCACCGAGTCCACGTTCAACCTGCCGGGTCTGGGTCTCGCGGCCGTCCAGGCCATCAGCGACAAGGACCTCCCGGTGATCCTCGGCGTCACTCTGTTCGCGGCGCTCGCCATCGCCGTCGCCAACCTCCTCGTCGACATCATGTACGCCGTCATCGACCCGCGAGTGAGGCTGGGATGACCGAACTGCACAAGAGCGGTGCCGCGCTGGGCGAACCCGTCGCGGACTCGCCCGCCCCCACCGCCTTCCTGGACGTGCGCGATCTGAAGGTGCACTTCCCGACCGACGACGGTCTCGTCAAGTCCGTGGACGGGCTCAGCTTCACGCTGGAGAAGGGCAAGACCCTCGGCATCGTGGGCGAGTCCGGCTCCGGCAAGTCCGTCACCTCGCTCGGGATCATGGGCCTGCACACCGCCGGCCAGTACGGCAAGCGCAAGGCCCGCCTCTCGGGCGAGATCTGGCTGGACGGCAAGGAACTGCTGTCCGCCGACCCCGACGAGGTCCGCAGGCTGCGCGGTCGCGACATGGCCATGATCTTCCAGGACCCGCTGTCGGCGCTGCACCCGTACTACACGATCGGCAAGCAGATCGTGGAGGCCTACCGGGTCCACCACGACGTGGACAAGAAGACCGCCCGCAGGCGCGCGATCGAGATGCTCGACCGGGTCGGCATCCCGCAGCCCGACAAGCGCGTGGACAGCTACCCGCACGAGTTCTCCGGCGGGATGCGCCAGCGCGCGATGATCGCGATGTCACTGGTCAACAACCCCGAGCTGCTGATCGCCGACGAGCCGACGACCGCGCTGGACGTCACCGTCCAGGCGCAGATCCTCGACCTGATCCGCGACCTGCAGAAGGAGTTCGGCTCCGCGGTCATCGTCATCACCCACGACCTGGGCGTGGTGGCCGAGCTGGCCGACGACATCCTCGTGATGTACGGCGGGCGCTGCGTCGAGCGCGGACCGGCCGAGAAGGTGTTCTACGAACCCCGCCACCCCTACACCTGGGGGCTGCTGGGCTCGATGCCGCGCCTGGACCGCGACCAGACCGACCGGCTCATCCCGGTCAAGGGCTCCCCGCCGTCGCTCATCAACATCCCGTCGGGCTGCGCCTTCAACCCGCGCTGCCCGTACGCGGACGTGCCCGAGGGCGACGTGACCCGCACCGTACGGCCCGAGCTGCGCGAGGTCGGCGGCCGGCACTGGGCGGCCTGCCACATGTCGCAGGAGCAGCGGGAGCGGATCTGGACCGAAGAGATTGCGCCCAAGCTGTGAGCGAGGACAAGGCCGTGACGAGCGAGGACAAGGGCATGGCGAGCGGGGGCGAGGACGTGGCGAACGCGGGCAGGGACACGGAGGTGCCCGGGAAGCGGGCCGCCGGGAACGGGGCGAGTGCCGAGAAGGGCTCCGCCTCCCGCGAGGTGCTGCTGAGGACGACCGGCCTGCAGAAGCACTTCCCCATCAAGAAGGGGATGCTGCAGCGCACCGTCGGCGCCGTGAAGGCGGTCGACGGGATCGACTTCGAGGTGCACGCGGGCGAGACCCTGGGCGTCGTCGGGGAGTCGGGCTGCGGCAAGTCGACGATGGGCCGACTGATCACCCGGCTGCTCGAACCGACCGCGGGGAAGATCGAGTTCGAGGGGCAGGACATCACGCACCTCGGCGTCGGCGCCATGCGCCCGATGCGCCGCGACATGCAGATGATCTTCCAGGACCCGTACTCGTCGCTGAACCCCCGGCACACCATCGGCACGATCGTGGGCGCCCCCTTCAAGCTCCAGGGCGTGACGCCCGAGGGCGGTGTGAAGAAGGAGGTTCAGCGGCTGCTGGAGGTCGTGGGCCTCAACCCCGAGCACTACAACCGCTACCCGCACGAGTTCTCCGGCGGCCAGCGTCAGCGCATCGGGATCGCCCGCGCGCTCGCGCTCAAGCCCAAGCTCGTCGTGGCGGACGAGCCGGTGTCGGCGCTGGACGTCTCCATCCAGGCGCAGGTCGTGAACCTGCTCGACGACCTCCAGGCCGAGCTGGGCCTGACGTACGTGATCATCGCCCACGACCTCTCGGTCGTCCGGCACGTCTCGGACCGGATCGCGGTGATGTACCTCGGCAAGATCGTGGAGCTGGCCGACCGGGACTCGCTCTACAAGGCGCCGATGCACCCGTACACCAAGGCGCTGCTGTCCGCGGTCCCGATCCCGGACCCGAAGCGCCGGGCGGCCAAGAGCGAGCGCATCCTGCTGAAGGGCGACGTGCCGTCGCCGATCTCGCCGCCCAGCGGATGCCGCTTCCACACCCGCTGCTGGAAGGCGACGGAGACCTGCCGGACGCAGGAACCGCTGCTGGTCGCCCTGAGGACCGGGCACCAGGTCGCCTGCCACCACCCGGAGAACGCGGCGGACCAGGTGCCGGGGGAGACGGTGACGGAGGGGGCGCGCGAGGCGGTCGAGATCGTCTCGATCCAGAAGGCGGAGGCCGACGGCGGCACGGCGGAGGAGTCCGCGGCGGAGGAGCCGACGGCCGGGTCCGCGACGGAGGAAGCGGCGGAGGAGCCGACCGGGGGCTCGGCCGCGGAGGGGCCCGCCGAGGGACCGTCGTCCGGTGCCGCCGCCGGAGGAACGTCGTCCGATACGCCGGAGGCCGGCCCCAAGGAGTAGTACCGGCACAATTGCCCGGTGCTCAACGAACTGTTCACGCCCTCCATCCAGCACGCGCTCGACATCGCCGGGATCTTCGTCTTCGCGATCTCGGGCGCGCTGCTCGCCGTGCGCAAGAACTTCGATGTCTTCGGCATCGCGGTGCTCGCAGAGGTGACCGCGCTGGGCGGAGGGCTGTTCCGTGACATCGTCATCGGCGCGGTGCCGCCCGCGGCGTTCACGGACCTCGGCTACTTCACCACCCCGCTCCTCGCCGCGGTGCTGGTGTTCTTCCTGCATCCGCACGTCGAGCGGATCCAGGTGGCGGTCAACGTCTTCGACGCCGCGGGCCTCGGACTGTTCTGCGTCACCGGCACGGTCAAGGCGTACGGGTACGGGCTCGGCCTGACCGCGTCGGCGGCGCTCGGGGTGGCCACCGCGGTGGGCGGCGGTGTACTCCGCGACGTCCTGGCCAACGAGGTGCCGTCCCTGCTGCGCTGGGACCGGGACCTGTACGCGGTGCCCGCGATCGTCGGCGCCGCGATCATCGTCCTGTGCATCCGTTTCGACGCGCTCAGCGCGCTCACCAGCGGCGTCGCGGTGATCGCGGCGTTCGTGCTGCGGCTGCTCGCGATGCGCTTCCACTGGCGCGCCCCGCGCGCGTACAACCGGCGGTCGTCGACGGCCGAGGAGGGTTCCGCGGCCATGTGACGCGGTCGCCCCGTTCTTCCCATACGACAAAGCTACCGCTTAGTAACGCTGTCGGTGTACGGTGCATCGCATGGCACAAGCAGCAGAACGAGCGGCGCGAACCACTCCGGCGACCGCGACCATCGGTGACAGCGAGTTCGACCGCGACACGGCCGTCGTCCGTCGCGAGGAAGGCGTCTACGACGCCGAGCTCTCCGCCGGATGGACGATCATCCACGCGGTCAACGGCGGCTATCTGCTGGCCATGCTCGGCCGCGCGCTCGGCGACGCCCTGCCCCACCCGGACCCCTTCTCGATCTCCGCCCACTACCTCACCGCCTCCGTCCCGGGCCCCGCGGTGATCCGTACGCAGACGGCCCGTACCGGCCGCACCCTCTCGACCGGGCAGGCGTCCCTCTTCCAGTACGCGCAGGACGGCACCGAGACCGAGCGCATCCGCGTCATCGCCACCTACGGCGATCTGGACACGCTGAGCGAAGAGGTGCGCACCTCGGCGAAGCCGCCGGCCATCCCGCCCGTGGCGCACTGCCTCGGCCCCGAAAACGGCCCGGCCCCCATCCCCGGCAGCTCCGCCATCGCCGACCGGATCGACATCAAGCTCGACCCGGCGACGGTCGGGTGGGCGGTCGGAGCCCCCTCCGGAAAGGGCGAGATGCGCGGCTGGTTCGGCCTCGCGGACGGTCGCGACCCCGATCCGCTCTCCCTCCTGCTCACCGTCGACGCGCTGCCGCCCACCGCGTTCGAGCTGGGCCTCAAGGGCTGGACGCCGACCGTCGAACTCACCACCCACATCCGCTGCCGGCCCGCCCCCGGCCCGCTGCGGGTCTCCATCACCACCCGCAACCTCGCGGGCGGCTTCCTGGAGGAGGACGCGGACGTCTGGGACAGTGCGGACCGCCTGGTCGCCCAGTCCCGTCAGCTGGCCCGGGCGCCGCGCGGGTAGCGGGCGTCGGGCGGGTGGCGGGCGTCGGGAGCGTAGGGGCCCGCTCGAACGGCGGTGTCCGGGCCGAGGCCGGTTCATTCGATTCCGGCCGGGCCGGAGCCGCTCGGGCCGGTTCGGTGATCCGGCGCATTCGGCCGCAATACGGGGCCCCGAACGGTGATGCAGGTCACACTGGTATGTGTCACATCGCGCGGGCCGTCTCCGTCAGGGAGGTGTAACGACCTGGGGAGCGATAGGGAGCCCGCTCCCTATCGCTCCCCAGGTCGTAACCGCCAACAACGGCAAGGAGTGCGCCATGGAAGCTCGCTTGAACGTCTTCACCAACCCGGTCGCGGCCAAGGTCCTGAAGCACCTCGTCTCGGCGGACAAGCCGGTCGCGGACTCGTCGCTGCCTGCCGCGACGCGTGAACTTGTGCTGCTCCGCGCCAGCCAGATCAACGGCTGCGGCTTCTGCGTCGACATGCACAGCAAGGACGCCGTGCACTCCGGGGAGACCTGGGAGCGGCTCAACCTGGTCGCGGCCTGGCGCGAGGCCACGGTGTTCACCGACGCCGAGCGCGCCGCGCTGGAACTCGCGGAGCAGGGCACCCGTATCGCCGACGCGGCCGGTGGCGTCAGCGACGAGGTCTGGGCCAATGCCGCCAAGTACTACGACGAGGAGCAGCTCGGTGCCCTGGTGTCGCTCATCGCCGTCATCAACGCCTTCAACCGCGTGAACGTCATCACCCAGCAGCCCGCGGGCGACTACCAGCCGGGTCAGTTCGGCTGACCCGCACGCTCCGGACGGCCGCGGACGACGGGGGAGGTACGCGGGGCGGGCGGCCGGACGAGCCGGCCGGTGCGCGGGTGCCGGGCAGCGATGCGCCGTGCGTACGCCCCGCCGCGCACGGGCGGGCGGACTCGTAGAATCGGGCCCACCATGGCTTACCTCGACCACGCCGCGACCACGCCGATGCTTCCCGAAGTGATCGCCGCGATGACCGCCCAGCTCGCCGCCACCGGTAACGCGTCCTCGCTGCACGCCGCGGGGCGCCGGGCCCGTCGTACCGTCGAGGAGTCGAGAGAGATCCTCGCCGACGCGCTCGGCGCACGCCCCAGCGAAGTGGTCTTCACCTCCGGTGGCACCGAGGCCGACAACCTCGCGGTGAAGGGCCTGTACTGGGCCCGCCGCGACGCCGACCCCCGCCGCACCCGGGTGCTGGCCAGCCCGGTCGAGCACCACGCGGTGCTGGACGCCGTCCACTGGCTCGCCGAGCACGAGGGCGCGAACGTCGAGTACCTCCCCGTCGACCGGTACGGCCGCGTCCACGCCGACGCGCTGCGCGAGGCGGTCCTCCGCGACCCCGACGACATCGCCCTGATCACCGTCATGTGGGCCAACAACGAGATCGGCACGATCATGCCGGTACGCGAACTGGCGGAGGTGGCCCGTGAGTTCGGCGTACCCATGCATGCCGACGCGGTGCAGGCGTTCGGACAGCTGGATGTCGACTTCGCCCGCTCCGGCCTGGCCGCGATGACGGTCAGCGCGCACAAGATCGGCGGCCCGTTCGGCGTCGGCGCGCTGCTGCTCGGACGTGAGTACACCCCCGTGCCCGTACTGCACGGCGGCGGCCAGGAACGGCACGTCCGCTCGGGCACCCTCGACACCCCCGCCATCGCCGCCTTCGCCCTCGCGGGGCACCTGGCCGCCGACCGCCGCGAGGAGTTCGCCCCCGAGATCGGCGAGCTCCGTGACGCCCTCGTCGCGGCGGTGCGGGCGGCCGTGCCCGACGCCGTACTCGGCGGGGACCCGGCCCCGGGCGGCCGGCTCCCGGCCAACGCCCACTTCACCTTCCCCGGCTGCGAGGGCGACTCCCTGCTCCTGCTGCTGGACGCCCAGGGCATCGAGTGCTCCACCGGTTCCGCGTGCACCGCGGGCATCGCCCAGCCCAGCCACGTCCTGCTGGCCACCGGCACCGCCCCGGACCTGGCCCGGGGCACCCTGCGCTTCTCGCTCGGCCACACGTCCACGAAGCAGGACGTCGACGAGGTGGCCCGCGCCATCGGCCCGGCGGTCGAGCGGGCACGCATGGCGGGACTCTTCTGACACGGCGGGACTCGTCCGAGCCGACGCGGAGCACGGCGGGGTCCGGCCGGAGCAGCGCATGCAGAGCGCTCGGACGCGCAGGGCGTGCGGGGCGTGCGGGGCGCGTGCGCGCTCAGGCGCCCGGGGTACCCGCTTCCGTTCCCGCCGTCCCGGCGGTCCGGGCCGCCCGGACGAGCTTCAGATACCGGTTCCAGTCCCAGTGCGGCCCGGGATCGGTGTGGTCCGCGCCCGGCACCTCCGCATGCCCGACGATGTGCTCCCGGTCGACGGGTATCCCGTACCGCTCGCAGATCGTCGCCGCCAGCCGGGCGGACGCCCCGTACATCTCGGCCGTGAAGTCCTGCGGCCGGTCCACGAACCCCTCGTGCTCGATGCCGACACTGCGTTCGTTGTACGACCGGTTCCCCGCGTGGAACGCCACGTCCAGCTCACGGATCATCTGCGTCACATGGCCGTCCCGGCGCACCACGTAGTGCGCCGCCGCGCCGTGGCCCGGGTCCTGGAAGACCTTCACCGCGCTGCGGTAGCTGCCCTGGGTGACATGGACGACGATCCGGTCGATCGCGTAGTCCGCAGGGCGGTCGGCCCGGCGCCAGTTCGCCTCGGACGCCGATATCCACTGGGCCCGCGCGTAGTCGACCTCTCCCGGTGTCCGGGGCTTGTCCACTCCGGGCAGCCGCCACCAGACCCGTTCCAACTCGTCCCGCGCCAGCACGGCCGAGCCCGCCACCGCGGCCGTGGCGGCGGCGCCGATCAGCAGCCCGCGCCTGCTGACGCCGCGCCCCGCCCCCGCCGCGGACCCTCCGGACCCCGTGGCCCTCTTCGCACCCATGTGATCCCCAACGCATATCCGTGAGCGTTCCGTTCCCGGCGCCCCGTACCCTGGTGGGGCTATGACTCAGACTTCCCAGCGTCCCCTCCGTGTGCTCGCCGCGATGTCGGGCGGTGTCGACTCGGCCGTCGCCGCCGCCCGCGCCGCCGAGGCGGGCCACGACGTGACCGGTGTTCACCTCGCGCTCTCCGCGAACCCGCAGTCCTTCCGTACCGGGGCGCGCGGCTGCTGCACGATCGAGGACTCCCGGGACGCCCGCCGCGCCGCGGACGTCATCGGCATCCCGTTCTACGTCTGGGACCTGGCGGAACGCTTCCGCGAGGACGTCGTGGACGACTTCGTCGCGGAGTACGAGGCCGGGCGCACGCCCAACCCCTGCCTGCGCTGCAACGAGAAGATCAAGTTCGCTGCGCTGCTCGACAAGGCCCTCGCGCTCGGCTTCGACGCCGTGTGCACGGGCCACTACGCCACCGTCGTCGTCCGCGAGGACGGCAGCCGCGAACTGCACCGGGCCTCCGACATGGCGAAGGACCAGTCGTACGTCCTCGGCGTCCTCGACGAGAAGCAGCTCGCCCACGCGATGTTCCCGCTCGGTGACACCCTCACCACCAAGGACGAGATCCGCGCCGAGGCCGAGCGCCGGGGCCTGGCCGTCGCGAAGAAGCCCGACAGCCACGACATCTGCTTCATCGCCGACGGCGACACCCAGGGCTTCCTGGCGAGCCGGCTCGGCACGGCCGAGGGCGACATCGTCGACGAGTCGGGCACGAAGGTCGGCACCCACGAGGGCGCGTACGGCTTCACCATCGGCCAGCGCAAGGGCCTGCGCATCGGCCACCCCGCCCCCGACGGCAAGCCGCGCTACGTCCTGGACATCTCCCCGGTGAACAACACGGTCACGGTCGGCCCTGCCGAAGCCCTCGACGTCACGGCCCTCACCGCGATCAAGCCCCGCTGGTGCGGCACCGCCCCGACCGGCCCCGGCACCTACACCGCCCAGCTCCGCGCCCATGGCGGCGAGACCGAGGTGACGGCGGAGTTCGTCGACGACACCCTGCACGTCACCTTCACCGAGCCGGTCCGCGGCGTGGCCCCGGGCCAGGCCGTCGTCCTCTACGACGGCACCCGCGTCGTCGGCTCCGCGACCATCGCGACGACGGTGCGGCGAAAGGCCGCGGCAGCGGCGGGCTGACCGCGCCGGAGCGCGCCGCGGGGCTTCGGCTGATCGAAGCATGCGCTTCGCATGCGCGGCCGTGTCCTCAGCGCCGGGGCAGCTTCGCCGCCAGGTACAGGCGTTGGGCTCCTCCGCGCGTCAGGGGCATGCCGGTACGGGCCACCAGGTCGTGTGCGGCGGCGCCGATCCGCTGCCCGTTCGTCCTCTGGCCGGTCGGGTCCGTGAACGCGGCCGGCCGCGTCGCGGATCGCAGCGCCTGCCAGACGAGGCGCGTCTGTTTGGTGAGGAGCTGGTGCGTCTCGGGGCCGACGTCGGGTTCGTTCCAGCGGACCGTCAGGCGTCCGGCTCGGAAGACCTCGCCGTCCTGGTCCGGGACGCGGCGTGAGCGCAGGAGCTGCACGATGGCCGCATGCCGCAGCTCGGGCCGGGTGGTCATCCCGCCGGTCGTGACGACGCCGGCCGGTGCCGCCGCTCCCGCCGGAAGAAGAAGGAACGCCTGCACTCCGCCACAGCTCAGCGCCTTCTCGACCGTCTGATGCTGATGCACCTCATGCAGGCCCGCGGGGCCGGGCTGACTGCACAGCCACCCGCCGTCGGGGAGAGCGCCGCGAATCCGCTGCCCCACGAGGATCTCGTCCTCCGGCAGCAGCCACATGTCCGTCGTCTTCGTGCGGGAACCAGGAAGCGCCACCCGCACAGCATCCTACCCCCGCGCCGCTTTCACCCTGCAGTGCGGGCATGCCCCGGGATTGCCTGTGGCGAAGAGGTGCCGATGGACCGTCACCTCGCCCCGAGGGATGCCGCAGAGCGTGGTGTCGTCCGCCAAAGCGTGTTCAAGATCCGGTGCGTTGATCTTCCGGCATGCGGCGAAACGCGTCGGTGCGAGGCCGAACGCGGATCTGAAGGACCGGAGGCGATGACCCTGTTGCGGCATGGACGTCAGCTTCGCACGCTGGAGACGCCGTGGGGGAGGGTGAGTCGGGGCCGGGTGACAGCACCGTCCGGTGCGCGTCGGCGCGCGGGGCTCGACCGAGGGCCCGCCCCGGCCGCGTCCTGCTCCGTACCGGTGTTCCCGCGCCTCCGGCACGGCCTCGCCCGACCCCCGTGCGGGTGCGGCCGTGCCGGAGGGCGGGGGTCAGGAGGCCCGGAGCAGGGGGAGCGTGTCCTCGGCGAAGAATTCCGTCAGCACCGGGGCCACCGCCTGCGGGGCCAGGTCGCGGGTCTGGCCCGTCAGGGTGCGGTGGCGGGCACGCGGAACGGCGGCGGCGAGGGCACGGGTCGACCGGTGGGCCCGGGCGGTGCTGGAACCGCCGCACACCACCAGCGTCCGGGCCGTCACGGAGGCGAAGCGCTCGGCCGGGATCGAGCCGTCGCCGAGCAGCACGTCGTCGTACGCCAGGGTGTGGGCCAGCGACACCAGGTCGCGCCACAGCGGTGCACGCCGCATACGTGCGACGGTGTCGGCCGGGACGCCCGTCACGGACAGGAACAGTTCCACGGCCCCGGCGCGGTCCTCGGCGGACAGCAGACGGTGCAGGCGGGCCGTACAGGAAGCCTTGAACTGCGCCCCGGCGGCGCCGGGCGTGTACGTGGGCTCGTACACCGCCAGCAGGTCGACGGGCACCCCCGCGGCGGCGGCCTCCAGGGCCAGCGCCCCGCCCGCGCCCACCCCGAACACCGAGGCCCGGCCGCCCACCGCCGTGATGAGCGCGGCCAGGTCCTCGATCTCGCGTTCCACCGCGTACGGGCCGTTGTCGCCGCTGGAGCCGCGTCCGCGCCTGTCGTACGTGACCACGCCGAAGCGCGGGGCGAGGAGGCGTGCCAGGGGCGTCTCGGTCGCCGCCGTGCCCAGTGCTCCGCCGACCAGGACCACCGGCGGTCCTTCGCCCCGGCGCCGATAGGCGATCACGGTGCCGTCGCGGGAGAGAGTCTTGTCCATGCAGGTGCAGACCACCGTCCTGCCGAAAACTCATCGCTCCGGCCCGAGATTCTTTGGGATTCCTCAAGTCCGCAGGCCGGGGCGGTGGTTGAGCGGGTCGAACCCGGCGGTCGCGGTCGCGCGGCGGTCAGCGGCGGACGTTCATCCGGCGACGGTCCCGGTCTCGTAGAAGCAGAAGTGGTCCTTGATCGGGGCGACTTCGGGTTTCGGGTCGGGATAGGCCCAGACGAGATCGGCCGCGTCCGGAAGCGACCAGTAGGAGGCATCACCCTTGAACGGGCAGTGCGTCCGCGTGTCCGAGGCCGTCAGGAGGTCGGTGCGGACGTCCTCGGGCGGCAGGTAGTAGCGGACCGGGCAGCCCGTCTCGCGCAGGACGATCGGGCGGCGGCTCTCGGCGAGCACCTGCCCGTCGTGGACCACCCGTACGTGCTCGGTGCCGGGCTCGACGGTGATGCGGTGTCCCGCGTGTCCCGCGTGTTCCGGGTGCCCCTGGTGTCCCTGTGTGGAGGTCATGCCTTGTTCAGCCGAGTCGCGGGCCGTTTTCTTCCCTTGCCGGCCACGCCCTTCGGGCCTTTCCCCGGCCTTCCCGCCCTCCTGGCATGGTCGCAAGCGGGCCCGGTGGCGTGGCCCGTCGGTGGCGACCTCTACGGTGTCCGCCATGAACATCTGCGTCTTCCTCTCCGCCGCCGACCTCGCCGACCGCTACACCCGCCCCGCCCGTGAATTCGCCGAGCTGATCGGCAAGGGCGGGCACACCCTCGTCTGGGGCGGGTCGGAGAGCGGGCTGATGAAGGTCGTCGCCGATGGCGTGCAGGAGGCGGGCGGACGGCTGGTCGGCGTGTCGGTCGACTTCCTCGCCGACAAGGCGCGTACCAACGCCGACGAGATGGTGATCGCCCGCGATCTCGCCGAGCGCAAGGCGCTGCTCCTGGAGAAGGCCGACGCCGTCGTGATCATGGTGGGCGGTACCGGGACGCTCGACGAGGCGACCGAGATCCTGGAGCTGAAGAAGCACGGCAAGCACGACAAGCCGATCGTCCTGCTGAACACGGCGGGCTTCTACGACGGGCTGCACCAGCAGTTCCAGCGGATGGAGGACGAGGGCTTCCTCCCCATCCCGCTCACCGACCTGGTGTTCTTCGCCAAGGACGGCGCGAGCGCCCTGGCCCACCTGGAGAAGGCGGCCGAGCAGCGGTGACGCGGTCACGCGCCGACAGGCGTGTGCGGCGGCGCGGTGCGCGATGACGCGACACGACCGGCGGCCCGGCGGCGTGATGGGATCATGGACGTCATGCCCACACATGTCATCACCGGCGCCGGGTCCGGCATCGGCGCAGCCGTCACCCGCCGTCTTCTGGAGCGCGGTGACGAGGCCGTGTTGGTGGCCCGCGACGCGGGCCGCGCCAAGGAGCTCGCCGAGCTGCACCCCGGCGCCCGTACGCTCGTCGGCGACCTCGCCAACCCGGACCGGCTGTCCTGGGCGTTCGCCCACCAGACGATGCCGGAGCGGGTCGACTCGCTGCTGCACGTCGCGGGCGTCGTGGAGCTCGGCGCGGTCGGCGATCTCACGCCCAAGGCGTGGCACTTCCAGCTCAACGCCAACCTGGTCGCGCCCGCCGAGCTGACCCGGCTCCTCCTGCCGCAGCTGCGGGTCGCCCAGGGGCATGTGCTCTTCGTGAACTCCGGCGCCGGGCTGGCGGCGTCCGCGGAGTGGGGTGCGTACGCCGCAAGCAAGCACGGTCTGAAGGCGCTCGCCGACTCGCTGCGCCAGGAGGAGCACGCGAACGGGGTCCGGGTCACCTCCGTCTACCCGGGGCGCACCGCCAGCCCCATGCAGGCCAAGGTCCACCAGCAGGAGGGAAAGGAGTACGACCCCTCCCGCTGGATCGACCCGGAGTCGGTGGCCACCACGATCGTGACGGCCCTCGACCTGCCGCGCGACGCCGAGGTCACCGACCTCAGGGTGCGCCCCGGCCGCTGACCCTCACGCGCCCCGGCCGCCCGGACCGGACCAGGCCGGGCCGTCCGCGCGGATCGGGCGGTCGTCCGGCGCGGTGACGGTCCGGCGGCGGTCCCGCAACACGTGCCGTGGACGGCCTTTACGACCTGGGGAGCAACAGGGAGCCCGCTCCCCGTTGCTCCCCAGGTCGTTAGGCTTCCCACGTGAGCGAGACGAACAAGTTCGAGGGTTGCCGGGCCACCGGAATCGGATCCATGCCCGGAGGAGACGCGCGGGAGGCGGCGAAGACCGTCACCGGGTCCTTCGGGGACGGCGAGGGGCTGCCGCATCTGGCGGAGCTCCCGGCCCGTGGGCCCGGTGCGGACATGATCGGGCGGACCATCGGGCTGCTCGTGGACCTGTACGCGCACGTCGAGCCCAGCGGCTGGCGGGTCGGCGACCGGCCCGGCCGGGACACCCGGCGGGCCAGGTCCTGGCTGGGCGAGGACCTCGACGCCCTGGAGGAGTTCACCCAGGGGTACGAGGGGCCGCTCAAGGTCCAGGCCGTCGGCCCGTGGACGCTGGCCGCCGCACTGGAACGGCGGGGCGGCGAGGCCGCGCTCGGCGACCCGGGGGCCTGCCGTGACCTGACGGCCTCCCTGGCGGAGGGGCTGCGCGCCCATCTCGCGGAGGTGCGGCGCCGGGTGCCCGGCGCCGACGTGGTGCTCCAGCTCGACGAACCGTCGCTGACCGGCGTCCTGCGCGGGGGGATCAGGACGGCCAGCGGCTACCGCACCTACCGGGCCGTGGACCGGCAGATCGTGGAGGGCGCCCTGCGCGACGTCCTGGCGGCGGCCGGGGACGGGGCGACGGTCGTCCACAGCTGCGCCCCCGACGTACCGTTCGCGCTGCTGCGCAGGGCCGGGACCGACGGCATCTCGTTCGACTTCGGGCTGCTCACCGAGCGTGAGGAGGACGCGATCGGGGAGGCGGTCGAGGGCGGCACCCAGATCTTCCTCGGAGTGGTGCCCGGCACCGACCCGGCCTCGGGCGGATTGCCCGACCCGGGCGGTAGCGTCATGGAGGTCAGGACGCTGTGGCGCAGGCTGGGGCTGAATCCGGGGACGCTGACGCGGTCCGTGGTGATCACCCCGGCGTGCGGACTGGCGGGCGCCTCGCCCGCGTACGCGCGCGCCGCGCTCGCCCACTGCGCCCGGGCCGCGAGATCGCTCGCAGACAACCCTGAGTAACGGGGTCACGGGTAACGGGAGGACGGAACGATGGCCGGCGAACAGCAGACGGCGGTGCCCGCACAGGCCCGGGAGCGGCACGCGCTCCTCGCCGAACAGATCGAGGAGCACCGCTTCCGCTACTACGTGAACGACCAGCCGGTCGTGAGCGACGCCGAGTTCGACCGGCTGATGCGCGAACTGGAGGGCCTGGAGGAGGAGTACCCGCAGCTGCGCACGCCGGATTCGCCGACGCAGAAGGTGGCGGGTCCGTACCGGACGGAATTCACGTCCGTCGAGCACCGCGAGCGGATGCTGTCGCTGGACAACGCCTTCGACGAGGAGGAGCTGACGGCCTGGGGGGAGCGGATCGCCAAGGACGTCGGCACCACCGGCCACCACTTCCTGTGCGAGCTGAAGGTCGACGGTCTCGCGGTCAACCTCACGTACGAACAGGGGCGGCTGACCCGCGCCGCGACCCGGGGCGACGGCCGCGCCGGCGAGGACATCACGCCCAACATCCGTACGATCGCCGAGATCCCGCACCGGCTGAAGGGCGACCGGATCCCGGAGCTGGTCGAGATCCGCGGCGAGGTCTTCTTCCCGATGCACGCCTTCGAGGAGCTGAACGCCCGGCTGGTCGCGGCGGAGGACAAGCCGTTCGCCAACCCGCGCAACGCGGCGGCCGGTTCGCTGCGCCAGAAGGACCCGAAGGTCACCGCCACCCGCCCGCTGCACATGGTGGTGCACGGCATCGGCGCCCGTGAGGGCCTCGACATCGACCGTCTCTCGCACGCCTACGAGCTGCTGCACGAATGGGGCCTGCCCACCGCCCGGCACAACAAGGTGGTGGATTCGCTGGACGGCGTACGGGAGTTCATCGCGTACTACGGCGAGAACCGGCACTCCGTGGAGCACGAGATCGACGGTGTCGTCGTCAAGCTCGACGAGATCCCGCTCCAGGGCCGGCTGGGCTCCACCTCGCGCGCGCCGCGCTGGGCGATCGCCTGGAAGTACCCGCCGGAGGAGGTCAACACCAAGCTGGTGAACATCCGCGTCGGTGTCGGCCGCACCGGCCGCGTCACGCCGTACGCGCAGGTCGAGCCGGTCGAGGTGGCGGGCTCCGAGGTCGAGTTCGCCACCCTGCACAACCAGAACGTGGTGAAGGCGAAGGGCGTCCTCATCGGGGACACCGTCGTGCTCCGCAAAGCGGGCGACGTGATCCCGGAAATCCTCGGCCCGGTCGTCGATCTGCGCGACGGCACCGAGCGGGAGTTCGTGATGCCGACGCACTGCCCGGAGTGCGGTACGGAGCTGAAGCCCATGAAGGAGGCCGATGTCGACCTCCGGTGCCCCAACGCACGCTCGTGCCCGGCTCAGTTGCGGGAACGGGTCTACTACCTCGCGAGCCGCAAGAGCCTCGACATCGACCACTTCGGCTATGTCGCGGCGGCGGCCCTGACGCAGCCTCTGGAACCCGCCGAGCCGCCGCTGCGCGACGAGGGCGACCTCTTCGGGCTGACCGTCGAACAGCTCCTGCCGATCCGCGCCTACGTCCGTGACCCGGACAGCGGGCTGCCCAAGCGCGACCCGAAGACCGGCGAGGAGAAGACTGCCTGGGTCTTCGCCAACCAGCAGGGCGAGCCGAAGAAGAACGCGCGCGCCATGCTCGACGCCATCGCCGCGGCCAAGAACGCTCCGCTCGCCCGGGTCCTCACCGGGCTCTCCATCCGGCACGTGGGCCCGGTCGCGGCGGCCGAGCTGGCCCGTCAGTTCCGCTCCATCGAGCGGATCGACGCGGCGACCGAGCAGGAGCTGGTCGAGGCCGACGGGGTCGGCGGGATCATCGCCGCCTCGGTGAAGCAGTGGCTCGCCGAGGACTGGCACCGCGAGATCCTGCGCAAGTGGCGGGAGGCCGGGGTCCGGATGGAGGACGAGGAGGCGGGGGAGGCGGCGGGGCCGCGCCCGCTCGAAGGGCTCACCGTCGTCGTCACCGGCACGCTGTCCGGCCACACCAGGGACGGCGCGAAAGAGGCGCTGCAGAGCCGCGGGGCGAAGGTGACGGGTTCGGTGTCGAAGAAGACCTCCTTCGTGGTCGTCGGCGACAACCCCGGTTCGAAGTACGACAAGGCGGTGCAGCTGAAGGTGCCCGTGCTGGACGAGGACGGCTTCACCGTGCTGCTCGAACAGGGACCGGAGGCCGCGCGCGAGGCTGCCGCGCCCGTCGCCGGACCGGCGGAATGAGAATCGGGGCGGGGACGGGACCCCGGCCGGTCGAAGGGGTGAATCCAGGGGTACATGACGCACGCAAGGGTTGCCCCCCAGTTGGGCGGGTTCACCCGAACGGCGCATATCAGATGCTGGTGAAAGGCCGGTTCGCATTCGGGCAAGAGCGGTAGAGCGCTGCCCTTATCGGCCTGTTGCGGCCTACTGTTGGGATGTGCGTCTGTCGTGCCCGGCCGCGGATGGGAATTCCGGGTCGTGGTGGCATGGAACTGAACCATCGGGTGACATGGGCACCGCCGGCTGTGAGAGGGACGGAATGAAACCGACCGAGAGCGCCGCACCGGTGTCGCGGCTGCAAGGTTTCGCCGGCCTCACGCCCAAGGTGGGTGCCGTTGCCATCGTGTTCGCCTTCGTTCTGATCGCGACCGGTTTCTACCGGGCCCTGAGCGAGGGGCGCGCACTCTTTCCCGATGGCGAGGTCGGCTGGTCCCTCGCCGTCCTCACCGGTGTGGTCGTCGGCCATCTGGTGGCGCTCGGACGCGACCGGTGGTCGGGCGGCGCCGGTTCCGGGGCCGCCCTCACGCTCGCCGTGCTGCTGCTCCACGGCTGGGTGGCCGCCGGGCTGGTGAGCCTGGTCGTCGTCGTGCTCGTCGGAGTCGCCCGTCGGCAACGCTGGTGGCAGGGGCTGCTGCACGGAGCCGTGGACATCCTGGGCATCGGCGCGGCGGCCCTGGTCCTCGCCGCGTTCGGTGACGTCCAGACCGTCGAATCCCCCTGGCAGCCACTCGACTGGGGCATCGCCGACCTCCCCGAGATCCTGCTGGCCGCCTGCACCTATCTGCTCGTCAGCCGCCTCCTGCTCCGGTACGCGGGAGCCCCTCAGGGCGGCGGGCTGCCGACCGTCGCCCGCACCGCCCTGCTCCGGCAGGGCCTCCTCATGGCGGCGCTGATCGGCATCGCACCGCTGATCTGCGTCGTCGCGATGACCATGCCGGTGCTCCTGCCCCTGTTCGCGGTGCCGCTCATCGCCCTGGACTCCACCCTCTGGATCGCGCGGGCCCGGGCGGAGGAACAGCTGCGCGACCCGCTGACCGGGCTGCCCAACCGGCAGTGGCTGCTGGAACGCATCTGGACGGCCCTGGAGGACGCCGAGGCCGTCGGGGTCAGATCCGCTCTCGTCCTGATCGATCTCGACCGCTTCCGGGCGGTCAACGACACCCTCGGTCATCTGGCGGGGGACCGGCTGCTGCTGCAGATAGCGGAGCGGCTCCGGCTCGCGCTTCCGCGCGGGGCGGAGGCCGCGCGGCTCGGCGGCGACGAGTTCGCCGTGCTCCTGCCGACCACCGACTCCACGACGAGCGCCCAGCGGGTCGCCCGTCATCTGGCCGCGGCGCTGTCCTCCCCGCTGGACCTGGACGGTCTGACCCTGGTACTGGAGGCCAGCGCGGGGGTCGCCGTCCACCCGGACCACGCACCGGACGCGGAAGGTCTGCTCAGGCGCGCGGACGTGGCGATGTATCAGGCCAAGCGCGACCGCACGGGCGTCGAGGTGTACGAGTCGAAGCGGGACAGCAACACCCCCGACCGGCTCGGGCTCCTCGGCGACCTGCGGCGGGCGCTGGACGCCGGTGAGGTGGAGCTCCACTACCAGCCGAAGGTCCGTTTCGACGGCCAGGTGGCCGGCCTCGAAGCGCTGGTGCGCTGGGTGCATCCGGAGCGCGGGCGGGTCCCTCCGGACGAGTTCATCGCCATCGCCGAGTCGTCCGGGCTCATGCCGCACCTCACGGAGTACGTCCTGGAGACGGCGCTGGCCCAGGTCGCCCGGTGGCGGGCGCAGGGGCTGTTCGTCCCGGTCGCGGTCAACGTCTCGCCGCGCGACGTCCACACCCCCGGATTCGCGGGCAGCGTCGCGGCCCGGCTCGCCCGGCACGGCGTCCCGGCCGGGGCGCTCCAGCTGGAGATCACGGAGCATGTGCTGCTGGAGGACCCGCAGCGCGCCGCCGACACCCTGGCCGCGCTCACCGGGCACGGCGTGAAGATGTCTCTCGACGACTTCGGCACGGGGTACTCCTCGCTGGTCCATCTGCGGCGGCTGCCGGTCAGCGAGCTGAAGATCGACCGGTCGTTCGTGGCCCGGCTGGCCGTCGACAACGAGGACGCGGAGATCGTCCGCTGCACCATCGACCTGGCGCATTCGCTGGGCCTGCTGGTGGTCGCGGAGGGTGTCGAGGACGACCAGACCTGGGAGCGGCTGCGGGACCTGCGCTGCGACGCCGTGCAGGGATGGCTGGTCGCCGCGGCGATGCCGCCGCAGGAGACGACGGCCTGGTTGCGGGCGCGCGGCGAGCACGGCTGGCGCCGACCGGCCGAGCTGGCAGCTGCGGCGGCCGCGGCAGCCGCAGCCGCAGCCGCGGCGACGCCGGAGCAGCGCCCTCCGGGGCGGACGGTCGACTCGCGGCCCGCGACGACCTGACCGCCGACGTGCGTCGCACCGCCTGACACGGGTGTGCGACGGCGCGACCGTCCGGCCCGCGTCCGCGACGGCGCGGGCGGCCGGCCCCGATCGGCCGCCCGACCAGGGTGTTCACCCGGGTGGCGGGAGGGGTGGCGGCCGACACCATAGGATTGGGCCAAAACCGCACACCAACCCCTGAGGATCGCTGCATGCCTGGCATCACGCGCGAGGAGGTCGCCCACCTCGCCCGGCTGGCGCGTCTGGAGCTGAAGGGCGAAGAGCTCGATCACTTCGCCGGTCAGCTCGACGACATCATCGGCGCGGTCGCCCGCGTCTCCGAGGTCGCCGACCAAGACGTACCGCCGACCTCCCACCCGCTGCCGCTGACCAACGTCATGCGCGCGGACGAGGTCCGTCCGTCGCTCACCCCCGAGCAGGCGCTCTCCGGCGCCCCGGCCCAGGAGCAGCAGCGTTTCAAGGTGCCGCAGATCCTGGGGGAGGACTGAAACCATGACGGACAACAGCACCATCATCAAGCTCACCGCCGCCGAGATCGCCGAGAAGATCGCGTCCGGCGAGCTGACCGCTGTCGAGGTCACCGAGGCGCACCTGGCCCGGATCGACGCGGTCGACGAGAAGGTCCACGCCTTCCTGCACGTCGACCGCGAGGGCGCGCTCGCGCAGGCCCGTGCCGTCGACGCGAAGCGTGCGGCGGGCGGGAAGCTGGGCCCGCTGGCCGGTGTCCCGCTCGCGCTCAAGGACATCTTCACCACCGAGGGCATCCCGACCACCGTCGGTTCCAAGATCCTCGAGGGCTGGATCCCGCCGTACGACGCGACCCTCACCAAGAAGCTGAAGGACGCCGACGTCGTCATCCTCGGCAAGACCAACATGGACGAGTTCGCCATGGGGTCCTCCACCGAGAACAGCGCCTACGGCCCGACCGGAAACCCGTGGGACCTCACGCGGATCCCGGGCGGCTCCGGCGGCGGCTCCTCGGCCGCGCTCGCCTCGTACGAGGCCCCGCTGGCCATCGGCACGGACACCGGCGGCTCCATCCGCCAGCCCGCCGCCGTCACCGGCACCGTCGGCGTCAAGCCCACCTACGGCGGCGTCTCGCGCTACGGCATGGTGGCGTTCTCCAGCTCCCTCGACCAGGGCGGGCCCTGCGCCCGTACGGTCCTGGACGCGGCGCTGCTGCACGAGGTGATCGGCGGCCACGACCCGATGGACTCGACGTCCATCGACGCCCCGGTCCCGCCGGTCGTCGAGGCCGCCCGCAACGGCAGCGTCGAGGGCATGCGGGTCGGCGTCGTCAAGCAGTTCTCCGGCGAGGGCTACCAGGCCGGCGTCGTCCAGCGGTTCGACGAGTCGGTCGAGCTGCTGAAGTCGCTCGGCGCCACGGTCGTCGAGCTGGACTGCCCGTCCTTCGACCTCGCGCTGTCCGCGTACTACCTGATCGCGCCGTCCGAGTGCTCCTCCAACCTGGCCCGCTTCGACGCCATGCGCTACGGCCTGCGGGTCGGCGACGACGGCACGAAGTCCGCCGAGGATGTCACCGCGCTCACCCGCGAGGCCGGTTTCGGCGACGAGGTCAAGCGCCGCGTCATCCTCGGCACGTACGCGCTCAGCTCCGGCTACTACGATGCGTACTACGGCTCCGCGCAGAAGGTCCGCACCCTGATCACCCGGGACTTCGAGCGGGCCTTCGAGCAGGTCGACGTCATCGTCTCGCCGACGACGCCCACCACCGCCTTCCCGATCGGCGAGCGCGCCGACGACCCGATGGCGATGTACCTCGCGGACCTCTGCACCATCCCGACCAACCTCGCCGGCAACGCCGCCATGTCGCTGCCCTGCGGTCTGGCCCCGGAGGACGGTCTGCCGGTCGGTCTGCAGATCATCGCCCCCGCCATGAAGGACGACCGGCTGTACAAGGTCGGAGCCGCCGTCGAGGCCGCCTTCGTGGAAAAGTGGGGACACCCGCTGCTGGAGGAGGCTCCGTCACTGTGACCGCGCTGAGCAAGGCCAAGGGCTTCAAGAAGTCCAAGACCGGTACGTATCTGTCCATCGGCACCACCGCCTTCGGGGCGCTCGGCGTCATCAGGCAGGCCAAGCAGGCCCGCTCCGAGCACGACACGCTCCGGCTGGTCGACGCCGTCGTCTCCGCCGCCGCCATCGCCACCGGTATCGCCCTGCTGCTGCGTGAACTCAAGCGCATCGGCGACGACGACGTACTGCTGGGCTGAGAGGGAAAGTTTCACCGTGACTGTCACCGACCTGGTGTCGTACGAGGACGCCCTCGCGTCCTACGACCCCGTCATGGGCCTGGAGGTCCATGTCGAGCTCGGCACCAAGACCAAGATGTTCTGCGGCTGCTCGACCGAGCTGAAGCAGGACGCCAACTCCCAGACCTGCCCGGTCTGCCTCGGACTGCCCGGCGCGCTGCCGGTCGTCAACGAGATCGGCGTCGAGTCCGCCATCAAGATCGGCCTCGCGCTGAACTGCGAGATCGCCGAGTGGTGCCGCTTCGCCCGGAAGAACTACTTCTATCCGGACATGCCGAAGAACTTCCAGACCTCCCAGTACGACGAGCCGATCGCCTTCAACGGCTATCTGGACGTCCAGCTGGAGGACGGCGAGGTCTTCCGCGTGCACGTCGAGCGCGCCCACATGGAGGAGGACACCGGCAAGTCGACCCACGTCGGCGGTGCCACCGGCCGTATCCAGGGCGCGTCCCACTCCCTGCTGGACTACAACCGCGCCGGCATCCCGCTCATCGAGATCGTCACCAAGCCGATCGAGGGCGCGGGCGCCCGCGCGCCCGAGGTCGCCAAGGCGTACGTCGCCGAGCTCCGCGAGCTCATCAAGGCGCTCGGCGTCTCGGAGGCCCGGATGGAGATGGGCCAGATGCGCTGCGACGTCAACCTGTCGCTGCGCCCGCAGGGCACCGAGACGTTCGGTACGCGCTCCGAGACGAAGAACGTGAACTCGCTGCGTTCCGTCGAGCGCGCCGTCCGCTTCGAGATCCAGCGCCACGCCGCGGTGCTGGGCTCCGGCGGCACGGTCGTGCAGGAGACCCGTCACTTCCACGAGGAGGACGGCTCCACCACGTCCGGCCGTATCAAGGACAACGCCGAGGACTACCGCTACTTCCCCGAGCCCGACCTGGTGCCGGTCGCCCCGGCCCGCGAGTGGGTCGAGGAACTGCGCAAGGGCCTCCCCGAGCTGCCGCGGGTGCGCCGCAACCGGCTCAAGGAGGAGTGGGGCGTCTCCGAGCACGACATGCAGTCCATCCTCAACGCGGGCGCGGTCGACCTGATCGTCGCCACGACCGAGGCGGGCGCCCCCTCGGACCAGGCCCGCAAGTGGTGGATGGGCGAGCTGGCACGTAACGCCAACGAGACCGGCCGCGGCCTCGACGAGCTGCCGATCACCCCGGCGCAGGTCGCCCGGGTGGCCGAGCTCGTCGCCTCGGGCGACCTCAACGACAAGCTGGCCCGCCAGGTCATCGAGGGCGTCCTCGCGGGCGAGGGCGACCCGGACACCGTCGTCGAGAAGCGCGGCCTGAAGGTCGTCTCGGACGAGGGCGCGCTGGGCGCGGCCGTGGACGAGGCCATCGCGGCCAACGGCGCCATCGCGGACAAGATCCGCGGCGGCAAGGTCGCGGCGGCGGGCGCGCTCGTCGGCGCGGTCATGAAGGCCACCCGCGGCCAGGCGGACGCGGCCCGGGTGCGCGAGCTGATCCTGGAGAAGCTCGGCGTCGAGGGCTGATCCGGCCGCCGCACGGGCGGTTCCCGTGTACGCCTCGAAGGGGCGGTGCACCCGTGATCCGGGTGCGCCGCCCCTTCAGCCGTTTCGCCCGCTCACGCCTCCGGCCCGGGGCACTCGCTCGGCCCGCGTGTGCCGGCGTCCACGTCGTCCGGCCACCGTCCACGTCACCCCTCCGGGGAGTCCGCGGTCCTTGAACACCGTCACCGTCGGGCAGGCGGTGTCTGCCCGACGGTGAACCCGGCCCGATGGGGTGCGATGCGACGTGCTGGACGTTCACCACCGAGCCGTACGGGGTCCTTCCCGAGGCCACCTGGCGTGATTTCGTTCCCGGCCATGCGACAGGACTCGGGAGGCTCACGTGACCACGGACATCTCACGGCGACGGATCTTCGGCGTCCCGGTCGAGCGGGCGGGGCGCCACTCCAAAGGCGCCACGCACAGAGGCGCCACGCACGAGGCGCCGGTCGAGGGTGGGCCTTGTGAGTAATGCCACGAATGGGGCAAAGGATCACCATTGGCTGCGACAGTGGACATACCCACGTCATGCGTTCTTCGCGGGTGCTCCATGTCTCGTTCCGCCGTGCGTCACCCGCCCGGGGTGGCACGAGCCCGACGAGCCGCGAGCCGGAAGAACCGCGAACCGTCCGCGAACCGTCAGGGAGCACGTCAGGTGGCCGCCCTTGCCCGTTGGTGTATCAGGCACCGCCTCGTCACTGTTCTTGTCTGGCTTCTCGCTCTCGGCGGCACCGCCACCGCGGCGGGCCTCGCCGGTTCCGCGTACTCCAACCAGTACGACGTGCCCGGCACGGAGGCCGGCCGGGCCGCCGATCTCCTGAAGGACGGCTTCACGGGCCTCGGCGGGGACACGGACACCATCGTCTGGCACACCGCCGACTCCACCGTGCGGGCCGCCGACGTGCGGCAGACCATGACCCGCACCCTGCACGCGGTCGAGGGGCTGCCCGGCGTCGGCGCCGTCTCCGGGCCGTACGGGGCGTCCGGCACCGGACAGATCAGCCCGGACGGACGCACCGCCTACGCCACGGTCACCTTCGACCGGCCGGCCGACGAGATCCCCGTGCACCAGGCGCAGGCCCTCGTGGACACGGCGAAAGCGGCCGAGGCCGACCACCTCCGGGTGGAACTGGGCGGACCGGTCGTCGCCCGCACCGAAGCGCCCGCCATCCACTTCAGCGAGGCCATCGGGGTCGTCGTCGCGGCCGGCGTCCTGTTCCTCGCCTTCGGTTCCCTCGCCGCCAGCATGCTGCCCATCGCCACCGCCCTCGTCTCCGTCGGCACGGCGTACGCGGGCATCATGCTGCTGGGCCATGTGATGACCGTCGCGGACTTCGCCCCGATGCTGGGCATGCTGATCGGGCTCGGCGTCGGCATCGACTACGCGCTGTTCATCGTCACCCGGCACCGCGCCGGTCTGCGCCAGGGCATGCAGGTCGCCGAGGCCGCGCGCAGCGCCGTCGCCACGACCGGCCGGGCCGTCGTCTTCGCCGGGGCCACCGTCTGCGTGGCGCTGCTCGGCATGCTCGTCCTGCAACTCGAATTCCTCAACGGCGTGGCGATCGCGGCCTCCCTCACCGTTCTCCTGACCGTGGCCGCGTCCGTGACCCTGCTGCCCGCCCTGCTGTCGTTCATCGGGATGCGGGCGCTGAGCCGCCGCGAACGGGCCCGGCTGGCCGAGGAGGGGCCGCGGCCCGACGTGCCCACCGGGTTCGCCGCCCGCTGGTCCGGGTTCGTCGAACGCCACCCCAAACTGCTCGGCTCGCTCGCCGCCGCCGTAATGCTGGTGCTGGCGCTGCCCATGTTCTCCCTGCAACCGGGTACCTCCGACCAGGGCAACAACCCGGCCTCGTCGACCACCCGGCAGGCGTACGACCTGCTGTCCGACGGATTCGGGCCCGGCGTCAACGGCCCACTGACGATCGTGGCGCAGCTCGACGGCGCCGGGGACCGGCTCGCGATGGACGGCCTGCCCGCCACGCTGCGCGCCACCGAGGGAGTGGCCTCGGTCGGCCCGGTCACGTACAACAGCGGCGGCGACACCGCCTTCGTCACCGTCGTACCGACCTCGTCACCGCAGTCGCGGGACACCAGCGACCTCGTCGACCGGCTGCGCTCGGACGTCATTCCGAAGGCCGAGGCGAACACCTCGCTCCAGGCCCATGTGGGCGGGGTGACGGCCGGGTACGACGACTTCGCCCGGATCATCATGGACAAGCTGCCGCTCTTCGTCGGTGTGGTCATCGGCCTCGGCTGCCTGCTCCTGCTGCTGGCCTTCCGGTCGATCGCCATCCCCCTGAAGGCCGCCGTGATGAACGTCGCCGCCGTCGCCTCCTCGATCGGGGTCGTCGTGGCGATCTTCCAGTGGGGGTGGGGGAGCGAACTTCTGGGCCTGGGCAGCTCCGGTCCCATCGAGCCGTTCCTGCCGGTGATCATGGTGTCCGTCCTCTTCGGGCTCTCCATGGACTACCAGGTGTTCCTGGTGGGGCGCATGTACGAGGAGTGGCTGGAGACCCGTGACAACCGGAGAGCGGTACGGGTCGGCCTCGCCGAGACCGGCCGGGTGATCAACTCCGCTGCGGTGATCATGATTTCGGTCTTCCTCGCGTTCGTCCTCAGCGGCAACCGGGTCATCGCCATGTTCGGGATCGCGCTGGCCGCCGCCGTGGCCCTCGACGCCTTCGTCCTGCGTACGCTGCTCGTCCCCGCGCTGATGCATCTGCTCGGGGGCGCGAACTGGTGGCTGCCGCGCCGACTGGACCGCCTGCTGCCGCGGATCAGCATCGAGGCCCCGGAGCGCGGTACGGCGCATGCGAGGATCGCGAGAGAGGCGCGCGCGGTGCCACCGGCGGAACAGGCCGGGGCCGCGCGGGCGACGAAGACGGTTCGAGACGGAGCATGATGTTCGCGATATCCCTCGGCAACGACGCAGACGACGCAAACGGCAGAGGCAGCGGGGAGCACGGGGACGGCAGCGGCCACGCGGGTCGGGGAGACCACGGGGGCCGCGGAGGCGACGGAGCGGAACTGCGCCCGCTGGAGGTGTGGCACGCCGAGGAGTTCCTCGCCCACATGGACCGGGCCCGCGCCCTCGTCGACCCCTGGATCCCCTTCGCCTCCTTCGCCACCGACACGGACTCGGCGCGCGCCCTGCTCCTGCGGTACGCGGAGAAGCAGGCGAACGACACCGGACGGCTCTACGGCATCTGGCTGGACGGCACGCTCGTCGGCGGTGTCCTGTTCCGGATCTTCGAGGCGGACTCGGGCAACTGCGAGATCGGCTGCTGGCTGGAACCCGCGGGGGAGGGGCGCGGCCTGGTCACCCGAGCGGTCCGGAAACTGATCGACTGGGCGGTCCACGAGCGCGGCATGCACCGCGTGGAGTGGCACGCGGCCAGCACGAACACCCGCAGCATCGCCGTGGCCCGGCGGCTCGGCATGCGGCGCGACGGAGTGCTGCGCCAGAGCTACCTCTACCGCGGGGAGCGGCACGACTCGGAGGTCTGGTCCGTGCTGGCCCCGGAATGGCGCGCCCGGAACGCCTGACGCCGCGGCGGGAGCGCGTACCGGCGCGCTCCCGGTCACTTCCGGCCGGTGAATCCGGCCGGGGCGTACCGGGCCTGCTGTTCGCCAATTCGACGGCGGCGTCGGCGAGCGCACCTCGAACGTCCACCGGAGACATGGCGCGGGCCGCCGGAACGGAATGCGGTACGGGCGGGGCGCCGGGCGAATCGGCTGTGCCGGACCCCGAAAGGCGCACTCCCGTGGCCGAGTCCGATGAGGCGGCGGTGATCGACTCACCTGATGTCGCGGCCTGCTCGGGAATGCCGAGGGCCGGTCCGGGCGTGCTGGACATCGGTTCGGGAACGCCTGCGGCCGATTCGGTCGCGGGGGAGGCGGATTCGTCCGACGCGTGACCGGGCGCGGCCGGTTCAGGACCGGGCACGACCGCTCGGAGCTTCGCGAGCAGGGCCGCGATCTGCCGCCGGTCGTCGGGCCCGACCTCGAGGGCGTCCGCCAACAGGTTCAGCGTCCCCAGCCGGTGATCTCCCGACCGCCCCGTCTCCAGTCTGCGGATGGTGCTGACGCTCACCCCGGACCGTTCGCCCAACTGCTCCTGGGTCAGCCGCGATCGGGTCCGCAGCCGACGCAACAGCGTGCCGAGCTGATCGGTCACTTCGACACCCTTCCACCACCGAGCGCGGTCGCCGATGAGCCTACTGTGACGACCGGTCATATATGACCGGTGCCATGACCTGTCCCCCGAGCAGCGCGAACGCCAGGCTCATGGATGTCCGGCCGGCGCGGCGAGCGGATCCGCGGTGAGCGGAGCCGTTCGGACGCCGGATCCGGCCGGCACCCATGGAAATGCCTCCCGCCACCACATAGGAGGAGTCGGCATGGCATATCGCTTCTGGTGCGGTGAATGCGGTTTCAAGACGCCGTGGCTCAGTGAATCCGAGGGCGCACGGCGTCAGATGGACCATTACACCAAGCAGCATCCCGGGATTCCTCCCGGTGGCCATGTCGAGGCCAACCGGAAGAACCCGGAGAGCGGCAACGGGTGTCTTCAACTGGTGGGAGTCGTCCTGCTGTTGCTGATGATCGCGGCCGCGTGCAGTCGATAGGCCCGTGAGGCACCTGAGTCGACCTGTGCGGGATTCGTGCGCGGTCGATACGTGCGCGACCCGTGCGTGGTCGACGGGCGTGAACGCCGCTGTTCCCGCCGCCGCGTCATCCCGCTATTCTGCACGACCACGATTTCGTCATTCCGGCATTCCAGCGCGATTCGTCATTCCGGTCGAGAAGGAGAGAAACGCATGAGCGTGAGCATGTTCGCCGGTCCCGTGGCCCGTACGCCGACGGACGCCGGTCGTTCCGGCGCCGAGGGAACGGCCCGCCGGCCGTCGTCGCGGCGCCGGGGCCGACTGCTGACGGCGCGGTGCTCGGCTGCTTCAGCGAGTGGCTCACCAGTGAGGACGGCTCCGAGCAGGCGCTGCACGCGAACAACGAGTACCACATGCTCGCCGGGACGAAGGGGCAGACCGATACGGGTAAGGGCATGACGGACGCGTTCTGCGCGCTCTGACCCCTCCGAGGCCCTGAAGGGCGCCCGCTCCTCCGGAAACCATTTGAGACGACAGGCCCTGGGAAAGGACCACCGATGAGATCAGCACTGAACGCCTGGAGACTGCACGCGAGAACGGCCGCCGTCGCCGCCGCGATGACCGTGACGGCGACGCTCGCGACACCGGCCGCGCACGCCGAGGGCTCCGATCCACCCGTCTTGTCCGACGGGTTCGGGCTGACCCAGGTCCCGGGCGGCACCGAGGTGCACTCCGCGAACGACTTCACCATCACCGTGACCACACCGCAGGTGTCGGGCCCGCACAAGATCCGCGTCTTCCTGCCCAGTGGCTATCGCTCCGACCCCGACCGGCGGTGGCCGGTGGCGTACTTCCTGCACGGCGGGGGCGGGAACGTGAACGACGCGGCGGCCGCCCCCGCGCTGCGCTCGGACTCGATGATCACCGTGGTCCCGGACGGCGGCCTCAAGGGCTGGTACGCCGACTGGGTCATGCAGAACACCGTCGTCGGGGCGGCGAACTGGGAGACGTTCCACCTCGATCAGGTCGTCCCCTTCATCGACGCGAACCTGCGGACCGTCGCTGACCGGGCCCACCGGGCCGTCGTCGGTCTCTCGATGGGCGGTTCCGGCGCCCTGCACTACGCCGAGGCCCGTCCCGATCTCTTCGGCCACGCCGCCTCGCTGTCCGGGGGCATCGACTTCGACATGGCGGAGATCCGGGGAGCGGTCCTGGCCACGGAGCTCAACCTGACGGGCGCGTGGTGCGCCGTGAGCACCTCCACGCCCTCCGGCACCGGCAAGTGCACCGGATACGGGCCCACCGTGGACAGCGACGCGATCTACGGTTCCCCCTACCCGGTGTTCGACGCGGATCGCGTCTGGAAGGCGGTCAACCCGGCCTCCCCGGCCAACCTGTCCGCGCTCGCCGGGACCGAGACCACGCTCTACACCGGTGACCAGGGGCTCATCGACCACTTCACCGCGATCGCCGCAGAGCGTGTGAAGGCCCGCTCGGACCAGCTCGGGCTGCGCACCCGTCTCGTCGACTACGGCGACGGGTCGTCACTGGCCCCCACCTGCGACGGCGGACACAACTACGGGTGCTGGGCCCCCGCGCTCGCCGACTACATGGCGCGGCTGCGGACCTCGTTCGCCGCCGCGGACTGAGCCCTCCACGGCGGTACGGCGAGAGGTGGTGCGGCGGGCGGCGTACGGGGGCGTCGTCCGCCGCACCACTGACGAGCCCGACGAGCCCGACGAGCCCGACGGTGCGTGCTACGGCCGCGCCCCGGGCCCGCCCTCCGAGGCGCCGCCGTCGCGCGGCCCCGTGTCCGGGCCCGCGTCCGGTGTACGAGGAGACGCGGCCCCCGGTATGCGGCGGGACACGGCCTCCGGCGTCGGACCCCGGCCCGCCGACGGGGCGCACCCGTCGCCGTCCGGCCGGCCGCCACCGGGCGTCCTGCCGCTCCCGGGCGCGCGGACGACGACCTTCCCGGAGGCCAGATCTATCGGACCGCGCCCCGGGTCGCCGACGCCGAGATCGACACGGGACAGTGCCAGCCGCTTGCGTTCCTCGGCGGCGTGCCTGCGACCCGGTGCGAAGATTTCCTCGAAGAAGTTGAACACTGGCCGCACACCCTTCCACCGCTGTAGTCGCTACCGCACCTCCAGCACCAGGATCCTGTCGTCTCCCGGCTTCGGGGTGCCGCGCGTGTCCGTATTGTTCGTCACGAGCCAGAGCTGGTCGCCGCCCGCGGCGAGCACGGTGCGCAGACGGCCGTACTTTCCCTGCAGGAACGACTGCGGGGCCGCCAGGGGTTCCCCGTCCTCCTTGCCGGACAACGGGATCCGCCACAGCCGCTCACCGCGCAGGGCCGCCATCCAGATCGAGCCCTCGGCGAAGGCGATCCCGCTCGGGGACGCCTCGGACGTCTTCCACTGCGCCACGGGATCGATGAATCCCTTCTTCCCGGACTTCCCCTCGGCCTGTGGCCAGCCGTAGTTGCCGCCCGGCACGATCCGGTTCAGCTCGTCCCAGGTGTCCTGCCCGAACTCGGACGCCCACAGCTGCTTGTGCTGGTCCCAGGCCAGCCCCTGCACATTGCGGTGTCCGTACGAATACACCACGGAATCGGCTTCCGGGTTGCCGTGCAGCGGCCTGCCGTCAGGGGTCATCCGCAGGATCTTCCCGCCCAGCGACTTCCTGTCCTGCGCGAGCCGGTCGTCGCCCGTGTCCCCGGTGCCCGCGTACAGCATGCGGTCCGGGCCGAAGGCGATCCGCCCGCCGTTGTGGACCGAGCCCTTCGGGATGCCCCGCAGGATCGTGTCCGGCGCGCCCAGCAGGCGGCCCGGCGTCGTGCCGTTCTCGTCGTACTGCATGCGCGCGATCCGGTTGTCGGACGCGGTCGTGAAGTAGGCGTACACCAGACGGTCCGAACTGTAGTCGGGGGACACGGCGATGCCGAGCAGCCCGCCCTCGCCACCGGGTGCGACCCCCGGCACGGCGCCGAGCAGGGTCTTCTTCCCGCTCTTCCCGTCGATCAGGGTGATCGTGCCTTTGTTGCGCGAGGACACCAGCAGATCGCCGTCGGGCAGCTCCGCCAGTCCCCACGGCGAGTCGAGCCCCCCGGTGAGCGTGGAGACCACCCGCACCGAGCCCTTCGCGGGCGGCGGGGCGACCGTCGCGGACGGTGCGGCCGCCGGGCCGGTGGCGGAGGGGGCGGCGGCCCGGGGTGGAGTCACGCCGCCGACCTGCCCGCCGACGGCGCCGACGTCCGAGGAACACCCCGAGGCCAGCAGGAGCGCACCCGCGGCCAGCGAGGCCGCGGCCACACCCCGGGCAGCCCGTCGGGGCCGTCCTCCACCGCCCGCGGAGCCTCGGCCCCGTACCGTTCCGAACAGAACACCGCGCACAGCACCGGTCCCTTCAACGCCTTCGACGACCCGGATACCGTTCTTACACCGAGGCCACGCCCCGGGACGCCCGTCCCGGCCGATCTCCTCGGCCGATCGGCGCCGCGAGCACGACGCCGGAACGGACTCCGGTCCCCGCGGCCCCGCCCGATCGGCCCGGGCCGTCCCGCCGCCACCGCTCCCCGCGCGCCCGGCCCCATGGCCGATCCCGGTCCCGTGCTCAGTCCCAGGACCCCCGTGCCGGGGGCAGCCGGGCGATCTCCACGAGGTCCCGCTCGGTCAGCCGCAGCTCGGCGGCCCCCGCGTTCTCCACCGCCCAGTGCTCCCGCTTCGTCCCGGGGATCGGCACCACGTGCGGCCCCTGCCGCAGCACCCAGGCCAGTGCCACTTGCGCCACGGTCGCCCCGTGCCGTTCGGCGATCCGGCGCAGCCCGGCCACCACCGGCTGGTTCGCGGCCATCATCTCGGCGGTGAACCGGGGGTGCCGCGCCCGCAGGTCGTCCGGTTCGAACCCCTGCCCCGGAGTCAGGGTGCCCGTCAGGAAACCGTTCCCCAGCGGCATCGCCGCCAAGAGCCCCACGCCCCGTGCCGCACACCACGGAAGCAGCGACACCAGGGCCTCCCGCGACCAGACCGAGAGCTCGGCCTCGACCGCGCTCACCGGGAAGACCTGCTGCACCCGATCCAGCTGACGGATCGTTTCGTCGTACATACCGGCCCCGAGCCGCCGGGAAGCCCGAGCCCCGACCGCGCACAGCCCGAGCGCACGCACCTTCCCGGCAGTCACCAGCTCCGCCATCGCGCCCCAGGTCTCCTCGACCGGCACCTCGGGGTCGGCCCGGTGGAGCTGGTACAGGTCGATCACATCGGTCTGCAGCCGTCGCAACGAGGCGTCGCAGGCACGCCGCACGTATCCGGGCCGGCCGTTCGCGACGATGTGCTGATCACCCACCAGCAGGCCGCACTTGGTGGAGACGAAGGCATCGGATCTGCGGCCCTTCAGTGCCCGGCCGACCAGCAGTTCGTTGGTGAAGGGGCCGTACATGTCGGCGGTGTCGAGCAACTGGACCCCCGCGTCGAGCGCGGCGTGCACCGCACGCAACGCTCGGTCACCGCGCCGCTGCGACGCGCTGTACGCCCAGCTCATCGGCATACAGCCAAGTCCGACCGCACCCACGGCGAGCGCCGCCGCACCGAGACTCCTGCGCTCCAACTCCCCGAACCCTCCCTCGGCCCCGCCGTCACGGGACCACAACGCACCCCAAACTAACCTCTGCCGGCCGTCGCGCCTCGCGCAGCCTCCCGCCGACGGCCTTTCCCCGTACGGCTCCTGACGGCCCGGGCCCTCCCCGCGCGGCTGCCGGGACGCGGCCCGGTGCCGGGACCGGCAATAGCCTTCTGACCATGACTCCGACGAATTCGACGACTACGACGGCCACGACCACTCCGGCGACCCGGGCCACCGCGACGAATCCGGCCGCTTCGACGCGGCCCCACGACGTATGGCTGCCGTATCCCGCCGAAGAGATCGAGGGACTTCCGGACGGCCTGGTCTACCGCTTCTGGGACGGCACGGGGGACTTCCCGGCGGACCCGGCCGACTGCGCCTTCTACGTCGTGCCGTACATGTCGGACGCCGGGACCGCGACCCGTCCGTTCGCGGCCATGACACGGGTCCGGGCGGTGCAGACGCTCACCGCGGGCATCGACCACGTGGAACCGAGCCTCGGGGCGCTGCCCCTGGGAGTGCGGCTGTGCAACGCCAAGGGGGTTCACGAGACGTCGACCGCGGAGCTCGCCCTCACCCTGATCCTCGCCTCCCTGCGCGGCATCCCCGGATTCGTCCGCGGTCAGGACCGGGAGGAGTGGCGGGCCGGCTTCCATCCCGCGCTCGCCGACAAGTCCGTGCTGATCGTGGGGTACGGGGCGATCGGCGCGGCCATCGAGGACCGGCTCGCGCCCTTCGAGTGCGCACGCGTCGCACGCGTCGCACGATCCGCGCGAACGACGGAGCGCGGCCCCGTGCACCCGCTCGACGACCTGCCCGCGCTCCTGCCCGAGTCGGACGTCGTCGTGCTGGCCACTCCGTTGACCCCGTCCACACAGGGGCTGGTGGACGCGGAGTTCCTCGCCGCGATGCCGGACGGCGCGCTGCTCGTGAACGTGGCGCGGGGCGGTGTCGTCGACACCGGAGCACTGCTGGCCGAACTGGAGTCCGGCCGGTTGCGCGCGGCCCTCGACGTCACCGACCCGGAACCCCTGCCTGCCGGACACCCCCTCTGGCACGCTCCCCACGTCCTCGTCTCCCCGCACGTGGGCGGCACCAGCTCCGCTTTCCTGCCGCGCGCCAAGCGCCTGTTGACCGCTCAACTGAGCCGCTTCGCCGCGGGGGAGCCGTTGCGGAACGTCGTGCACACCACCGGTTGATCATGTTGCGCACCACGGGACGGCCAGGGCGTGAACCACAGGATGATCACGGGATACCCATGAACCGACCACGCTACGGGCCGGTATGACTGCGCACCGTCCCGATCGCGACCTTGATCGTTACGCAGCGTAGGGGGACTATGTCCCTGAGTGACCGGTCTGGTGTATCGTCCCGAAAGGGGCGCTGCGCCGAGGAGGGACGGTGCCGGGGAGGACGCAACACGCGAGGGGGCGATGGGTGATGTACGGCCGAGGGGCGAACGATCCGACACGGCACGGCGGCCGACGGCTGCCGTGCCCCGACGGCGGGTGCCGGACGCCCGCCCGCGCGTCGGCGGGGGCGGCCGACCGCGGACGGGGCCCGGCGGTGCGCCGGGCGCGCGTGCGCCGGTCGGCGCCGGGTGTGCGCCGATGAGCGCGCCGAGCGATGCCTTCGGGGCGTTTCTGGCCCGGCGGTCGGCCGTCGGCGGGACCGGCGCGGTGGTCTCGCAGATCCTGCTCGGTCTCGTCTGCGGGGGTTACGCGGTCGGGGCGGCCGTCGGCTGGGGCTCGCCGGAAGTGGCGCTCTTCATGGGGGATTTCGGCCTCAGCGCCGCCGCGCTGATCGCCGCCGTCTCCTGCTTCCTCTACGCGCGCGCCGACGGCGACCGGTGCCGCCCGGCCTGGCTGCTGTTCTCGTTCTCCTCGCTCATGGCAGCCGGGGGAAACGCCGTCTGGGGCTGGTACGAGGTCGTGCGGGGGGTGCGGGTGCCCAGTCCTTCCCTCGCCGACGTCTTCTTCCTGTGCTTCGCGCCGCCCGCCGTCATCGGGCTGCTCGTCCTCGCCAAACGTCCCGTCACGCGGGCCGGATGGCTCTGCCTCGTGCTCGACTCCTGGCTGATCGGCGGCTCGCTCCTCACCATCTCCTGGAGCCTCGCCCTCGCCCACACCGCGCACCTCACGGACGCCGGGGGGACGAGCGTGGCCCGCGCGGCGCTCTCGCTGGCCTATCCGCTGCTCGACATCGTGCTGGTCTCCATGGTGCTGGCCCTGCACTTCCGCCGCGCCAACGTCAACCGCTCCGCGGTGAACACGGCCATCGCCGCACTCGCCGTGACGGTCCTGTCCGACGCCCTGTTCACCTCGCCGCTGCTGCGGCAGGCGTACCACTCCGGTCAGTTGCTGGACGCCGGCTGGTTCGCGGGTTCGCTGCTCCTCGCCTATGCCCCCTGGGGCGTGCGCGCCGCCTCCGGCGAGGTCCTCGCGTCGCGCGAAGCGCCGCGCCAGGCCAGTCGGCCCATCGCCGGTTCGCTGGCCGCTCTCGCGCCGTACTTCGCCGCCGCCGTCTGCACCCTCGGCATCCTCTACAACGTCGTCGAGGGCCGCACCGTCGACCGCGTCGTGGTCTTCACCGGCTGCACGGTGGCGCTCGCCCTCGTGGTGCGGCAGGCCATCATGCTCGTCGACAACATCGCCCTCACCCAGGAGCTGGCGCAGAAGGAGAACCACTTCCGCTCGCTGGTGCAGGGTTCCAGCGACGTCATCATGATCGCCGCCCCCACCGGCGTCCTGCGCTACGTCAGCCCCGCCGCCGCGGGGGTGTACGGGCGGGACGCCGAGGATCTGGTCGGCACCCAGCTCGCCTCGGTCATCCACCCCGAGGACCTGGGCGGCGTGGTCCACGAGCTGCGCCGGTTCCTCGCCGCCCCGCAGAGCGAGGAACCGACCACCCGGATCGAGTGCCGCTTCAGATCGGGCACGGGCGACTGGCTCAACGTCGAGTCCACGGTCAACCGCCATCAGGGCGGGCTGATCCTCAACAGCCGCGACGTGACCGAACGTGTGCGGCTCCAGGCCCAGTTGCAGCACAATGCCGAGCACGACCCGCTCACCGGCCTGCCCAACCGCGCCCTGTTCACCGAGCGGGTACGGCAGGCCCTCGGCGGCCGTCGCACCGGCGACGCGGGCACCGCCGTGCTCTTCATCGACCTCGACGGCTTCAAGGCGGTCAACGACCGTCTGGGTCACCAGGCGGGCGACGAACTCCTCGTCCAGGCCGCCCGCCGTCTCCAGGAGTCCGTCCGGGCCGGGGACACCGCGGCCCGCCTCGGCGGCGACGAGTTCGCGGCGATCATCCTCGGCGACGGCGCGGGCGACCAGTCCGCCCGGGAGTGCCAGGTCCACGAGATCGCCGACCGGCTCCGTCTCACCCTCTCCCGGCCCTACCACGTCGGCGTCGGCCCCGGCGAGGTCAGGGTCGCCGCGTCCATCGGGGTCGCGTTCGCCGAGCCCGGCATCACCCCCAGCGACCTCATGCGCAACGCCGACCTCGCCATGTACCGGGCCAAGGCGGGCGGCAAGAACCGCGTCGAGCTGTACGCCCCGCAGATGCAGGCCGAGGTCGTCCGCCGCTCGGAGCTGGCCGCCCGGCTCCGCAACGCGCTGCGCGACGGCGAGTTCGCCCTGCTCCACCAGCCGGTGGTGCACCTGGCCAGCGGCACCGTGTCGGCCGTCGCCGCCCAGGCGCGCTGGCGGTCCGCCCAGGGCATCCTGTTCACCCCCGCCGAATTCCTCCGCGTGGCCGAGGACGGCGACCGCACCGCCGAACTCGGCCGCTGGCTCCTCGAAGAGGCCATCGAGCAGGCCGCCGACCGGGCCAGGGCCGGACACCGGGTCTCCGTCGCGGTACGGCTCCCCGCCCGCAGACTGCTCGACAAGGGGACGCCGTCCGGCTCCATCGAGGCCCTGCTCACCCGGCATCGCCTGCCCTCCGGCACCCTGATGATCGAGGTCGCCGAGAGCGACCCCCGGATCCCCTTCGACGAACTCGAACAACGCCTCGTCACGCTGCGCCGCCTCGGCGTGCGCATCGCGCTCGACGGATTCGGCAGCGGATACGCGGCCATAAACGCGCTTCGCCGGCTCCCCATCGACGTGCTCAAACTGGACCGCGGTCTCGTCGAGGGCGTCGTGGCGTCCGCCCGCCTCCACAAGATCACCAGCGGCCTGCTGCGAATCGCCTGCGACCTGGGCATGCAGTCCGTGGCCGACGGGGTCGACGTGCCGGAACAGGTCCTGGCCCTGCGCGCCATGGGCTGTACACACGGACAGGGGATGGCGTTCTCCGGGCCGCTCGACGAGTACCGGCTGCGCCGCGCCCTGACCCGGGGCACGTTCCCGATGCCCGGCACCGCCACCGCGGAACCCGTCCTGACGGGCGGCTCGATCCCACTCCTTCGTGGCTCACATGCTGAGACTCCCGTCCCACCCACTTGACACGTCGTGTGCGTCGGAGAGAGGGTCGATGCCATGCGCACCCGAATTCTCGTACTTGGACAGCGCGTCGGCTGAAGCAGAGTCCCTCGAAGGCACTCTGCAGACCACACCGACGCGCTCCCCTCGCTTGCCTCATGGCACGAGGGGTTTTTTGTTGCACCGGAACCACGCAAACGCCGCAGAACACCCCGCACGAACCCTCAGCTTCGAGAAGAGAATGCCGATGACCGAGCAGGCCACAGGGGCCCACCATCCCCAGCCGCGGGCCCGTAACGGCGGATCGCCCGCCGCCACCGTTGAGCACGTCACGGGCGCGCAGTCCCTCATCCGCTCCCTCGAGGAGGTGGGGGCCGACACGGTATTCGGCATTCCCGGCGGCGCCATCCTTCCGGCCTACGACCCGATGATGGACTCCACCCGGGTCCGTCACGTGCTGGTCCGTCACGAGCAGGGCGCCGGACACGCCGCCACCGGCTACGCGCAGGCCACCGGCAAGGTCGGCGTCTGCATGGCCACCTCGGGCCCCGGTGCCACCAACCTGGTCACGCCGATCGCGGACGCCCACATGGACTCCGTCCCGCTGGTCGCGATCACGGGCCAGGTCGCCTCCAGGGCGATCGGCACGGACGCCTTCCAGGAGGCGGACATCTGCGGCATCACCATGCCGGTCACCAAGCACAACTTCCTCGTCACCAAGGCCGAGGACATCCCGCACACCATCGCCGAGGCGTTCCACATCGCCTCGACCGGCCGTCCGGGCCCCGTCCTCGTCGACATCGCCAAGGACGCCCTCCAGGCGCAGACCACGTTCAGCTGGCCGCCCACCCAGGACCTGCCCGGCTACCGTCCGGTCACCAAGCCGCACGCCAAGCAGATCCGCGAGGCCGCCAAGCTGATCACCCAGGCCAGGCGCCCGGTGCTGTACGTCGGCGGCGGCGTCATCAAGGCGGGGGCCACCGCCGAACTGAAGGTCCTCGCCGAGCTCACCGGAGCGCCCGTCACCACCACACTGATGGCGCTCGGCGCATTCCCCGACAGCCACCCGCTGCACGTCGGAATGCCGGGCATGCACGGTTCGGTCACCGCCGTCACCGCGCTGCAGAAGGCCGACCTGATCGTCGCCCTCGGCGCCCGCTTCGACGACCGTGTCACGGGCAGGCTGGACAGCTTCGCCCCGTACGCCAAGATCGTCCACGCCGACATCGACCCGGCCGAGATCGGCAAGAACCGCGCGGCCGACGTGCCGATCGTGGGCGACGCACGCGAGGTCCTGGCCGACCTCGTCCAGGCCGTCCAGGCCGAGCACACCGAGGGCCACGTCGGTGACTACGCGTCCTGGTGGAAGGACCTCGACCGCTGGCGCGAGACCTACCCGCTCGGCTACGACCTCCCCGAGGACGGCAGCCTGTCCCCGCAGCAGGTCATCCAGCGCATCGGCGAGCTGGCCCCCGAGGGAACGATCTACGCCTCGGGCGTCGGCCAGCACCAGATGTGGGCCGCCCACTTCATCGACCACGAGCGGCCCGCCACCTGGCTGAACTCCGGCGGTGCCGGAACGATGGGGTACGCGGTCCCGGCCGCGATGGGCGCCAAGGCCGGCGCGCCGGACCGTACCGTCTGGGCCATCGACGGCGACGGCTGCTTCCAGATGACCAACCAGGAACTCACCACCTGCGCGCTCAACAACATCCCGATCAAGGTCGCGATCATCAACAACGGCGCGCTCGGCATGGTCCGCCAGTGGCAGACCCTGTTCTACAACCAGCGCTACTCCAACACGGTGCTGCACTCCGGTGCCGACACCGAGGGCGTCCCGGCGAAGGGCACCCGCGTCCCGGACTTCGTCAAGCTGTCCGAGGCCATGGGCTGCCACGCCATCCGCTGCGAGGACCCGGCCGACCTGGACAAGGTCATCGAAGAGGCCAACTCCATCAACGACCGTCCCGTCGTCATCGACTTCATCGTCCACGAGGACGCCATGGTCTGGCCGATGGTCGCCGCCGGCACCTCGAACGACGAGGTCATGGCCGCCCGCGGGGTCCGCCCCGACTTCGGCGACAACGAAGACGACTGAGAGACCGAGAGAGACCGACGCCATGTCCACCAAGCACACGCTCTCCGTCCTGGTCGAGAACAAGCCCGGTGTCCTCGCCCGGATCACCGCCCTGTTCTCCCGCCGCGGCTTCAACATCGACTCGCTCGCGGTCGGAACCACCGAACACCCCGACATCTCGCGCATCACCATCGTCGTGAATGTCGAGGGCCTGCCCCTCGAGCAGGTGACCAAGCAGCTCAACAAGCTCGTGAACGTCCTCAAGATCGTCGAACTGGAGCCCTCCGCTGCGATCCAGCGGGAGCTCGTCCTGGTGAAGGTCCGCGCCGACAACGAGACCCGCTCCCAGATCGTCGAGATCGTCCAGCTGTTCCGCGCCAAGACCGTGGACGTCTCCCCGGAGGCGGTCACGATCGAGGCCACCGGCGGCGCCGACAAGCTGGAGGCCATGCTCAGGATGCTGGAGCAGTACGGCATCAAGGAGCTGGTCCAGTCCGGCACCATCGCCATAGGGCGCGGCGCGCGCTCGATCACCGACCGGTCGCTGCGCGCCCTCGACCGTACGGCCTAGGCCATGTCGTCGAAAGTGCCGTCGTCCGGCCGCAGGCCGGGCGTCGCACGGCAGGCGGCAGTTCGAAGACACGGCCTGGTGCCGGTCCCGGTGCCGTCGTCGCGGCGGCACCGGGACGTCGCCCCCTCGCCGCCCGTATGGCGAGATCAGTAAACGTTTCCGACGTATCCCGCCGTACGGTGGGACGCACCACCCGCACACCAAGGAGAGACCCAGTGGCCGAGCTGTTCTACGACGACGACGCCGACCTGTCCATCATCCAGGGCCGCAAGGTCGCGGTCATCGGCTACGGCAGCCAGGGCCACGCCCACGCGCTGTCGCTGCGCGACTCGGGTGTCGACGTCCGTGTCGGTCTGCACGAGGGCTCCAAGTCCAAGACCAAGGCCGAGGAGCAGGGCCTGCGCGTGGTGACCCCGGCCGAGGCCGCCGCCGAGGCCGACGTCATCATGATCCTCGTCCCGGACCCGATCCAGGCCAAGGTCTACGAGGAGTCCATCAAGGACAACCTCAAGGACGGCGACGCGCTGTTCTTCGGTCACGGCCTGAACATCCGCTACGGCTTCATCAAGCCGCCGGCCGGTGTCGACGTCTGCATGGTCGCCCCGAAGGGCCCGGGCCACCTGGTCCGCCGCCAGTACGAGGAGGGCCGCGGCGTCCCCTGCATCGTGGCCGTCGAGCAGGACGCCACGGGCAACGCCTTCGCGCTGGCGCTGTCGTACGCCAAGGGCATCGGCGGCACCCGCGCCGGCGTCATCAAGACGACCTTCACCGAGGAGACCGAGACCGACCTGTTCGGTGAGCAGGCCGTTCTCTGCGGCGGCACCGCCGCCCTGGTCAAGGCCGGTTTCGAGACCCTGGTCGAGGCCGGTTACCAGCCGGAGATCGCGTACTTCGAGTGCCTGCACGAGCTGAAGCTCATCGTGGACCTCATGTACGAGGGCGGCCTGGAGAAGATGCGCTGGTCCATCTCGGAGACCGCCGAGTGGGGCGACTACGTGACCGGCCCGCGGATCATCACCGACGCCACCAAGGCCGAGATGAAGAAGGTCCTCGCGGAGATCCAGGACGGCTCCTTCGCCAAGAACTGGATGGACGAGTACCACAACGGTCTGCCCCGGTACAGCGAGTACAAGAAGGCGGACAGCGACCACCTCCTGGAGACCACGGGCCGTGAGCTGCGCAAGCTCATGAGCTGGGTCAACGACGAGGACGCGTAAGCACGCCCGGGGGGCGGACCGGAGCGCCGGTCCGCCCCGCCGCGTTCACCGCCGGAAGAGGCTGCGCGCACGTGTGTACAAGTCGTCCACTCCGTGTGGGTGATCCTTCCAACGGGGCGCAGTGCGTGCCCCGGCGCATGACTACACTGCTCCACACATACACGCGTCAGGCCCACAGTGTCGTGCGTCTTCCACGCGGCAAGCCCCTCCACCGCCTGCGGCCGTCGGGACGGCCGTCCGCACTGGACTTGTGAGGACTCACGTGAGCTCGAAACCCGTCGTACTCATCGCTGAAGAGCTGTCGCCCGCCACGGTCGACGCCCTGGGCCCGGACTTCGAGATCCGGCACTGCAACGGCGCGGACCGCGGCGAACTCCTCGCCGCGATCGTCGACGTCGACGCCATCCTGGTGCGCTCCGCCACCAAGGTCGACGCCGAGGCCATCACCGCCGCCACGAAGCTGAAGGTCGTGGCCCGCGCGGGCGTCGGCCTCGACAACGTCGACGTCTCCGCCGCCACCAAGGCCGGCGTGATGGTCGTCAACGCCCCGACCTCCAACATCGTCACCGCGGCCGAGCTGGCCTGCGGTCTGCTGATCGCCACCGCGCGCAACATCCCGCAGGCCAACACCGCGCTCAAGAACGGCGAGTGGAAGCGCTCCAAGTACACCGGCGTGGAGCTGAGCGAGAAGACCCTCGGCGTCGTCGGCCTCGGCCGCATCGGTGTGCTGGTCGCCCAGCGCATGTCGGCCTTCGGCATGAAGATCGTCGCGTACGACCCCTATGTGCAGCCCGCGCGTGCCGCCCAGATGGGCGTCAAGCTCCTCTCGCTCGACGAGCTGCTGGAGGTGTCGGACTTCATCACCGTGCACCTGCCCAAGACCTCCGAGACGGTCGGCCTGATCGGCGACGAGGCACTGCACAAGGTGAAGCCCACCGTGCGTCTCGTCAACGCCGCGCGCGGCGGCATCGTCGACGAGGCGGCGCTCGCCTCCGCCCTCAAGGAGGGCCGGGTCGCCGGCGCCGGTCTCGACGTGTACGCGAAGGAGCCCTGCACGGACTCCCCGCTGTTCGAGTTCGACCAGGTCGTCTGCACCCCGCACCTGGGCGCTTCCACGGACGAGGCGCAGGAGAAGGCCGGCATCGCGGTCGCCAAGTCCGTGCGCCTGGCCCTCGCCGGCGAGCTGGTGCCGGACGCGGTCAACGTCCAGGGCGGCGTCATCGCCCAGGACGTGCGCCCGGGTCTGCCGCTCGCCGAGAAGCTCGGCCGGATCTTCACCGCGCTGGCGGGCGAGGTCGCGGTCCGGCTCGATGTCGAGGTGTACGGCGAGATCACCCAGCACGACGTCAAGGTGCTCGAACTCTCCGCGCTGAAGGGCGTGTTCGAGGATGTCGTCGACGAGACCGTGTCGTACGTGAACGCCCCCCTGTTCGCGCAGGAACGCGGCGTCGAGGTCCGCCTCACCACCAGCTCCGAGTCGCCCGACCACCGCAACCTCGTGACCGTCCGCGGCACGCTCGCGGACGGCGACGAGGTCGCGGTCTCCGGCACGCTGGCCGGGCCCAAGCACCTCCAGAAGATCGTCGCCGTCGGCGAGTACGACGTGGACCTGGCGCTCGCCGACCACATGCTGGTGCTGCGCTACGAGGACCGCCCCGGCGTCGTCGGCACGGTCGGCCGGATCCTCGGCGAGGCCGGTCTGAACATCGCGGGCATGCAGGTGTCGCGGACGGGCGCGGGCGGTGAGGCGCTGGTCGTTCTCACCGTCGACGACGACGTCCCGGCCTCGGTGCTCGCCGAGATCTCCACGGAGATCGGTGCCACCTCCGCCCGTACGGTGAACCTGACCGACTGACGGCCGCGCCCTCACGGCGCCCCGCGTACCCGGCCCGCCCGACATCTAGACGTACGTCTTACACGGACGTCTAGACGCCGGGTACGCTGCTGTCATGGGACACCGTGCGGATCTGCTCGAAGGTGCCAAGCGCTGCCTGCTGGAAAAGGGGTACGCACGGACGACGGCACGCGACATCGTGGCCGCCTCCGGCACGAACCTCGCCTCCATCGGCTACCACTACGGTTCCAAGGAAGCCCTGCTCAACCTGGCCTTCCTCAAGCTGACCGAGGAGTGGGGCGATGTGCTCACGAAACGGCGGGGCGAGGACACGGACGAGGACGGCGGGATCCCCCGGGCGCCGCTCGACCAGTTCCGCGACACCTGGGAGCGGGTGATCGGCAGCTACGAGCGGACCCGTTCGGTCTGGCAGCTCCAGATGGAGGTGACCTCCCGGATCGACCAGGACCCGGAGCTGCGGAAGGCGCTGATCGGCCCGCAGCGCGAGGGGCGGGACGGGCTGGCCGAGAGCATGCTCGGCATCGACCCCGAGAAGGACCCCGAGAAGGCGCGGGTGGCCGGGCTGTTCTGCCAGGCACTGCTCGCCGGCGTGATGGTGCAGTGGCTGATGGACAGTGATTCGGCGCCGTCCGCCCAGGACCTGACGGACGGACTGAAGGCGGTCCTCGAAGGGTGCGCGTCCTGACGGCACCGCTCGCGTCGCGTTCCTCGCGCGGCGTGCGTCCCGCGGCACCGGAACGTCCGTGTATCTCCCGGCGCGTGCCCCCTGCCCCCCGTACCCCTTTCCCCGCGCCCCTGCCACCCCCGCCGACCGCACTCCCCGCCCGCGCGGCACCCCGCCCGCGCGGGCTCGTCCGTACGGGCCACGGTCCCTCCGGGCGGTGACGCGGGCTCACTCGCTCGGTGTGGGCCCGGAGTTGGGTCCTGAGACCCATGACGCGGGGACGGCCCCGACCCTAGGGTGAGTCGCTGTCATGTGACTTGCTGACATCGGGGGTCGGGGGACACGTATGTCTGTTGTCGGTGGCGTGCCGGTTCCCGGGGGACCGGTCCCGGTGAGACCGGGGCACCGGGAGCTTCCGCGTCCGCTCAACACGGCACGGCTGCTGCTGTTCGTGCTGTTCGGCGCGACGGTCCTGGGCGGGCTCGGCCTGCTGGGCTCGGCGTTCGCGGTGGACGCGATGGGGGCCCAGGTCCTCGGCATCCTGCTGTACGCCGCCGCGCCCGGCGTGCTGGGCCTGCTGCTGGCCCGGCGTCTGCGCACCGGCGGCAAACGGGTCTGGTGGGGGCTGGTCGCCGTACAGGCGTGGCTGGTCCTGGGCGGCGTGGCCAACATCGGGGACGGCTCGGCGCGCGGCTTCGTGCAGCTGCTCCTGCCCATCCTGATCCTGGTCCTCCTGACGCGGGCGCAGAGCCGTTCCTGGTTCCTGCTGCCGCCGGTGGAGCGGGGCGCGAAGCCTGTCGGGGAACGCGGCGCGAAGCGCCGGTTCTCGCTCTCCCACATGATCACCTGGCGCCGGGACCGGGGGCAGTCGGCCCTGGAGTACCTGGGCCTGGTGCTGATCGTCGTCGCGCTGATCGCGGCCATGACGCTGAGCGGCCTCGGCGGCCGGATCACCGCGGAACTCCAGGCCGCGATCTGCTCGTTGAGCGGCTATTCCTGCCCGGCGTCGGGGGACGGCCCGGGTCATGTGGAGGCCGGTCCCGGGAAGGACGGCGGTGCCACGAGCGGCGGAGGCGACGCGGGCGCGGACAGCGGCGCGACGGTCACCGGCGGCACGAACGGCGGCCCCTCCGGCACGGGCGACGGCGGCGGCGACGCGAGCGGCGGGAACGCGAGCGGGGGGAACGCGAGCGGCGGGAACGTCGACGGCGGCAGCGGTGGGGCGAACGGCGGTTCCTCGGGTTCGTCCGGCTCCACGGGCGGCAGCGGCGGCACGGGCGGTCCCGACGACGGCCGGCCGGGCAGCGGCGTGGACACGTACCCGGAGGACAACGACGAGCCCGAGGCCGCCTACGACACGCCCGCGTCCGACGAGGACGGCGAAGGGAAGAACGACGGCGGCGGCAAGGACGACGAGGAGGACTGCAGCGGCTGGGGCTTCTTCGGCTGTGCCTGGGACCGTACGACGCAGGTCGTCAAGGGCGTGGCGGTCGACGGCGTCTGGGGCGACATCACCGGGATCATCGACCTGTTCAAGCCCGAGACCTGGTCCGGCATCGCGGACTACGGCAAGCAGCTCGGCGACCAGTGGTCGAAGGACTCCGAGGACGCCGCCGACAAGTGGGACAAGGGCGACTACCTCGGGGCGCTCTGGGACTGGGGCTCGGCGTCGGTCAACACCGTCGTCAAGGTCGGTGACGACGTCTTCGTCGGCGACGAGGTCCGTGACCGCTGGAACAACGGGGAGAAGACCCGGGCCGTCACCGACGTGATCTGGAACGTCGGCTCCCTCTTCATCCCCGGCTACGACGTGGCGAAGGTCGTCGGCAAGGTCGGCAAACTCGGCAAGCTGGGCAAGATCGCCGAGACGGTGGCGAAGGCCGTCGACGACGCGGGAGGCGCGGCTCGCCGCGCCCGCAAGGCCGCCGAACTCGGCGACCTCGACGGCGTGCGCAAGGCGGCCAAGGAGGCCGACGACGCCGCCGACGCGGCGGAGGACGCGGCGCGCCGCACGGGCTGCGTCATCGCGTCCGGCCCGGCCCTGGTGCGCCACGGCGGCGGGACCATGGGGGTCGCGGGGTCCGGCACCGGTGTGCTGGCGTCCGGTTCCACCGGCCGGGTCGTCCTCGCGGACGGCGGCTGCGACGAGGCGGCCAAGGCCGCGGCGGAGAAGGCGCGCGCCGAGGAGCGGGCCGCCCACCTGGAGCAGAAGCGGCTGGAGGAGCCGGAGCGGGCCCGGAAGGCCGAGCTGGACAAGAAGAAGTACTCGGAGCCGACCCGCAACGACACCTCCGACCCGCGCAACTACAACCCGCCGTCCTGGGCCGAGGACCTCAAGGACCGCAAGCTCGGTGACGCGGACCTGGGCGACGGCTACTGGGCCAGCCGCGACCGCAACCCCGCGCCCAACTGGAAGAACGAGTCCTGGCTTCGCTACCAGGAGCAGGTCACCGGAACCAACCGGGGCCAGGAGTACGTCGTGCCGCACCCCAAGGAGGGCAAGCCGGCCGTGGAGTACGACGGCTGGGACTCCGGCAGGCAGACCTTCCTGGAGGCCAAGAACGGCTACCAGAGCTACCTGTCCCAGACCGAACCGGGCACGCTCACCAAGTCCGGCAAGGACAAGTTCGTCGCCGAGGCGAGGGCCCAGGTGGAGGCGTCCGGCGGCCGGGCCGTGGAGTGGCACTTCTCCGACCCCGACGTGGCGAAGGCGGCCCGTCAGGCGTTCCGGGACGAGGGCCTGCCGATCAAGGTGGTGCACACGAAGCCGAAGCCGAACGACAGCACCAGGAAACCGGGGGCCTTCGACGAGTAGCCTGCACGCGGTGGCGGTCCGGCCGCGATCGGCCGGGACCGCCCGCCGCGCCCGAGGACGAAGCTCGACGGAGGAAAGTGCATGCGACGTGTAGTGCGGGCCTTCTGGGGGCCCCGGCCCGAGTCGGCCGAGGCGCTCGCCGGACGCTGGAAGCGGACGCTGGACGGGATCACGGCACTGCTCCCCGGGGCGGTGCCACCGGGCGGCGCCACCGGGGCGGGCCCGTGGCGGCAGGTGCACGGGACCGGCCCGGAGACCGAACTGCCCGCGGACGAGGGGGCGCTGCTCGGCGCCCTGCGCGTGGCGCAGGCGGCCGAGGGCTGGTCCGATCTCACGGGCACGGCGCTGCGGCTGCACCGCACGGACGCGCCCGGTCTGCGGACCGAGCTGAGCGGACTGGCCGGGGGCGCACCGGAGTTCCTGCTCCAGTCGTTCGTGATGACGCTCCATGTGCCGGACGGTGCCGAGGTCCCGGGGGCGGAACTCCTCGCCGTCCTCGCCCGGGAGTGGGAGCCGGACTTCGGTGACGTGAGCGACGACGACGTGCTCGACGCGCTGGAGGACGACGCCGGGTACTCCGTCGGCGACCCCGTGGTGGGCCGGGCCGGCTACCTCTCCCCGGGGCGCGCCGCCCTCGTGCCCGGCGACCTGAAGGCCGTCCGGGAGGAAATGCCCGGAGGCGGCGTGCTGTTGCGCATCGCGGACGCGGGCGCGGACGTGACCGCCGAGGTGGTGGCGGCCTACGAGCGGCTGCGCGACGCCGGTGCGCTGGATCCGCTGCCCCGTCCGATGGACCGGGCGGTGCTGTGACCTGCCGCGCCGGGGAGCCCTTCGCCCTCGCCCGGGCGCTGGCCGACGTCGAGGCGCTGCTGACGGCCCCGCTGCCGGGGTCCGGGCCCGTGGTGGCCGAGGGCGATCCGGAGACGGGGGAGTGGACCGGCACCGACGGCGACGGCTTCCGCGTCGTCCCGCTGTGGGAGGGCGATGCACTGACCGGGGTGTACGCCCCCGAGTGGAACGACGCGCAGGAGGCGGCGGAGGCCCATCTCGCCGCCCTGGCCGCGGAATTGGACCGTCTTTGGGGCCCGCATCACGCGGTTGTGCTCCATGTGCCGCTGCTGCGACGGCAGGAGGGCGCCCGGGTGGATCCGCTGTTCGAGGCGCTGTTCCGGCAGGACCTCTACGGCGACCTGGTGGTGTGGGGCCCGGTGGGCGGTACGGGCCGCTGGGCCGGGGTGACCGTGGGCCACAGCGACGGGGACGCCCCGCTGGTGCTCGCGGCCCTCGTCAGCGACCGCCCGGTCACGGCTCCGGACGACGACCGCTGACGGGCGGCGAGGGCCCACCTCGCGTCCCCGCGGCCCGGTGACCCGTGCTCGGCCGGGTTCGCGCGACGGCGGCTCGGCGTCCCCGTGCCGCCGACCGCCTTCGCGCTCCGTCCCCTGCCCTTTTCGTGCCCCGCTTCGTGTCCCGCTCCTGGCTGCTCAGAGCCGGGCGCCCTTGAGGGCCATGTGCAGCAGCAGCCGGTCCTCGCCGTCGTTCAGGTCGAGGCCGGTGAGCTGGCGGACGCGGGAGAGCCGGTAGTAGAGCGTCTGGCGGTGGATGCCGAGCGCGGCGGCCGTCCGCGACGCCTGGCCCGCGCAGTCGAGGAACACCTCGGCGGTGCGGGCGAGGTCCGCGTGCGCGGGGTCCAGCAGGGCGCGGACCGCCGGGTCCGCCGCAGACTCCGCGGGGAGCGCCGTCAGCATCCGGTACGGGCCGATCGCCGACCACTCGGTGACCGTTCCGAAGCGGGACTCGGCCGCCGCCGCGCGGGCCGCCGCCGACGCCTCGTGCCAGGCCGTCGGGAGATCCGCCAGACCCCGGCGGGCCGCCGCGATCCCGGCGGTGGCGCCCCGTCCGGCGGTCGAGCACAGCCGCCCGGCTGCGGTGCGTGCCGGGTCGAGGGAGTCGGCGGAACGCAGCCGGACCAGCGCGGCCAGCGAGGGCGGACCGGCCGGTCCGGGTGCCGCGACCGAGGAGAGCGCCGCCGCCGACGGCACCGTACGGACCGACGGCGCCTCGTCCGGCCACGGGGACACGCACACCACCGTCTGCGGCCCCTCCGCGTCCCGGCCCAGCGACTCGCGGAGCGCGGCCACCGCCATGTCGCGCTGCCAGCCCGGCCCGGCGGTGAGGACCGCGCCGAACTCGCGCGACAGGTCCGTACCGGCCCGCGCCTCCTCCGAGAGCAGCACCCCGATCCGGGCCGCCACCTCCATCGCCGCCTCCAGCCGCTCCTCGGTCGGACCGGGGTCCGCGTCGAGCAGCCACACGTAACCGAGGACCACCCCCCGGTGGCGTACCGGCAGACAGATCCGGCCACGGAACACCCCGGCCTCCGGGGCGGGCGGAATGCGGACCGGGCCGGTGGCGCGGGTGATGCCGAAGCCCTCGAACCAGGCACGGACGGCGGGTGTGGAGCGCCTGGTCAGGATCGAGCGGGTGCGGACCGGGTCCATCGCCGTGTCGTCGTCGCTGTCGTGGGCCCCGAAGGCGACCAGGCCGAAATCGCGGTTCTCCAGCGTGGCGGGGGCGCCGAGCAGTCCGGAGATCTCGTCGACCAGCTCCTGGTAATCGCGCTTCACAAGGCCATTCTCGCACCCCTTCAGACATATGTCTGAGATCTGGGCAACGGATGCGTGACAGCTGTCGATGGCCCAGGATCGGAGAGATCCTTAGATTTCACGGTGGTTCTCCGTGCTGTACCGCCGCGTTTCCCCCGCACCGGTACGGCCTTCGTTCGTACTTTCCGTGGAGGTGCCCCGTGCTGGGTCCCGTGATTCTCGCCGCGTCCCGCAGCGACAAGATGCGCCGATTCGTCTCGGCCGCGCCCGGCACGAAGCAGGTCGTCGACCGGTTCATCGCCGGTGAGACCGTCGACCAGGTCGTCCCGGTCATCAGGGACGCCGCCGACAAGGGCCTCGAAGTCACCCTCGACGTGGTGGGCGAGGACATCACCACCCCCGAGCAGGCCGCCGCCGCCCGTGACGCCTACCTGGAGCTGATCGACCGTCTCAAGGGCCTGGAGCTGGGCGCCCGGGCCGAGATGTCCGTGAAGCTGTCCATGTTCGGGCAGTCCCTCCCGTCGCCCTCCACCGCCCTCGGGGGAGAGCCCTCCGGGCCCGCCGCCCGATTCCACAGCGGCCACGAGCTGGCGCTCGCCAACGTCCGCCCGGTCGTCGAGGCCGCCGCCGCGATCGGCACCACGGTCACCCTGGACGCGGAGGACCACACCACCCTCGACTCCATGTTCGCCATCCACGAGGAGCTGCGGAAGGACTTCCCGCAGACCGGCTGCGTGATCCAGGCGTACCTGTTCCGCACCGAGGAGGACGCCCGCCGCCTGGCCGCCGCCGGCAGCCGCGTCCGCCTCGTGAAGGGTGCCTACAAGGAGCCCGCCTCCGTCGCCTACCAGGACAAGGCCGAGATCGACAAGGCGTACGTCCGCATCCTGAAGACCCTGATGGAGGGCGAGGGCTACCCGATGATCGGGTCGCACGACCCCCGGCTGATCGCCATCGCCCAGGAGCTGGGCCGCAAGGCAGGGCGCAAACTGGACGAGTACGAGTTCCAGATGCTGTACGGCATCCGCAGCGAGGAGCACATCCGGCTCGCCGCCGAGGGCCACCGCATGCGTGTGTACACCGCGTACGGAACCGACTGGTACGGCTACTTCATGCGCCGTCTCGCGGAGAAGCCGGCGAACCTCCTGTTCTTCGGCCGCTCCGTCCTCACCAAGAGCTGACCCGCTCGGCCGACCCCCGACCCCGAACCCCGACACGAGGAGACAAGGCACTCATGGACGCTGTGACTCAGGTCCCCGCGCCGGTCAACGAGCCGGTCCACACCTACGCCCCGGGCTCCCCGGAGCGCGCCCGCCTGGAGACGAAGCTCAAGGAGCTCGGCCAGAACCCGATCGAGCTTCCGATGACGATCGGCGGCGAGAAGCGGATGGGTGGCGGTGAGCGCTTCGACGTCGTGCAGCCCCACAACCACAAGGCCGTCATCGGCACGTACGCCAATGCCACGGAGCAGGACGCGCAGGAGGCGATCGACGCCGCGCTGGCCGCCGCCCCGGCCTGGCGGGCGACCTCCTTCGACGACCGTGCCGCGATCATCCTGCGCGCCGCCGAACTGCTCGCCGGTCCCTGGCGCGAGACGATGGCCGCCTCCACGATGCTCGGCCAGTCCAAGACCGCCCAGCAGGCGGAGATCGACACCCCCTGTGAGCTCGTCGACTTCTGGCGCTTCAACGTGCACTACGCGCGCCAGATCCTCGCCGAGCAGCCCCCGGCCAACTCCCCGGGCGTGTGGAACCGCATGGACCACCGTCCGCTGGAGGGCTTCGTCTACGCGATCACGCCGTTCAACTTCACGGCCATCGCGGGCAACCTGCCCACCGCCCCGGCCCTCATGGGCAACGTCGTGGTGTGGAAGCCGTCCCCGACGCAGACCCACGCCGCCGTGCTGCTGATGCGGCTCCTGGAGGAGGCGGGCCTGCCCAAGGGCGTCATCAACCTGGTGACGGGCGACGGCCTCGCCGTCTCCGAGGTGGCCCTCAACCACCGTGACCTGGCCGGTATCCACTTCACCGGCTCGACCGCCACCTTCCAGCACCTGTGGCGGACGGTCGGCAACAACATCGCCAACTACCGCACCTACCCGCGGCTCGTCGGCGAGACCGGTGGCAAGGACTTCGTCGTCGCCCACCCGTCGGCCGACCACGCCGTCCTGAAGACCGCGCTGACCCGGGGCTCCTTCGAGTTCCAGGGCCAGAAGTGCTCGGCCTCCTCCCGCGCGTACATCCCGGCCTCCATCTGGAACTCCGGTTTCAAGGAGAAGTTCGCCGCCGAGGTCGACTCCATCACCATGGGCGACGTCACCGACCTGTCGAACTTCATCGGCGCCGTCATCGACGAGCGCTCGTTCGCCAAGAACAAGGCGGCCATCGACCGTGCCGCGGCCGACCCGTCCTGCACGGTCATCGCGGGCGGCACGTACGACGACTCGGTCGGCTACTTCGTCCGCCCGACCGTCATCGAGTGCACCGACCCTTCGAACGAGGTCTTCACGACCGAGTACTTCGGCCCGATCCTCGCCGTGCACGTCTACGAGGACGACCGGTACGACGCGATGCTGGAGCAGATGGAGTCGGTCTCCGACTACGCGCTGACCGGTTCCGTCATCGCGGGCGACCGCACCGCGGCCGCGTACACGATGGAGAAGCTGCGGTACGCCGCGGGCAACTTCTACATCAACGACAAGTCGACCGGTGCCGTGGTCGGCCAGCAGCCCTTCGGCGGCGGCCGGGCCTCCGGCACCAACGACAAGGCGGGCGCCCCGCAGAACCTCCAGCGCTGGACCCTGACCCGGGCCATCAAGGAGACGCTGGTCCCGCCGACCGAGTACACCTACCCCCACCAGGGCTGATATCCCTCGCATCGGCCCCCGCCCGGGGGCCGACGCCCTCGCGGGGCGCCGCCCCACCGGCGCCCCGCCAGAACTCCGCCTCCCGACCGGTTCCCCTGCCGGCCGGGAGGCGGTTTCCATGTTGCGGCTCTCGCGGGGCGGGTGGCTTGTTCGGTGCCCGTCGTGTTCTCCGCGTGGCAGGCTGACGGCCATGACCGAGCCGACCGCCCCCGCCCTGCGTACCGCGCACACCCATCAGCTCGCCCCGGCCGCCCTCGACGAGATCCGGGCCTTCCTGGACACCGCCTTCGAGGGCGACTTCAGCGACGAGGACTGGGACCACACCCTCGGCGGCATCCACGCGTACATCCGTGACGACAGCGGAATCCTCGCCCACGGCAGCGTGGGCCAGCGCCGGGTGGTCCTGGCGGGCCGCTCGTACCGGATCGGCTATGTGGAGGCCGTGGCGGTCCGCGCCGACCGGCGCCGGGAGGGGCTCGGCGGGCGGGTGATGGCCGCTCTGGAACAGGTCGTGGACAGGGCGTACGCCTTCGCGGCCCTCTCCGCCTCGGAGGAGGGCGCCGCGATGTACGCCGGGCGCGGCTGGTGGGTGTGGCCCGGACGGATCGCCGTGCAGGGGCCGCACGGGATCGAGCGGCTGCCGGAGGAGGAGGGCTCCACGTACGTCAGGGGTGTGGCGGGCGGGGCACTGCCCGTTCCCTCCGGGGACCTGACCGCCGGCCGCCCCGAGGCCGTGCCCGCCGGTCCCGAGGATCTGTCCGCCGATCCCGGGGCGCTGGTCTTCGACTGGCGCGACGGCGACGTGCTGTGAGCCGGGGCGGGCCGGTGGGGCGGAAAGGCCGGTGAGGCACGCGGGCCGGCGGGGCACGCGGGCGGGCGGAGTGTTCTCCGTCTCAGATAGTAGGAAGTCCGAGTAATTGTGGAGACAGACCGGCCGGGCTGTCCTAGCTTTGTAGGAGCCGAACGTCTCGCTCGATCCAGCGACCGGCGGTCGTGAGTGCGCGCGCCCCGCGCAGGCAACCCCTGCGGCGCCGACTCCCCGCCCCTTCCGGCGCCTCGAAATCCCGATCTCGACATCACGTTCACGGTTTTTCGATCTCGAAGTCCTCGCGATCTCAAGGAGTCGATCCATCATGGCCGAGACGACCGCCCGCCGCGTCCGTCACACCCACCGCCCGACCGAGTCGGAGCGCCGGAACGCCGCCGCCGCCCTCCAGCGCGCCCTCGACCGCAGGGACAACGGCGGCTCCACGGGGCACTGACAGCAGCGGGGTCCCCGACCGCGTGACAGCTGCCGACGCGTCCACATGATGGACGCGTCGTGTCATGGGGTGGGACGCGCAGTAAGGTGCGGACATGTCTCGCAGCATCAATCTCGCAGTGATCCCCGGTGACGGCATCGGCCAGGAGGTCGTGGCCCAGGGCCTCAAGGTCCTCAGGGCCGTTCTCCCGCAGGATGTGAAGCTGGAGACCAAGGAGTACGACCTCGGCGCCCGGCGCTGGCACCGCACCGGCGAAACCCTGCCGGACGCGGAACTCGAAGCCCTCAAGGGCCACGACGCCATCCTGCTCGGCGCGATCGGGGACCCCTCCGTGCCGTCCGGCGTCCTGGAGCGCGGGCTCCTGCTGAAGCTGCGGTTCGCCTTCGACCACTTCGTCAACCTGCGTCCGTCGAAGCTGTTCCCGAACACCGCGACCCCGCTGGCGGGCCGTCCGGACATCGACTTCGTCGTGGTCCGCGAGGGCACCGAGGGCCCGTACACCGGCAACGGCGGCTCGCTGCGCACCGGTACGGAGCACGAGGTCGCCACCGAGGTCAGTGTCAACACCGCCTACGGCGTCGAGCGCGTCGTCCGTGACGCGTTCGAGCGGGCCGCCGCCCGCCCGCGCAAGAAGCTGACGCTCGTTCACAAGAACAACGTCCTCGTGTACGCGGGCCACATGTGGAAGAACATCTTCGACAAGGTCGCGGCCGAGTACCCCGAGGTCACCACCGACTACCTGCACGTCGACGCCGCGACGATCTTCTTCGTCACCCAGCCGGAGCGCTTCGACGTCATCGTCACCGACAACCTCTTCGGTGACATCCTCACCGACCTCGCCGCCGCCGTGACCGGTGGCATCGGCCTGGCCGCCTCCGGCAACATCAACCCGACGGGCGACTTCCCGTCGATGTTCGAACCGGTCCACGGCTCCGCGCCCGACATCGCGGGCCGGGGCAAGGCCGACCCGACGGCCACGATCCTCTCCGTCGCCCTCCTGCTGCGCCACCTCGGACACGAGGCCGAGGCCGCCCGTATCGAGGACGCCGTCTCCGCCGACCTGGCGGAGCGAGGGGGGCACCTCCCGGGCCCTGAAGGCTCCGGGGGAGGCGGATCGCCCCGTACCACCGACCAGATCGGCGACGCGCTCGCGGTACGCGTAGCGAGCTGACCCGACGACTCCGTGTATCGAGGCCGCCGGGTCGCAGACAGCACCCGGCGGCTTCTTCTGTGCGGTCCCGGGTGTCACCACCGAGCACAGGACCGCATTCGCGTCATTTCGTGCGCGGCCTCCCGGGGGCGATAATCGAACGGGGCCGCGACTCGCGGCCGGACAGACCGGCGCATGAAGGGTGGAAAGCGAAGCGGGAACCGGGGCGCGCGGCTGCCGGGTGACGGACCGCACATGGCCGATTCACGACCATGCTGAGGGGCGACACCGCGGCGGAGAGGCGCGCCAGGACCCGTGACGCCCACCCTTCGTGTGCGGGCCGGTCCGGATCCGGACGTCCCGGCGCCCGCCCGGCAGGAGCGGCGCGTGTGCGGTCCCACACATCACGACAGGTGAAGGACACGCACTCATGACGACGCCCACGATCGAGCTCAAGCCCTCCTCGAACCCGCTGTCCGACGCGGAGCGCGAGGCCATTCTCGCCAAGCCGGGATTCGGCCGGTACTTCACCGACCACATGGTGACGATCCGGTGGACCGAGGGCCGGGGCTGGCACGACGGCCAGCTCGTCCCCTACGGTCCGCTCTCCCTCGACCCCGCGACCACCGTGCTCCACTACGCCCAGGAGATCTTCGAGGGGCTCAAGGCGTACCGCCGGCCCGACGGCTCCGTCGCCACGTTCCGCCCCGACGCGAACGCCCGGCGGTTCCAGGCGTCGGCGCGCCGGCTGGCCATGCCGGAGCTGCCGGTCGAGACATTCATCGAGGCGTGCGACCTGCTGGTCCAGCAGGACAAGGCATGGGTTCCGGCGCACGGCGGCGAGGAGTCGCTCTACCTGCGCCCGTTCATGATCGCGAGCGAGGTCGGTCTCGGGGTGAAGCCCGCCAACGAGTACCTCTTCGTCGTCATCGCATCCCCGGCCGGTGCCTACTTCCCCGGCGGCGTCAAGCCGGTCTCCATCTGGCTCTCCGAGAACCGGGTGCGAGCCGTCCCCGGCGGCATGGGCGACGCCAAGACCGGCGGCAACTACGCCGCCTCCCTCCTCGCCCAGGCCGAGGCGAGCGAGAAGGGCTGCGACCAGGTCGCCTACCTCGACGCGGTCGAGCACAAGTGGGTCGAGGAGCTCGGTGGCATGAACCTGTACTTCGTGTACGGGAACAAGATCGTCACCCCGACCCTGACCGGTTCGCTGCTGGCCGGCGTCACCCGTGACTCGCTGCTCACGGTCGCCCGCGACCTCGGCTACGAGTCCGAGGAGGGCCGGGTCTCCATCGGCCAGTGGCGCGAGGACACCGAGAAGGGCACCCTCACGGAGGTCTTCGCCTGCGGAACCGCCGCCGTCATCACCCCCGTCGGCACCGTCAAGTGCGAGGGCGGCGAGTGGGCCCAGGGCGACGGCGGTCCCGGCGAGGTCACGCTGAAGCTGCGTGAACGGCTGCTGGACATCCAGCGCGGGGTCGCCGAGGACACCCACGGCTGGATGCACCCGCTCGGCTAGGTCCTGCCTTCGAAGTGGCGTCGTTCGGCCGAAGGCCGGGCCGTGCGGCGTCTGGTGCGTACGACCCCAAGGTCGCGCCCGGCTCCATGCCGGGCGCGGCCTTCGTCGTGTCCGCCCGTCGCGCCGACCGCAGCTCCGCCCGTCGCCGAGAGCTGTCGAGCAGCACTCGAATGTGGTGAAGGCATCTTTCCCAATTCCCTCCCCTCATGGTTAGAGTGCTGCTCTAAACAGGAGGTGTGCAGGCGTGCGACTGACCCCGACGGAACGGGACCGGCTGCTGCTGTTCGGCGCCGCCGAACTGGCCCGGGCCCGCCGCGCCCGAGGGCTGCGGCTCAATGTCCCCGAGGCGACGGCACTGATCGCGGACACGGTCTGCGAGGCGGCCCGCGACGGGCGCAGGCTCGCCGAGGCCATCGAGGCGGGGCGCTCCGTGCTCGGGCCCGACGACGTGCTGCCGGGCGTCGCGGACGTCGTCACCGAGGTCCACGTGGAGGCCGTCTTCGACGACGGTTCGCGGCTCGCCGTGGTGCCCAGCCCGCTGGGCGACGGCGCCGGACTCGGTGAGGACGCTCCCGGGGCCGTCGTCCCCGGTCCCGTCACCCCCGGGCCCGAGCCCGCAACGCGACTGACCGTCCGCAACACCGCGACCGTCCCGGTCTCCGTGACCTCGCACTTCCACTTCTTCGAGGCGAACCCCCGGCTCGACTTCGACCGGTCCGCCGCGTACGGGACGCGGCTGTGCGTCCCAGCCGGGTCCTCCGTCCGGTTCGGGCCGGGGGAGAGCGTCGAGGTGGGGCTGGTGCCCATCGGCGGGGACCGGATCGCCATCGGATTCGCCGGGCTCGTCGACGGCCCGCTCGACGCGCCCGGAGCGCGCGAGGAGGCCCTGAGGCGCGCGGCGGCCTGCGGCTACCTGGGCGCCGGCCCGGCGCCCGAACGGGAGGACGTACCGGCGCCGGAGCCGGACGGCGCGGCGGAATCCGGACACGGCACCGAACGAGGAGGGCGGCGATGAGCATCGACGGAATCGACGGACACGAGTACGCCTCCGTGCACGGCCCGCGCGCCGGGGACCTGGTCCGGCTCGGCGACTCCGGGCTGACCGTGCGTGTCGAGTCCGACGCCCAGGCGTACGGCGACGAGTTCCTCGCCGGGTTCGGCAAGACCGCCCGCGACGGGCTGCACCTCAAGGCGGCGGCCGTTCGCGACACCTGTGACGTCGTCATCAGCAACGTCCTGGTCATCGACGCCGTGCAGGGCGTCCGCAAGGTCTCGGTCGGCATCCGCGAGGGACGCATCGCGGCCATCGGGCGGGCGGGCAACCCGGACACCCTCGACGGCGTCGACGTCGTCGTGGGCACCGGCACCACCATCGTCTCCGGGGAGGGGATGATCGCCACGGCGGGCGCCGTCGACACGCACGTCCACCTGCTCTCGCCGCGGATCATGGAGGCATCGCTCGCCTCGGGCGTCACCACGATCATCGGCCAGGAGTTCGGCCCGGTCTGGGGCGTCGGCGTCAACTCGCCCTGGGCGCTGCGCCACGCGTTCAACGCCTTCGACGCCTGGCCGGTCAACATCGGCTTCCTGGGCCGGGGTTCGTCCTCCGGAAGCGCCCCCCTGGTCGAGGCGCTCGCCGAGGGCGGGGCCTGCGGCTTCAAGGTCCACGAGGACATGGGCGCCCATGCCCGCGCCCTGGACACCGCGCTGCGCGTGGCCGAGGAGCACGACGTACAGGTCGCCCTGCACAGCGACGGGCTGAACGAGTGCCTGTCGGTCGAGGACACCCTGCGCGTCCTCGAAGGCCGTACCGTCCACGCCTTCCACATCGAGGGCTGCGGCGGCGGACACGTCCCCAACGTCCTCAGGATGGCGGGCGTCGAGAACGTCATCGGCTCGTCCACCAACCCGACGCTGCCCTTCGGCCGGGACGCCGTCGCCGAGCACTACGGGATGATCGTCTCCGTGCACGACCTCAAGACCGACCTGCCGGGCGACGCCGCCATGGCCCGGGACCGGATCCGGGCCGGGACGATGGGCGCCGAGGACGTGCTGCACGACCTGGGCGCCATCGGCATCACCTCCTCCGACGCGCAGGGCATGGGACGTGCCGGGGAGACGGTGCGCCGCACCTTCGCGATGGCCGGGAAGATGAAGGCGGAGCGCGGGCCTCTGGACGGCGACGGACCGGCGGACGACAACGCCCGGGTGCTGCGCTACATCGCCAAGCTCACCATCAACCCCGCCATCGCCCATGGCCTCGCGCACGAGGTCGGCTCCATCGAGACCGGCAAGCTCGCCGACATCGTGCTGTGGCGGCCCGAGTTCTTCGGCGCCAAACCGCAGCTCGTGCTGAAGGCCGGATTCCCGGCGTACGGGGTCACGGGCGACCCGAACGCCGCCACCGACACCTGCGAACCCCTCGTCCTCGGACCGCAGTTCGGGGCGTACGGGGCGACCGCCGCCGACCTCTCCGTGGCCTTCGTCTCGCAGGCGGCGACCGAGCTGGGCGCGGACCTGATGCCCACCCGGCGGTGCCGCGTCGGCGTACGCGGCACCCGCGGCATCGGCCCCGGCGACCTCGTCCACAACTCCCGTACCGGAGCGGTCGACGTGAACACCCGCAGCGGCCTGGTCACGCTGGACGGCGACCCGCTGCGTTCCGAGCCCGCCGAGTCCGTCTCCCTCAACCGCCTCTACTTCCTCTGACTCCCCAAGCTCCCCGGTACCCGGCGTTCCCTCCACGCCCGGCGCTCCCCGGCGTTCGGCGCCGTTCGGCGGCCGGGCGCCTCCCGGTGACCCGTCTCCCCGAACACCCGAGAATCACTCAAGGACACTCCATGACCTTCCGCATGCCCCCCGAGTGGGCCCCGCACGAGCGCACCTGGATGGCCTGGCCGGGCCCCAACCCCACCTTCGCCACCGAGGCCGAACTGGACGAGGCCCGGCACGCCTGGGCCGCCGTCGCCCGCGCCGTCCGCCGCTTCGAACCCGTCACGATGGTCGTCGGCCCCGGTCAGCAGGACGGCGCCCGCGAGCTCCTCGGCCCGGACATCGACCTGGCGGTCCGCCCGCTCGACGACGCCTGGATGCGCGACATCGGCCCCACCTTCGTCACCGACGGGCACCGACTGGCCGCCGTCGACTGGACGTTCAACGGCTGGGGCGCCCAGGACTGGGCCCGCTGGGAGCACGACCAGCACATCGCGCGCGCCGTCGCCGGACTCGCCGACGTCCCCGTGCACGGCTCGCCGCTCGTCAACGAGGGCGGCGCCCTCCACGTCGACGGCGAGGGCACCGTGCTGCTCACCGAGACCGTCCAGCTCGGCCCGGAGCGCAACCCCGGCTGGACCCGCGAGCAGGTCGAGGCCGAGATCCACGCCCGGCTCGGCACCGAGAAGGCCATCTGGCTGCCGCGCGGACTGTCCGGCGACTACGGCACGTACGGCACCCTCGGGCACGTCGACATCGTCGCCGCCTTCGCCCGCCCGGGCACCGTCGTCGTCCACGTCCAGCCGGACCCGGCCCACCCCGACCACGAGATCACCCGCGAGACCGTCCGCATCCTGCGCGCCGCCACCGACGCCCGGGGCCGCTCCCTGGACGTCGTGGAGGTCCCCGCCCCCACCGTGCTGGAGGCCGAGGGGGAGTGGGTCGACTACTCCTACATCAACCACTACCTCTGCAACGGCGGCGTGGTCCTGTGCGCCTTCGACGACCCGCGCGACGAGGAGGCGGCGGCGATCTTCCGGGAACTGTTCCCCGACCGCACGGTCACCCTCGTCGACGCGCGTACGATCTTCGCGGGCGGTGGAGGCATCCACTGCATCACCCAGCAGCAGCCGAGGGTCTGAACCGTCCAGCAGCGGCCGAAGGTCCGAGACCGAGGCAGGCCCACCACCGCGGCCGAGGGTCCCGACGACCGAGGCCACCCGCCAACAGCAGCCGAAGGTCCGAACCGTGCCCTCCGCCCCACGCCGTCGCAACACCGCCCCGCCCCGCGAGGAGGTGCTGGCCGCCGCCATGGCCACCATCGCCGAACGGGGCCTCGACGGCCTCACCATGGCCGGGCTGGGCCGTGAGGTCGGCATGAGCAGCGGCCACCTCCTCTACTACTTCCGCACCAAGGACGAACTGCTGCTTCGCACCCTGGAGTGGAGCGAGGGCCGGCTCGGCGAGCGGCGGCGCACTCTGCTGGCCGGGCCCGGGACGGTGTGCGAACGGCTCGACGCGTACCTGGGCCTGTATCTCCCCGACGGCCCCCGCGACCCGCACTGGACGCTCTGGCTGGAGGTCTGGAACCGCTCGCAGAACGCCGACGACAACGCCCGCGCCCGGCAGTCCGCGATCGAGGACGCCTGGCACCGGGACCTGGTGGCGCTGCTCGCGGAGGGGGCCTCGCGCGGGGAGTTCCGTGCCGTCGACGCCGAACGGTTCGCCACCCGGCTGCGGGCCCTGCTCGACGGGTTCAGCGTCCATGTCGCGGTCGGTCTGCCCGGTACCGGACGGACTCAAGTCCTCGACCAGGTGCGGGAGTTCATCGAAGAATCACTCATCGCCCCGCAGCCGCCGACCTCTGAGTACGTGTGATCGTTGCCCGTTGCGCCCTTGTCGCGCTCCCGGCCGTTCGGGCACGGTGGCGGACCATGGGACGAGAGCAGTGGAAGAAGATCTGGATCGGCTCCGCGGGCAACATGGTCGAGTGGTTCGACTGGTTCGTGTACGCGACCTTCGCCGTCTACTTCGCGGATTCGTTCTTCCCCGAGGGCAACGAGACCGCCAACCTCATGAACACCATGGGCATCTTCGCCGTGGGCTTCTTCATGAGACCGGTCGGCGGCTGGCTGCTCGGCCGGATCGGTGACCGCAGAGGCCGCAAGGCCGCGCTCACCCTGACCGTCACCCTCATGTCGGCCTCCGCGGTCCTCATCGCCGCCGCGCCGACGTACGACACCGCGGGATACGGCGGGGTCGCCGTGCTCCTGCTGGCCCGGCTCCTCCAGGGCCTCTCCGTCGGCGGCGAATACGCCGCCAGCGCCACCTACCTCACCGAGGCGTCCGCCCCCGGCCGGCGCGGCTTCGCCTCCAGCTTCCAGTACGTGTCCATGACCGCCGGCCAACTCGTCGGCCTCGGCCTCCAGATCGTCATGCAGCGCACCATGTCCGAGGCGGCCCTGCACAGCTGGGGCTGGCGGATTCCCTTCATCATCGGCGCGCTCGGTGCCGCGGTCGTCTTCTACCTGCGCCGCTCGATGCTGGAGACCGAGGTGTACGCCGAGTCGGGCGCCGCCGAGCAGCGCGACCGGGGCACGCTGAGGGCGCTGTGGCGGCACAGGCGCGAGGCGTTCCTGGTGATGGCCCTGACCATGGGCGGCACCGTCGCGTACTACACGTACACGACCTATCTGACCAAGTTCCTCTCCAGGAGCGCCGGGATGGAGAAGTCCACCGCCTCGCTCGTCAGCTTCTGCGCCCTCTTCGTCTTCATGTGCCTCCAGCCGCTCGCCGGACTGCTCTCCGACCGGATCGGCCGCCGCCCGCTGCTGATCACCTTCGCGATCGGCTCCACCTTCCTGACCGTGCCGATCATGACGCTGCTCCGGCACGCCGGAACCTTCTGGCCCGCCTTCGGGCTGGCGCTCCTCGCCCTGGTCGTCGTCACCGGCTACACCTCCATCAACGCCTGTGTGAAGGCCGAACTCTTCCCGACGGGCATCCGCGCCCTCGGCGTCGCGCTCCCCTACGCCCTCGCCAACGCGCTCTTCGGCGGCACCGCCGAGTACGTGGCCCTCTGGTTCAAGAAGGCGGGGGCGGAGTCCGGCTTCTACTGGTACGTGGCCGGCTGCGCCGCGGTCTCCCTGGTCGTCTATCTCACGATGCGGGAGACCCGGGACATCGACCTCGGGAGGGTCGGCACCGGAAGGCCGGGGGCGGAACGGGCGGAGCCCTCCGGCGCCGCCGGGACCACGAGCGTCACGCCCGCATCCTGAGACATGTCACGGCACGGAGGCGACCCTGTGCGACACTGCTTCCGTGCCCTCGTTCGTCATGATTATTGGCAACAGGCGCGCCGGTCCGCAGTGACCGTCCCGCACCACCCCGTGCGGCACGGCCACCGTGCCCCAGACCCGCGCGCAGACCTCTCGCACCCGCGAGGGGTTTTTTCGTTTTCCGGCCCTCACCACGGCCGGGGCGAGGCACGCGGGATGATGGGGGCAAGTGGAGCCAGATCGTCCGGATCCACTCATCCGACAGGAGTCAGACCAGCATGACCACCAAGGCCACGGCCCAGGCCACCGACGACGGCTTCCATGTCTTCGACACCACGCTGCGCGACGGGGCCCAGCGTGAAGGCATCAATCTGACGGTCGCTGACAAGCTCACGATCGCCCGGTACCTGGACGACTTCGGCGTGGGCTTCATCGAGGGCGGCTGGCCCGGCGCCAACCCCCGTGACACCGAGTTCTTCGCCCGCGCCCGGCAGGAGATCGAGTTCAGGAACGCCCAGCTGGTCGCCTTCGGCGCGACCCGCAGGCCGGGCGGCAAGGCCGCGGAGGACCCCCAGGTCAAGGCGCTGCTGGACTCAGGCGCCCAAGTGATCACCCTGGTCGCCAAGTCCCACGACCGCCATGTGGAACTCGCCCTGCGCACCACCCTCGAAGAGAACCTGGAGATGGTCCGCGACACCGTCTCCCACCTGCGCGAACAGGGCCGCCGGGTCTTCGTGGACTGCGAGCACTTCTTCGACGGCTACCGCGCCAACCCCGAGTACGCCAAGTCCGTGGTCCGCGCCGCCGCCGAGGCCGGCGCGGACGTCGTCATCCTCTGCGACACCAACGGCGGCATGCTCCCCGCCCAGGTCCAGGCCACCGTCTCCACCGTGCTCGCCGACACCGGCGCCCGGCTCGGCATCCACGCCCAGGACGACACCGGCTGCGCCGTCGCCAACACCCTGGCCGCCGTCGACGCGGGCGCCACCCACGTCCAGTGCACCGCCAACGGCTACGGCGAGCGCGTCGGCAACGCCAACCTCTTCCCCGTCGTCGCCGCCCTGGAGCTCAAGTACGGCAAGACCGTCCTGCCCGAGGGCGCGCTGGCCGACATGACCCGCGTCTCGCACGCGATCGCCGAGGTCGTCAACCTCACCCCGTCCACCCACCAGCCCTACGTCGGCGTCTCCGCCTTCGCCCACAAGGCCGGGCTGCACGCCTCCGCGATCAAGGTCGACCCGGACCTCTACCAGCACATCGATCCCGCGCTGGTCGGCAACACCATGCGGATGCTGGTCTCCGACATGGCGGGCCGCGCCTCCATCGAGCTCAAGGGCAAGGAGCTCGGCATCGACCTCGGCGGCGACCGCGAACTCGTCGGCCGGGTCGTCGAGCGCGTCAAGGAGCGCGAGCTGAGGGGCTACACCTACGAGGCGGCCGACGCGTCCTTCGAACTGCTGCTGCGCGCCGAGGCCGAGGGCCGCCGCCGATGCTACTTCCGCACCGAGTCCTGGCGGGCCATCGTCGAGAACCGCCCCGACGGCACGCACGCCAACGAGGCGACCGTGAAGCTCTGGGCCAAGGGCGAGCGGATCGTCGCCACCGCCGAGGGCAACGGCCCGGTCAACGCCCTCGACCGGGCGCTGCGCGTGGCGCTGGAGCGGATCCACCCGCAGCTGGCCAAGCTGGAACTGGTCGACTACAAGGTCCGCATCCTCGAAGGCCGCACCGGCACGGAGTCCACCACGCGCGTCCTCATCACCACGAGCGACGGCAACGGCGAGTGGGCGACGGTCGGCGTGGCGGAGAACGTCATCGCGGCGTCCTGGCAGGCGCTGGAGGACGCGTACACGTACGGGCTGCTGCGGGCCGGGATCGAGCCCACGGAGTAACCACCTGGGGAGCCATGGGGAGCCCGCTCCCCATGGCTCCCCAGGTCGTAAGCACGGCGGCGCGGCGGCGTCCCGGCGGGGCATCCACCGGTGGGACGCAGCCCGACGGGGCGGCCGGTGGCGGGTGGCACGGCGGCGCCTCGGCGAGGTGACGGCCGGTGGGGCGGCAGCGTCGGCGAGGCGGCGGGCGGCGGCCGGTGGCCGGCGGGGCGCGGTTCGCCCGCCCGGGTTAGCGTCGAAGTATGCGGAACAGGACGTTCCTGATCTGGCTGGCCGGGCTGCTCCTGCTGGTGCTGTCGTCGGCCCTGCCCGCCACGGCGCACGCCCCGACCGCCCCACCGGCCCCGGTCGTCCCGGCCGCCCGGGCGGCCCCGATTGTCCCGGCCGGCTCAGCCGTGCCGGATGTTCCGCCCGTCGCGCCCGTCGCGCCCGTCGCGCACGCCCCGGCCCTCGTGCCCGTCCCGGCTGTCCCGCCCTTCTCAGCCGTGTCGGACCGGGGCCGCGGGGCGGCCGTCGGCGCGTCGACCGTCGAGGATGTCGCGCGGGCGCTGCGCAAGAGCCCGGTGTACGTCGACCCGGCCGCCGCCGATCAGCTCTCCCCGAGCCAGGCGGCGTCCCTGGCGCGGAAGATCAAGGACGCCGGCAAACCCGTGTTCGTGGCGGTCCTGCCGCGGACCGCGGCCTTCCCGGAACAGACCGTGCTGCCCACCCTGCGCACCGACACCGGCATCACCGGTGTCTACGCGGTCCGTCTCGGCGACGGGTTCGCCGCGGGCGCCGACCCGCAGGTCATGCCCACACAGGCGGTCCGGAATCTTACCGCCGCCGTGAAGACGCCCGGGACGGACATCGACGCCGCGACCCAGCTGAACGCCTTCGTCGACCGGGTCGTCGAGCAGGCCAGGGGCAGCGCCCCCGCCTCCTGGGGCGGTTCCACCGCGCGGGGCGGGCCCCCCGCCGCCGGACTGATCGCGCTCGGCGCGATCCTGGTGCTGGGCGGCGGCACGGCCTACCTGGTCGCCCGGCGGGGCCGCAGGCGCAGGGCGGAGGAGGAGCGGGCCGCCCTCGACAGGCTCCGGGTGGTCGTCGACGAGGACATCACCGCGTACGGCGAGGCCCTGGAGCGCCTCGACTTCCACCCCGCCGAGCCGGGTGCCGACGACGCCATGCGCGCCGACTACGAACGGGCCCTCGACTCCTACGAGACCGCGAAGGTCCTCATGGCCCGGTCCCGCCACCCTTCCGACGTGCGCGCGGTGACGCGGGCGCTGGAGGACGGCCGCTTCTCCCTCGCCGTGCTGGAGGCCCGTCGCACCGGCCGCGAACCGCCGGTCCGGCGCCCGCCGTGCTTCTTCGACCCGCGCCACGGCCCCTCGGTCACCGATGTCCGGTGGTCCCCCTCCGGGGGGACGGCCCGCGAGGTCCCGGTCTGCGCGGCGGACGGGGCCCGGCTGCGCGCGGGCGAGGAGCCGCTGAGCCGCACCGTCGAGACGGACGACGGCCGCCACCGCCCGTACTGGGAGGCGGGCCCCGCCTACGGCCCCTGGGCGGGCGGCTACTTCGGCAGCGGGCTGCTCCCCGGGCTGCTGTTCGGCACCGTGCTCGGCTCCATGCTGTCGAGCCCGGCGTACGCCGCGGAGTACGGCGGCGGTGACTTCGGCTCCGACGGCGGCTGGGCCGGCGGGGACTTCTCCGGCTCCGACTTCGATCCGTCCGGGTTCGACGGCGGAGGTTTCGGCGGGGGCGGCGACTTCGGGGGAGGCGGTGGCTTCGACGGCGGCGGGTTCTGAGTCGCTGAGCGGCGATGTCCTGGGCAGGAGCGAATCATGCTAGATATGAAGACATGTCTGGTATAGGTCGATTCAAGGTGTGGCTGCGAGGCTCCGCCCGTCGACCAGATCGGCACGACGGAGGAGGCACGGGCCGAACCGCCCCAGCGCCGTCCGGCCGGGACATGACCCACCACTCTCAGGCCCGGCAACTGCGCTCGCTGTTCACCGTGCGCACGCTGGCCGGTCAGGTCTTCCTCCTCGTGCTCGCGCTCGTTCTCCTGCTCGTCGCCAGCGCCGCGACCCTGATGGTGGTCAAGGGGCACCGAGACAGCGTGAACGAGGCCCGGACCCACACCCTGAGCGTGGCCGAGACATTCGCCCACTCGCCGGGGATCGCTCCGGCGCTGGACAGCGCGAACCCCACGGCCGTCCTCCAGCCGCGCGCGGAGGAGGTCCGCAAGTACGCCGATGTCGAGTACGTCGTCGTGGGCAACACCCAGGGCATCCGTTACACCCACCCCGACCCCGCACTGATCGGCAAGCATGTCATCGGCCCCTACAAGGAGGTACTGGCCGGACACGAAATCACCCGGACCCTCGTCGGCAGCCGGGGCCCCGCGGTCCAGTCCATGGTGCCCGTGACCAGGCCGGACGGTTCGATCGCCGGCCTGGTCTCCGTCGGAATCACCGTCGAGACGGTGAACAGCGCCGCCGACCGGTCCATCCCATGGAGCGTGGGAGCCGCGGCCGCCGCGTTCGCCGTCACCACGGGCGGCGCGGCCCTGGTGAGCAGGCGGCTGCGCCGCCAGACCCATGGGCTCGGACCCGCCGAGATGACCCGGATGTACGAGCACCACGACGCGGTGCTGCACGCGGTCCGCGAGGGAGTCCTCATCGTCGGCCCCGACCACCGGCTGACACTCGCCAACGACGAGGCCCGCAGACTCCTCGACCTGCCCCCCGACGCCGAGGGCCGCGACGTGACGGACCTGGGGCTGGCCCCCGCCACCGCCGAGCTGCTCGCCTCCGGCAGGACCGTCGCCGACGAGGTGCTGCGCAGCGGCAACCGGCTGCTGGCTGTCAACGTCCGACCGACGCGAGCACCCGGCGGGGCGTCCAGCGCAGTGGCGACCCTGCGGGACACCACCGAACTCCGCAAGGTCACGGGCAGGGCCGAACTCGTCCACGAACGCCTGCTGCTCCTCTACGAGGCCAGCACCCGGATCGGCACCACCCTCGACGTGACCCGGACGGCCCAGGAGCTGGCGGATGTGGCGACCCCCGGCTTCGCCGACATCACGACCGTCGACCTGGCCGATCCCGTGCTGCCGGGGGACCGGCCGTCCCTGCCGTCGAATGTCCCGATGGACATGCGCCGCACCGCCATCGCGTCCACGAACCCGAACCAGCCCCTGTACCCGGTCGGCCAACTGGTCGGCTTCGTCCCCGGCCGGATCAGGGCCATGCGCGTGAACAGCAGCGAAGCCGGGCTGGAACCCGAGGTCGTCACCCAGCTGGGATGGCGGTACTGGAACCCGGAGCAGGCCGCGAAGAGCTTCGAATACGGACTCCACTCGGTGCTCTCCGTACCGCTGCACGCACGTGGCGTCGTCCTGGGCCTGGTCAACTTCTGGCGCGTGGGCGATTCCGAGCCGTTCGACGACGACGACCAGTCCTTCGCCGAGGAACTGGTGGCCCGAGCGGCCGTCAACGTGGACAACGCCCGCCGTTACACCCGCGAGCACGAAATGGCCGTGACGCTGCAACGCAGCCTGCTGCCGCGCGACCTGCCCGAACAGAACGCCCTCGACATCGCCCACCGCTACCTTCCGGCGCGCGCCGAGGTGGGCGGCGACTGGTACGACGTGATCCCGCTGTCCGGAGCCCGGGTCGCGCTGGTCGTCGGTGACGTGGTCGGACACGGACTGAGCGCAGCCGCCACCATGGGGCGGCTGCGCACCGGCATCCATAACTTCTCCGCGCTGGACTTCGCGCCCGACGAACTCCTCGGACACCTCGACGAGCTGGTCAGCCGGATCGATCAGGACCAAGCATCCGGCAGCGGCGCCGAGATCGCCGGAGCCGGCTGTGTGTACGCCATCTACGACGCGGTCTCCGGGAACTGCTCGGTGGCCCGCGCCGGCCACCCCGGACCCGTGCTGGTCCTTCCGGACGGCACCGTCGACTGCCCCGAGGTCCCGGCCGGCCTGCCTCTCGGCATCGGCGGCATGCCCTTCGAGGTGGCCGAGTTCCACGTCCCGGAGGGGAGCCGTCTGATTCTCTACACGGACGGCCTCGTCGAGGGCCGCGACCGGGACATCGACACCGGCCTGGAGCTGCTGCGCGGCGCCCTCGCCGGTCGCGACCGGACACCGGAGGAGACCTGCGACGACGTGCTCGAAGCGATGCTGCCCGACCCGCCGATCGACGACGTGGCCCTCCTGGTGGCCCATACCCGCACTCTCGACCCCGACCATGTCGCGCAGTGGTCCGTGGACACCGACCCGGCAGCCGTCGCGGGAGTCCGCAAGAACGTCGCCGGCTGGCTCACCGAGCACGGCCTGGACGAGGAGGCCTTCACCACAGAGCTGATCCTGAGCGAACTCGTCACCAACGCGCTGCGCTACGGCACCGGACCGATCGGGGTCCGCCTCCTGTACGACCGCAGCCTGATCTGCGAGGTGTCCGACACCAGTAACACGTCACCGCACCTGCGCTACGCGGCGACGACCGACGAGGGCGGCCGGGGCCTGTTCCTCGTCGCCCAGTTCGCCGAACGCTGGGGCACGCGCTACACCGAGACCGGCAAGGTGATCTGGTCGGAGCAGACAGTCGGAGAGCATGCAGGGGACGACTCCGAGATCAGGGCCGAGAACGGCGGGACCGGGGGGAGCGGTGGTGGCGGGGACGGCAGCCGGCCCGGTGCCGGTGACGAGCCGCGGCGCCGGTGACGAACCGGGTGAGGCAGGCGCGACGGGCCGGAGCCGGGAGGGGGTACCAGGCGAGCGCCCCATGCTGAGCGCCCGCCTTCCGGCCCTGGCGGGGGGAGTAGGGGGAAGGCGGGCGCGCTCGTGCTCCGGCCCGGACCGACCGGGGGTGGGGAGCATGAGGGGAGGAGGACGCGGCAGAGGCGTCAGCCCTGGGGGGCGGCCTTGATCGCGGAGATGTCGAAGCTGAGCTTGACCTTGTCGCTGACCATCACGCCACCGGTCTCCAGCGCCGCGTTCCAGGTCAGGCCCCAGTCGGAGCGCAGGATGTCGGCGCTGCCCTCGAAACCGACGCGCTCGTTGCCGTAGACGTCGGTGGCGGAGCCGTTGAACTCCAGGTCGATGGCGAGCGGACGCGTGACGTCCTTGATCGTGAGGTCGCCGGTGATGCGGTACGCGTCGCCGCCCAGCCGCTCGGCGTGCGTGGAGCGGAACGTCATGAGCGGGAACGTCTCGACGTCGAAGAAGTCGCCGCCCACCAGGTGGCCGTCGCGGTCGGCGATGCCGGTGTCGATGCTGGCGATCTTGACGTCGATCGAGGCGGAGGAGTGCGCCGGGTTGTGACCGTTGAGGTCCAGCTTGCCCTCGTACTCGCCGAAGGTGCCGCGCACGTTGGTGACCATGGCGTGCCGCACGGTGAAGCCGATGCTGCTGTGGGCCGGGTCGATCGTGTACTCGCCGGTCAGGGCGGCCAGGGCCGGGTCCACGTCGGGGGCGGTGGCGGCGGACGGGGTGTCGTTCTTCTTGCGGCTGAACATGGCCATGACTTCTCCTCGGGGACGTGAGCGAGCGGCGAGGTGTTGTTTAACCTTCAACGAGGATGACTGTACCGCTATCTTGTTCAAGCTTCAACATGCGTCTTGGTGTGAGTGCCGGATCGGATGCGGTGATCCGGCCGGCCCGTTCCTGCCGCCCCCTGGCGACGCGCGTAGAAGTCGGGCACCATCTCCCTGCCCCTTGTTTGTCATGACCAGGAGGAGTCCCCCATGGTGTCCCGTATGACACTGCGCCCCGTCCTGACCGCCTTCGCCCTCGTCCTGGGCGTCCTCTTCGCACCCGGCATCGGTGTCCTCGGCGGCGGTGCCACCCAGGCGCACGCCGTCACCAAGCTCACCCACTCCCAGGCCACCGCCCGGTTCAGCTCCTCCGGGATCACGTGGTCGTCCTCCGGCGGCTGCTCCAACCGCAACGTCTCCACCTGCACCTCGTTCGACCAGCTCAACCTGGCCACCGCCCAGGGCGCCCAGACCCTCAAGAGCGCCACGGGCTGCGCGCTGAACATCACCGGCGGCACCGAGACCGGGCACGCCGGCGGCACGTACTCGCACTGGAACGGCTACAAGCTCGACTTCGCCAAGTCGACCTGCCTGACGAACTACGTCAAGAACACCTTCACCTACATAGGGGTGCGCGGTGACGGAGCCCCGCAGTACAAGGCGGGCTCCGGCAACATCTACGCCGACGAGGGCAACCACTGGGACGTCACGTACTACAACTGCGGCGGCTGCTGACCGTACGCCGCACATCGCGCCAAGCGTGCGAACCGCACGCGCGCGGCGCGGTATGCCGTACGCGGCACGCGCGTGACGTCGGCCCCCGGCGACCGGTCGGGGGCCGACACTCGTTTGTGGACGCCCTTTTGCGGAGCGGCAGATGTCTGTGGAGAGGTGAAGCCCCGGAGCCCGGAATCCCGGGAATCCGGGCTCCGGGCATCCAGGAACCCGGGGTTCGGAGTGCGGGAGGGGGCGGGAGACCCTGGGGCTCTCTCAGCCCGTGACGGGCCGCCCGCCGAAACGCCAGTTGTGGACCTCGACATCGGCGTACAGGCCCGGGGTCAGCACGGCGCGGGCCGTGTCCTGGTCCGGCGCCCGGACCAGTGCCGCCGTACCGAGCCAGGCGGTGCCGTCGTCGGACAGCAGCGGGCCGTACGCGATCAGCTCGTCCCGGCTCGCGGGTGAGTCGGGTCCGGTGCCCGGCTCCGCGCCGAGGCCGAGCACCAGGAACCGGCGGCCCCCCGCGCGACCGCCGGAGAAGTCCCACATGCTGCGCCCGAGTTCATTGCGCCATCGGTGCAGCAGTACGTCCCGGTACGCGCCGGCCTGGTAGCCGGGCTCGTCGAAGGCGAACGCCCGCGCGGCGGCGGGGTCCGGCAGGTCGACGATGTGCATGCTCCCCGTGGGTGTGAAGCCGTCGTCCGCGAGCGTGGGGCCGCGGGCGGTCATCCCCTTCTCGTAGGGGTCCATGTAGCGCAAGTGCTCCTCCAGCAGCGCGTATCGGAGCGCGGTGGAGCCGGGTCGGTCGCGGTGGTAGCAGAAGAACTCCATGCCCAGACTCTCTATCACTCCCGCCGCTCACGTGAGTTGGCCGATTTCATTCGATCGCCGCTCAATGGTTTATTTGGACTGATAGATTTCGACCATGCCTCGTCGCGCACTCGACAACCCGATCGTGCTCGCCGTGCTGGGCCTGCTCCTGGAGCAGGACTCGCACCCGTATCAGATGCTCTCCGAGCTGCGAAGACGCAGCGACAACCACGCTGCCGCGATCACGCGCGGCACGCTCTACAACATCGTCGCCGCTCTGACGGAGGCGGGATGGGTGATGGCTCAGGGCCGGCAGCGCTCGGGCAATCGCCCGGAGCGGACCGTGTACGCGCTCACGGACGCGGGGCGCGACGAACTCGTACGGCGGCTGGACGAGCAGATCCGTACGCCGGAAAGGGAGTTCTCGCAGTTCCTGGGCGCCGTCAGCTACCTCGGAGCGCTGGGGCCGGAGGGGGCTGTCGAGGCCCTCACCGAACGGGCCCGGCGCCTCGGGCGGCGTACGGCGGCGGACGAGGAACGCCTCGCGGAAGCGCTGACGGCCGGTGTGCCCCGGCTGCACGTCATCGAGGCGGAGTACGCGTCGAGTCTGGCGCGCGCCGAACTGGCCTGGATCGACGTGGTCGTCGACGACATCCGGACCCGGAAACTGGCCTGGCCCGGAGCCCCGGCGGCACGGCCCGCGGCTACCCGGGAGAGGGAGACGGGGACGGAAACGAGGGAGGACGCATGACGCCGACCGCTCACGAGGGGCCGCTCACGACCGCTCACGAGGGGCTGCTCTTCGGGCCCGGCGCCTCCTTCGTCACCGACCTCACCGCTCTCGGAGGAGCCGAGTTCATCGCCGAACTCGACTACGTGGGGCTGGACTTCTTCCCGGACGTGTTCCGTCCCGTACCCGCCGCCGATCTGGCTGCCTCCGTCGAAGGGCTGCTGCGCCACCACCGTGACACGGTGCTGGCACCGGCGGGCCTGGGACACCTGCCGCTGCACATCACCGAGCATGGCTGGCCCACCGGACCGGAACGCTCCCCCCGGCGTCAGGCCGAGGTCGTCGATACCGTCGTCCGCGTCATCGCCGCGCACGCGAGGGAACTCCACCTGAGTGGCTACACCCACTTCGCACTGCGCGACGCCGACAGCACGAACCCGGGGCTGTTCCACCGCTTCGGGCTCACCACCGACGACTACGCCCCGAAGCCCGCATTCGAGACGATGCGGACACTGATCCAACGCTTCGGCGTTTGAAGGGAGTTGCGCGGAGCCCCTGGCCCGGAGGGCGGTCGGTTTCCGTGTGGTGGATGGTCAAGGGGGAGCACCCGCTCCTTGCCACTCTCAACGTATAGCGCACTGGGGGCCTTGCGGCAAGGCCCCCATCGTGCCGCAGAATCTCCGCCCTGGGTCGGGTTCTGCAGAAATGGGAGCACGGAATGCGTGTGCGTGCGTTGTTGTCGGCCTTCGACTCGCGCGGGGGCGTCGAGCCGCTGCTGGGGCTGACGGTGCGGCTGCGGGAACTGGGTGCGCAGGTGCGGGTGTGCGCGCCGCCGGACGAGGAGTTCGCGCAGCGGCTGGCAGGGGTCGGTGTGGAGATGGTGCCGGTCGGCTGGTCGGTGCGCGCCATGATGACCGGGACGCCGCCCCCGTCACCGGCGGATGTGCCCCGGCGCGCGGCCGAGCTGATGGCCGCGTACCTGGACCGGGCCGGAGCGGCGGCGCGGCTGCTGTTCGACCTGGCGGCCCGGGAGAGGCAGCCCGCCTCCGCGTGACCGACGACCAACGGCCGCAGGCGACGGTACGACGAAACCGTGCCGCCGGCGGCCCACATCGGAGTTGATGCAGTGAACCCCCTGACCACCACCGCTTTCGATCTTCCCGACCGCCTCGCCGCCAAGGCCGATCCGGCGCTGGTCTCCGAAGACGAGCGGCACTTCGCGGCCATCGCGCAGTGCTTGGACGAACTGATCGCCGAACTGTCCGCACGCCTCGACGCCGAGCGCAGGGCGCCCGGTGGTCCGGGACGGCAGGCGATGGACCGGGACGCGGAGATCCACCGGCTGACCGCCCGCCTGCGCACCCTGCGCCGTTTCGGCCTGGATCTGTGCCTCGGCCGCATGGTCGGTGCGGACGGTGCCGAGCCCGTGTACGTCGGACGGCTCGGCCTGACGGACGACTCGGGGCGCAGGCTGCTGGTCGACTGGCGTTCCCCGGCGGCCGCACCGTTCTTCGGAGCCACCCACGGCAATCCGATGGGGCTGGCGAGCCGCCGCCGGTATCGCTGGACCGGCGGCCGGATCAGCGACTACTGGGACGAGGTGTTCACCCCGGACGGGTTCGTCGGTCACGCCGCGCTCGACGACCAGTCCGCGTTCATCGCGAGCCTGGGCGGCAACCGGTCGGAGCGGATGCGGGACGTGCTCGGCACCATCCAGGCCGACCAGGACGCCATCATCCGCGCGGGATCGCGCGGCGCCCTCGTCGTCGACGGCGGTCCGGGCACGGGAAAGACCGTCGTCGCCCTGCACCGCTCCGCCTACCTCCTCCACTCCGACCCGCGCCTCGGTCACCGCCGCGGTGGGGTGCTGTTCGTCGGCCCGCACCAGCCGTACCTGGGCTACGTCGCCGACGTCCTGCCCAGCCTCGGGGAGGAGGGCGTGCGGACGTGCACCCTGCGGGACCTGGTCGCCGAGGGGGCCGGGGCGGGCACCGAGACCGACCCGGAGGTGGCCCGCCTGAAGTCGTCCGCGGACCTGGTGGGGGCCATCGAGACGGCCGTCCGGTTCTACGAGGAACCGCCCACCGAGGCGATGACGGTCACCACCCACTGGTCGGACATCCCGCTGACCGCCGACGACTGGGCCGCGGCGTTCCAGGCGGCGGAACCCGGCACCCCGCACAACGAGGCGCGCGACCAGGTCCGGGAGGAGCTGCTCACGATCCTCGTGGACAAGCATGAGGGCGACGCCCCGGAGCAGCTGCTCCGCACCTCGCTGCTGCGGAACAGGGACCTGCTCACGGCCTTCGACCGCGCGTGGCCGCTGCTCGAAGCGGCCGACCTCGTCGCGGACCTGTGGTCCGTACCCGCCTACCTGAGGATGTGCGCCCCCTGGCTCGCCCCGGACGAGGTCCGGCTGTTGCGGCGTGCGGACGCCCCTGCCTGGACGGTCTCCGACCTGCCGTTCCTGGACGCGGCACGACAACGGCTCGGCGACCCCGAGGCGTCGCGGCGGGCGCAACGGCACAGGGCCGCACTCGCCGCCGAACGCGAGCACATGGCCAGGGTGATCGACACCATCCTCCAGGCGGACGACGACGGCGAGGGCGCGGTGACGATGCTGCACGGCCAGGACATGAAGGACACCCTGGCCGGCGGGACCGTTCCGTCCGGCATCGAACCCGACCTGCTGGCCGGTCCGTTCGCGCACGTCGTCGTGGACGAGGCGCAGGAACTGACCGACGCGGAGTGGCAGATGCTGCTGCTGCGCTGCCCGTCCCGGAGCTTCACCATCGTCGGTGACCGTGCCCAGGCCAGGCACGGGTTCACGGAGTCGTGGCGGGAACGGCTGGAGCGCGTCGGGTTCGACCGGATCAGCCTGGCCTCCCTGAGCATCAACTACCGCACGCCCGAGGAGATCATGGCGGAGGCCGAGCCGGTCGTCCGGGCCGCGCTCCCCGACGCCAACGTACCGACCTCCATCCGCAGCGGCGGCGTCCCCGTCGTCCACGGGCCGGTCTCCGACCTGCACACCATCCTCGACACCTGGCTCGCGGAGCACGTCGACGGGATCGCCTGCGTCATCGGCGATCCCGCCTTCCGGCCGACTCCCCGGGTCAGGGCGCTGCCCCGCGTCCGGTCGCTGACCCCGGAGCTGTCGAAGGGGCTGGAGTTCGACCTGGTCGTCCTCGTCGACCCGGATGCGTTCGGCGAGGGCGTCGAAGGAGCGGTGGACCGCTATGTGGCGATGACGCGGGCGACCCGGCAGCTCGTCGTCCTCACGAGCACCTGACGGCGGCGCTCCGGTCGAGGGGTTGGGAGTCTCAGGCCCCCGCGCTCACCGTGAAGCGGCGCGGATTGCCGTCGTTGGCGGCGCCCGAGACATCGGGCTGGCCGTCGGGGCGCACGTCGTCGTACGGGAAGGCGTAGCCGATCGGACTGTTGGCGTGGACGACGCGCGCCCAGTGGTTCGTGACGGGGCCCCGGTAGCAGTCCGCCGCGGGAATGCCGTTGGGCTGGTCGGGGTGGGTGAGCATGAGGGAACGGTTGAACCCGGCCGCGAGCCGGGCCAGCAGCGCCTTCTTGTCGTCCGGGGCGCCCGGGTCGTTGGCGAACGGCCCGTGGTCGCAGGTGAAGACGTCCCTGGAGACCGGTTTGGTGAAGGCGTGCCCGCCGTCGAACGTCAGCACGTCACCGGTGACCCGACCGGTCCGGACGCCCCGGCCGCCCTGGAGGTCGATCCGCAGATCGGTGGAGCGGTACTTCTCCCAGACCTGGTCGATGTACGCCGTGAACGCGTCCCGGAACGGCATCTCGTCCGGTCGGTCGAAGAACGGGGCCATGAGGTTCTGCGGCGAGATCACCCGCAGCACCCCGCCGTCCGCACCCCGGATCACCAGCTTGTCCCAGGGCTGCCCGTCGACGGCGGCCTGGGCGGTGAGCCCGTCCGCGATCCGCCCGACCGCACCGTCCGGGAGCGGGGCCACGGTGTGGGTGGCGTCGCCCTCCAGGGTCAGGCCGATCGGCAGCGCGGTGACCAGGTCGACATAGCTGATGTTCGCGTACAACTGCTGCGGGTCGAAGGTGAATTCACAGAACGACCAGGTGCTCCCGTAGTTGGGGTCGGTGGGCGTCGCGAACGCCGGTTCGACCAGGGCCGGGCCGGGGTTGAGGAAGAAATCCAGGGTGTCGTCCCGCACGAAGTATACGCGCGAGCCGTACATCTGCGGCAGCGTCAGCACGACGGGCGGCCCGCCCGCCGCGTTCAACGGGATCGCGCAGTCGACGGGCAACGGCGTCTGCGGCGCGGCGGGGGAGTCGGGCCGGTGGACACTACCGTCGGCCCGCAGCAGCACCCAACTGCCGGTGCCCTGTTCGTGACCGGTGACGTAGGCGTTGACCCTGCCCGGCAACGACCGGTTCTCCAGGGCGAGTTCACAGGTTGCCGGGGCAGCGGCGAAGGCACTCGACCCCAGCGCGTCGGTCCAGAGGGGAGAGGCGAGAGCAGTAGCGGAGGCGGCGGCGCCGCGGGTCAGGAACGTTCTGCGTGAGATCACGAGAGGACTCCCGAGACGTGTGGGGGTTGCGGGCGAAGCCGGTCGTACGGGGTGGGGCCCGGCGGCATCCGCGGGTGCGCACCAGTGTTCCGGCGACCCGGCGAGAGCGTCAAGCCTCGGCCATCGTTCATTTCCCCCTTCTCCAGGATCAGGAATATTCGCCAAGCGCGGCGAATTGCTAAAAGCCCCCGCAAGATGGCAAGGAAAGTGAAAGGCTGCTTCAAGAATCGATCGCAATTCGGCGACTACGCCGGTTCCGTGATCGGATACAGTGCTGACCTGAAGGCGCAGTACAGAAATTACACGCGGTCGGTCGACTCCCTGGCGCGAACTAGAGCGGCAAAATGGTTCAAAAGTATGTCTGATGTGGACCCGGCTCCCGAGGTAAGGGCTGCGGTCGACGGTAGGTAGAATCCCGGTTGGTGGGGGTTCGCGAGATCGAAACCCCCGCCGACTGAATTACTCACATTTAGATAGGCGGGGTGGGCGGCATGGCGCGAAGATGGACAGGAGATCGGTCTGGGAAAATTGTATTCATGATAGGGGGGGTGATTTTCACTCTCTCGTCCTGGGGGTCCTGGTGGTCCCTTCTCCCGGCGGCTTACACCATCATTCTGGCTACCCTGATCATTGAGGATATTTGGACGACTTCCAGGGTGAAGAGATTGCATAGAAACGGGAATCGATAACTTTCTGGGCCGCTGCGGAAGAAACTCGCACCTCGAAAGAGATTTCACGGAAGAAACCGGCGGCCCTTGGGCTTCTCCGTGGCCGTACCAACCGCGAGTCCCTCACCTCGCCCCCGGCGGCCCCGGGTTTGGGCTGCACCGCCACCGGAGTAACCACCACCAACCAGACCTATGACAGCGCCGACCGACTCGTCGGCATCGGTTACGTCTGCGGCGCCTTCGGCCGCACCACCGCTCTGCCCGGCAGCATGAGTGACACGGTCCTCCAGCTCACCACCGTCCACGGTGATGTCGCTCTCCGGCTCCCGCTTGACTCCACGCAGGTTCCCGTCGCACTCGATTCCGATGAGTTCGGCAACGTACGCACCAGTCGGACAAGCACTCGCTACAACTGACTTGGCGCCAAGCGGCGCTCTGCTGTGACCCTCACAGGTCTCCTCCTCATCGGCGTCCGCCTCTGCAATCCCAACACCGGTCGATTCCTCTCTGCCGACCCCGTCCACGGCGGGGGAGGCAATTTTTACGGTTACCCCGGCGATCCGATCAACCAGTTTGATCTGGATGGAAAGAGCTGACCCAAAAAGCAACGGAGAAAGCACAAGCATCGTCCACCGAGCTATCTCTATCGGGTGGGATTTTCTGCGGGACCGGGCATGCGTCTTCCCTTCGGGCGTCGGTGCCCTGCTGTTGACACCCAGGTCGACATCAGCGTAACGCTGCGGATTTCAGCTTCGAAGCACGGTGGTCCCGCTGGCTGCGTGACATAATTCGCGCGGCCGGTTCCCCCGTCGTTCCAGGGGGCTGCACGAGTGGGTCAGGATGGGGAGTTGAGATGGGTGAATGGCGGAGTGCGTCACAGCCAGTGCTTTTTGACTCAAGGAGCATTGGAGCTCGATAGTTTGCTGCCAGCCCTCTTCTGACTCAGAATAAAAGCGAAGAGTGCCGCACGAATACCCGAGGCAGCCTATCTTCTCTGCCTTGTACCCTGGGTCTTTCCACTCGCCCTATGTGACCTCGTCGCCCGAGGATGGCTGACGGAGGACGCGGGGTCATGGCGCTGACCGGGGCGAGGGGAAGGCCAGGTGTGTTCGGGCCAAGGAACGCGTTCTGTGAGTACAGCAGCAGGTGCACGAGGACATTGGGACGGCCGACTTCGTGGCGACGATCAACGTCCTGCGCCGCATGGTCGCCAATGCGGGCGGTGACGGCAACCTGCCTGACTGAGGGAGCGCCGCAGGCGGATGTTGATCACGGCGGTGACCCTCACACGCGGCACTGACATCGAACCCGGTCGCCGCCGTGCAACTGCTGGTCACGACGACGACCTGGCGCGGAAACTGCGTGGGCGTCGCGCTCCCGGCGCCGGTATCGTCCGGTCCCGGACCATCCGCACCAGCGGGGCCACCCGCGTTCAGAGGGCGATTCACATGACCAGCCGACGAGCAACGACGACCCTGTGGCGCCCCACCGGCCCCGAGGAACTCGACCTGATCCGCGAGCTGAACTGGCGTGCTTGGCCGCCTCGGCTCCCCGAGCAGCCGATCTTCTACCCGGTCCTCAATGAGGACTACGCGATCAAGATCGCGAGAGACTGGAACGTGAAGCACAGTGGTGTCGGCTTCGTGACCCGATTTGACGTCGAGTCGGAGTTCTTGAGCCGGTATCCCGTCCAGCAGGCCGGAGGGCGGACGATCCTGGAACTCTGGATTCCGGCTGAGGAGCTGGACGACTTCAACGCCCACATCGTCGGCGAGATCCAGGTGGTCCACGAGTTCCGCTGACAATCGTGGGCGAGGTCGTTACTGACGGGGCAGGCCGCCCCGGTGCGGAGATCGCTGGGTGACCGCCCTGCTCACCGCTTCGCACGTCGCCTACGAGATCCTGCGCTGGGCCGGTGTCGCCTACCTGCCGTGGATGGCCGCCCGCATGGTCCGTGACACCTTCCGCGGTGAGCGTCCGACCATCGATCCGGCCGAGGCCCGTGCCGGGGCCGACACGTTTGTCGGAGGGTGGCGACAAAGAACGCTGACCAACTGTTCAACCCGAAGATGGGCGTCTTCAGCGTCGCCGTCCTGCCCCAGTTCGTTCCGGAGGGCGCGCGGCACTTCTCGATGGGGCTGCTGTTGACTGCCGTCCACATTGCGTTGGGACTGATCTGGTCGAGTGTCCTGATCGTCTCCGCGACCGCGCTGAGCACGTGGCTGCGGAAGCCGCGGGCTCGCAGGATCCTCGATCGTGTCACCGGCACCGTCATCGGGGCCTTCGCGCTGCGGCTGGGGCTCAGCGACTGACGGGACGTTCCTGCACATTCACCGGTACCTCGACCCGAACGGCGGGCCGAGGACGGTGAGGTGTCAGATGGTGGCGGTGATGAAGGTGGTCCAGGTGGTGGGCTGGACGGTGAGGATCGGGCCACCCACGACCTTGGAATCACGGATGTGAACGGCGGCGGGGTGGGCGGCCACCTCGACGCAGTCGCCGCCCTGGCTACCGCTGTGACTGGACTTGCGCCAGTCGTAGGCGACTTCGATGCAGTTGCCGCCCTGGTCGGTGCTGTAGCTGGACTTGAACCAGGCCAGTGCGGTGGTACGGGGAGCCGGGTGTGCTGCGCGGGTCATTTCTCTCCAAGCAGTTCGTCCAGTAGGCGCGCGCTCTTCTCGACGGAGAGCGCCTGCGATCGAAGCATCCCATATTTCTGCTGGAGCACACTGACGTCGTCGGGGTCCTCGTGCAGGTAACTGGTCAGTTGCCCTTCGACATAAGCGAGATGGTCATGGTCGGGGGTTTCCAACAGCACCATGGGCCCCGAGAGCCCGGCATGCCTCGGGAGTTTCATCGGCATGATCTGAAGCCCCAGGAAGGGGAGTTCCATGCAGCGGCGCAAGTGTTCGATCTGTCCTCGCATTATGGCGGAGTCCCCCAGCTCGCTGCGGAGGATGCTCTCCTCCAGGATGAAGTGCAGCATGGGACGGGGCTTGCGTTGCAGGAGCCTCTGCCGGTCGAGCCGGGCTGCCACCCACTCTTCCTGTTCGTCCTCTTCGAGGGGTGGATAGAGGCAGGAGAAGAGGAACCGGATGTACTCCTCGATCTGGAGCAGGCCCGGTACAGCCTGGCTCTCGTACGACAGCAGTGTCAGCGCGTCCTGTTCGTAGTCGATGAAGTCCTGCACGAACGCCGGGAATCGCTCCTTCTTCGGCACTCTCGCCACCGCGACCTGCAACACCCCCTTCGTCTCCAGCAGTTCGTCCAACTGGACCGCGAAGTCTGCCTGGAGTGGCCTGCGCCCCTGTTCGATCGACGCGATTGTCTCCTCGCCCACGCAGCACCGGTCCGCCAGTGCCGCCTGCGTCATCCCCGCCGCCTTGCGGAACGTCGCCAACTGGGCGCCGATCAGGTGCCAGGACGTGATCCGCTTGTTCCTCTTTGCCGAGTGCATGGATTGCCTCTCCCCGTTGTGAAACCCGTATGACCCGTCAGAAGCCGTACGTGTGCGACGTACGGCCTCACACGCTGATCAAAGCTAGTGACGTTGTGTGACCTTGGTGGTGTGAATGAGGTAAATCAACTCCCGTATTCCTGCACGTCGTTCCAGAGTCGTGAGCGGCGATCCGTGCCGCTCGTAAGGCGGTTCGTACGCAAGGCGCTCGTCGACTGGGCGTGCGAGTCCCGTGCCGACGACGTGTTGCTCTGCGTGAGCGAACTCGTCACCAACGCCCTGCTGCACGGCGTCCCACCCGGGCGGGGGTACCAGGTGAGCATGCAGCTGGAACCGACGGACGACATCCTGCGCGTCGAGGTCCACGACAGCGGTGACGGGAAGGTTGGTCCGGCCGATGCGGCCCCGGAGCCCGACGCGGAAGGCGGGCGGGGGCTGCTGCTGGTGGCGGCGCTCGCGGACAAGTGGGGCGTGGGGGAGCGGAACCCCGGCAAGGTGGTGTGGTGCGAGTTCGCGGTGCGCGGCCGGTGATTCCCTCCGGTTGTCCCGCTCCGAGAGGGGCACAGAACCGGAAATACCAGAGTGGCGGGTTCTACCGGTTTCGATCGTACGTCGGTTATTTCTGGGACAGCGGCCCTCGACGGGTCGTTCCCGTGGAAGTGGAAGGAACCCGGCCGTGGACGACTGGTACGTGGACGATCGCTGCACCAACTGCGACGTCGCCCGGCAATTCGCGCCCGACCTGATCGTCGAGGAGGACAGGACATCGCGGATCCTGCGGCAACCGGACGACGAGGCGGAGGCGAGGCGCTTACATGCCGCCGTCTTCGCCTGTCACACCCGCTCGATCCGTCCCGCGTCGGGGCGGATCGACCCGGCACTCGACCCGTTCCCGATGGCGCTGGACGACGGAGTACTGGTGTGCGGGCACAACTCCCGGCGCACCGCCGGCGCGAACTCCTACCTCCTCCTTCGGCCCTCGGGCACGGTCATGATGATCGACACCCCGCGCTGGAGCCCCGGACTCGCCGAGCGGTACGCGGCATCGGGCCCCGTCACCGACGTACTGCTCACCCATCGCGACCACGTCGCGCACGGGCGGCGCTACGCCGATCACTTCGGTGCCCGGCTGTGGATCCACGAAGGCGACCTCGACGCGGTACCGGACGCGGACCAGGTGATCCGGGGGCTCGACCCCGTCGAGATCGGTGAGGGCGTCACCGCCCATCCGCTCCCCGGCCACACCCGGGGCAGTGTGCTCTACCTCGCGGACGACCGGCACTGCTTCAGCGGCGACAGCTTCTACTGGTCGCGTACGACCGGTGATCTCGAAGTCGCGGAGAGCGTGACCTGGTACTCCATCGAGGTGCTGGCCGCCTCCCTGGCCCGGACGGCCGGGCGGCTGCGGTTCGAGTGGGTGCTGCCGGGACACGGCGACCGGCAGCGGCTGGACGCAGACGAGATGTCCCGGCGGCTGCGCGCACTGACGGAACGCACGGCACTGCTGCGGCCCCGGCCGGTCGACTTCACGGCCGTCCGCTGGTGAGCAGGGTTCGTCGGCGGCCGTTCGGAGAGGCCGAGGGCGCGCGGGGCCGTCGGCCGCCGGGGGTGTTCAAGGGGTACGCCTCCGAGGGGCACGACTAGGCCCACCCCGACTGCGGCGGCGACTGCAAAGAGCGCGCCGGAGGCCTGAAGGATCTCAACTCCCTTCTGAGGAAGGGAAAGAAGTGGGGCGCGACCTTCGGCGTCCACGTCAACGCCACGGAGGCGTACCCGGAGGCCAGGGAGTTCGACGAGCAGTTCGTCGACAAGAACGGGCCCGGTGCGCAAGCGCGGCGACGCCACGGACGGGAGCCCGACCGTCCCCGAGGGGTGGACGGCCGAGCCCGCCGGAGCCGTCGCCTCGACACGGTGGCCCCGGGCGCCGAGGTCAGCGGGCCCGGCCGCAGCGGCGCCCCGGTGGACGTCGTCTGGGAGCGGCTGGTGCACCGGGTCGTCCCCGCGGACCCGGGCAACGAGGTGCTCGGCACCGGGCGGCGCCTGGTGCCGAGGGTTCGGCCGGGGCGGACGGGCGCACCCCGCGGTGCGAGGTCCGACAGGCGACGCCGCGACGGGGGAGGCCCACCGGGCTCCGTGAGTCTTCCGGCCTTCCGGGGCCTCCCGGCCTGACCGGGACACCTCCCGGCCTTCCTCGGGAGGCCCCGGCAGGTCCCCGGGCACCGGGGCCGCGGACCCTCCGAGAGGGGCGTACCCTCGTGCGGAACGCCCGACCGGAGCACACCCCGAGGCTGAAAGGAGTGTGCGGCAGACCACAGGTGCGCTTTGTTGGAACCGCACAACTCCGGACCGGCGAAAGCTGGTACTTCGCCTGCATGGCGCCCTGACACTGTAAGGCTCTACCAGGAATCGGGTCGGGAGACTGTACGGAGTCGACGGCAGGATTTGCTTGCCGGGGTTCGTAGGGTCGGTGCATGACCGTTGTGGACGAAACCCCGGGCGAGCCGAGCGACACCCGCGGCCGAGTGGCCGAGCTGCTGGCGCTGCGTGAGCAGGCCCGTAGCGGACCGAGTGACCGGGCGACCGAGGCGCAGCACGCCAAGGGCAAGCTGACGGCGCGTGAGCGCATCGAGCTGTTGGTGGACCCGGGGTCGTTCCGGGAGGTCGAGCAGCTGCGCCGGCACCGGGCGACTGGCTTCGGCCTGGAGCAGAAGAAGCCCCACACGGACGGCGTGATCACCGGATGGGGCACGGTCGACGGCCGTACGGTCTTCGTCTACGCCCACGACTTCCGGATCTTCGGCGGCGCCCTGGGCGAGGCCCATGCCACCAAGATCCACAAGATCATGGACATGGCGATCGCGGCGGGTGCCCCGCTGGTGTCGCTGAACGACGGCGCGGGCGCCCGTATCCAGGAGGGCGTCAGCGCGCTCGCCGGATACGGCGGGATCTTCCAGCGCAACACCAAGGCGTCGGGCGTCATCCCGCAGATCAGCGTGATGCTCGGCCCGTGCGCGGGCGGCGCAGCCTACTCCCCGGCGCTCACGGACTTCGTGTTCATGGTGCGGGACACCTCGCAGATGTTCATCACCGGTCCGGACGTGGTGAAGGCGGTCACGGGCGAGGAGATCACCCAGAACGGCCTCGGCGGCGCCGACGTGCACGCCGAGACCTCGGGCGTGTGCCACTTCGCGTACGACGACGAGGAGACCTGCATCGCCGAGGTCCGGTACCTGCTCGGTCTGCTGCCCTCCAACAACCGGGAGAACCCGCCGGCCGTGGCCGGTGACGACCCGGCCGACCGGCGCGGCGACGTCCTGCTGGACCTGGTCCCCGCCGACGGCAACCGTCCGTACGACATGCACAAGGTCATCGAGGAGCTCGTCGACGACGGCGACTACCTGGAGATCCACGAGCGCTGGGCCCGCAACATCGTGTGCGCCCTCGCCCGCATGGACGGCCAGGTCGTCGGGATCGTGGCCAACCAGCCGCAGGTCCTGGCCGGTGTCCTGGACATCGAGGCGTCCGAGAAGGCGGCCCGTTTCGTCCAGATGTGTGACGCCTTCAACATCCCCATCATCACTCTTCTGGACGTACCCGGCTTCCTTCCGGGGGTGGACCAGGAGCACGGTGGAATCATCCGGCACGGCGCGAAGCTGCTCTACGCGTACTGCAACGCCACCGTGCCGAGGATCTCGCTGATCCTGCGCAAGGCGTACGGCGGTGCCTACATCGTGATGGACAGCCAGTCCATCGGTGCCGACCTGACGTACGCCTGGCCGACCAACGAGATCGCCGTGATGGGCGCGGAGGGCGCCGCCAACGTGATCTTCCGCCGGCAGATCGCCGAGGCCGCCGACCCGGAGGCCATGCGGACACGCATGGTCAAGGAGTACAAGGCCGAACTGATGCACCCGTATTACGCGGCGGAGCGCGGCCTGGTCGACGACGTCATCGACCCCGCCGAGACCCGCGAGGTGCTGATCGCCTCGCTCGCCATGCTCCGCACCAAGCACGCCGACCTGCCGTCGCGCAAGCACGGCAACCCCCCGCAGTAGTCCCGCGGCCGCGCTCGCGGGAGTACCGCGAGCCGCCGGGTCCGCGAAGACCTGCCCAGAAGACCTGTCGAGAAGACGGAGAGACCTCCCATGAGCACTGCCACAGCATCCGTGCTGCGCGTCGAGAAGGGCACCGCAGCCCCCGAGGAACTGGCCGCGATAACCGCCGTCCTGCTCGCCCGCGCCGCCGCGCAGCCCGCCGCCACACCCGCCCACCGCGGCCGCAGCACCGCCGGGTGGCGCCGTCTGGAGCGCACCCCGGGCTTCCGTGCCCCGCACTCCTGGCAGTGCTGACGGACGCCACGACACGCTGATGCCCCGCACTCCCGGTCTTCCGGTGAGTGCGGGGCATCAGTACGTCGTACGGACTTCTCTTCCCTGGCCTCGCTCCCGGTGGCACCCGCCTCGTTCCCGGTGACACCCGCGGGCGCCACCGGGAGAGGCTGGTCCTCAGCGCAGCCGAGCCATCAGCGCGTGCTCGACGAGCGTGATCAGCGCGCTCTTGGCGTCGGCGCGGTGCCGGGCGTCCGTGGTCAGGATCGGGGTGTCGGGTCCGATCTGGAGTGCTTCGCGGACCTCGTCGGGGGTGTAGGGCTGGTGTCCGTCGAAGCCGTTGAGGGCGATGACGAACGGGAGGCCGCTGTTCTCGAAGTAGTCGACGGCGGGGAAGCAGTCGGCGAGGCGGCGGGTGTCGACGAGGACGACGGCGCCGATGGCGCCGCGGACGAGGTCGTCCCACATGAACCAGAAGCGGTCCTGTCCGGGCGTACCGAAGAGGTACAGGATCAGGTCCTGGTCCAGCGTGATCCGGCCGAAGTCCATCGCCACCGTCGTGGTGGTCTTGTCCCCGGTGTGCGTCAGGTCGTCGATGCCCGCGGACGCGGACGTCATCACGGCTTCGGTGCGCAGCGGGTTGATCTCCGAGACGGCACCGACGAACGTGGTCTTACCCACGCCGAAGCCCCCTGCCACCACGATCTTCGCCGAGGTAGTGGAGCGGGCTGCTCCGCCGCTAGAGCTTGCGAAGTCCACTGAGCACCCTTTCGAGCAGTGTCACATCTGGCTGGCCACCGGCGGACTCGTCGCCGCCGGGCTGATGAATAGCGACGAGTCCGGCCTCTGCCAGGTCGGCTACGAGGATCCGGGCAACGCCGAGGGGTATCGAGAGCAGGGCCGAAATCTCGGCGACCGATTTGATCTCGAAGCACAACCGGCAGATCCGCTGATGCTCGGGCAACTGCCCTTGCAGCCGCGACGGATCGGCCGTGGTACTGACCAACGCCTCAATCGCGAGTTGGTAGCGCGGTCGGGTCCGGCCGCCGGTCATGGCGTACGGACGGACGAGCGGATTGTGCGCGGCGGGGGCAGCCGGCTCGGGGGCCTGCCGCGGCGGCACGGGCTGGATACGGGGCGGGGCGTCGCGGTACGGCCGCTGCGGGGACCAGGCGGGCTCCTGCGGACCGCTCGACGGATGCTGCGGGTGTTCCGGCTGCTGCGGCCACCGATGGGGCCGCAACGGCCAGTGCGGCTGCTGCGTGCCCTGTCCGCTGGGCGCAGAGGGGAAGTTGAAGGGATTGCTCCCGTGCTCACCCGGCACGTCCTGGCCGCCGTTGTACCGGTGCCCGTCTGGGGGTGTTGTCACGATTCCTCCTCCGCCTGCCGGTCCCGATCCCAGTGGGGCCGCGCCACCGCACCTTATGACCCGGTGGCGCGAAACGCACTGTCCGTTTATCAGTTAAGAAGACTTCCTTTTGCTAGTTGAGAAGACTTCCTTGCAGCTCGGCTCGGAGATCCGGCGTGAGGACGGTGCCCGCACGGTCGACGAGCAGGGCCATCTCGTAGCCGACCAGACCGATGTCGGCCTCCGGGTGCGCGAGCACGGCCAGCGAGGATCCGTCGGAGATGGACATGATGAAGAGGAAGCCGCGCTCCATCTCCACCACGGTCTGGTTCACGGCGCCGCCCTCGAAGATCCGGGAGGCACCCGCGGTCAGCGAGGTCAGACCGGAGGCGACGGCCGCGAGCTGATCGGCACGGTCACGCGGAAATCCCTCGGACATGGCCAGCAGGAGTCCGTCGGCGGAGACCACCACCGTGTGCGACACCCCGGGGGTGTTGTCCACGAAGTTGGTGATCAACCAGTTCAGATTCTGCGCCGCCTGGCTCATCGGGCTCACACTAACGCTCCTGGTGGTAGGTGTTACTCGTGTCCGAACCCGCGTTACGTCCCCGCAGTACGCCCCGCCGCAGGTTGCTCAACCTGCCGCGGACGTCCTCGGGTGCGCGGGAGACCTGTGGGCCGCCCTGCGGTGTCTGCTCCGCCGTACCCTCGACCAGATTGGCCTTGGGCACCCGCCGGGGGAGTCCGGACGGGGTGACCCCGCCCGCCTTCGGCTCACGGAGCTTCTCGGCCCGTTCCCAGCGTTCGTCGTTCTTCGAACGCCAGTCGTCGGAGCCGTTCGCGTCCTGCCGCGCGGGCGACTGTCGCGGCGGCAGCTCGTCCTGCTGCCGCGGCTGTTGCGCGGCGAGCGGCCGGCTGTTCCCGCGGCCGGTGGGCTGCCAGTGCTGCTGACCGCCCCGGCGCGGCAGACCGGCTTCGGTCAGCTCGTGGCCGGAGTTCGGGGTGGGTCCCGGACGGTTGAAGCCTACGCTTTCCGGCGCCTCGGCGGGGGTGCTCGGGGCAGATTCCGCTTCCGCTCCGGGCGAGTGCTCGTGCGTCTGCGGGGAGCCGTCCCGGTCCGTCCACTCGTCCTGCTGCGGGCCGGTGGCGAACGTCTCCTCGGACACGGGACCGGCGGAATCGCCGGACGCATATGCCGGTTCCGGATAGGGCGGTTCCGGATAGGCCGGTTCCGGATATCCGCCCGGGGCGACGGCACCGGGCTGTGCAGCCGAGCCGTCGTCGCCGGGGCGCGGCGCGTAGCCGCCCTCGTACGGGGTCCGGCCGTACTGGTCCTGCCCGTACTGCTCCGGGGCGTACGGCTGCTGTCCGGGCTCCTGCCCGTACTGCTCCTGCCGGTACTGGTCCTGCGCGTACTGGTCCTGCGCGTAGGGCTCCTGCCCGTACTGCGCCTGCCCGTAGGGCTCCTGGGAGTAGCCGTTTTGGGCGTGCTCGTTCCCGGTGTACCTGTGTTCCGGGTATCCGTTCTGCGTGTACGCGCCGTCGACGGGCCGGCCTGCGGCGTGCGGCTCCTGGGCGAACTGCGGCTGCTCATCGCCCGTATGGACGCCCAGAGCCGCCCGGCGCTCCTCGCGCAGCAGCGAGCGGCCCACCGGGTCCAGCGGCGCGGCACCGGCAGGCGGCTGCTCGTAACGGGAGTCGTCGAAGCCCAGCTCCGCCGCCGTGCGCATCTGGGGCGGGGGCGCGGGCTGTTCGGTCTCCTGCTGCTCGGGAATGATCGAGGAGACGGTGAAGTCGCCCTGGGCCTCGGCCGGTTCGCCACCGCCGCCGTGGGTGATGGCGTTCGGCAGCATGACCAGCGAAGTGGTCCCGGCCTGTTCCCCCGAGGGGCGCAGCTGGACCCGGATGCCGTGCCGGTCGGACAGCCGGCCGACCACGAACAGGCCCATCCGCTGGGACACCGCGGCGTCCACCGTCGGCGGGTTGGCCAGCCGGTGGTTGATGTCGGCGAAGTCCTCGGGGGTGAGCCCGATGCCCTTGTCGTGGATCTCGATCATCACGCGGCCGTCGGGCAGCCGGGTCGCGGTGACCCGCACCTTGGTCTGCGGCGAGGAGAACGTGGTGGCGTTCTCCAGCAGCTCGGCCAGCAGATGCACCAGGTCGGTGACGGACTCGCCGTGGATCTCGGTCTCCGGTACGCCGGACACCTCGATGCGCTCGTACGACTCCACCTCGGAGCAGGCGGCCCGCACCACGTCTACCAGCGGGACCGGCTGGTTCCAGCGGCGGCCGGGTTCCTCGCCGGCGAGGACGAGGAGGTTCTCGCCGTTGCGGCGCATGCGGGTGGCCAGGTGGTCCAGCCGGAACAGGTTCTCCAGCTGGTCCGGGTCGGCCTCGTTGTTCTCCAGATCGGTGATGAGGGTCAGCTGGCCCTCGATCAGCGACTGGTTGCGGCGCGAGAGGTTGGTGAAGATCGCGTTGACGTTCCCCCGCAGCATGGCCTGCTCGGCCGCCAGCCGCACCGCCTCCCGGTGCACCTGGTCGAAGGCGCGGGCGACCTCGCCGATCTCGTCGTGGCTGTCGATCGGCAGCGGGCGGACACGGGTGTCGACCAGCCCCGGATCGTTCCTGGACAGCTGGTCGACGAGCATCGGCAGCCGCTGCTCGGCGATCTGGAAGGCGGCCGTGCGCAGCTCGCGCATCGAACGGCTCATCTGCCGTGCCATCAGCCCGGCCAGGACGAACGCGGCCAGCAGCGCGACGATCACGACGGCGGCGTCGACGATGGCGTCGTTGCGGGCGCCGGACGAGATGTCCGCCGCCTCGGCCACCGCCTTGTCGACGAGTTCCTTCTCGACCATGGCGTAGCCGTCGAACTTGGCGGTGGCGGCCACCAGCCAGGTCTCCGGCGTGATGCCCTTCGCGGCCAGCTTCTCGGGGGACTCGCCCCGCGCGATCTGCTGGGCCATGCCGTCGAAGACCGAGCCGTCGACGCTCGGCGGGTCGGTGAAGGGGGCGCCGGCCGCCTCGGCCCGTTCCTCGGCCTTCTTCAGCTCCTTCGCCCCGGCGGCCGCCTGGGCGGTCATGACCTGCTTCAGCCGCTTCGAGTCGGCCTCCGTGCCACCGGAGCCGAACTCGTCGAGCGCGATCCGCTCCAGGTAGTTGTACGAGCCGAACGCCTTCACCTGGGCGTCGAAGGTGGCGGCCTTCCGGCTCGGCCGCACCAGGAGATGCATGCCGATGGAGCGCTGAAGCGATTCTGCGGCCTGGGCCAGCTGGATCGCGTAGACCGTGCGCCCGTAGCTGGTGATGTTGCCGGTGCCCAGGCCCAGTTCGTTGGCGAACTCCATCAGGGAGTGCTGCACCTGGACGTAGCCCTCTTCCGTCCTCACCGGGTCCATGCCCTCGGCGTAGGCGGACTTGCGCAGCTCGGGGAGCTTGGGCTCCTCCAGCCGGAACAGCTGCAGGCGCCGTTCCAGGCCGCGCTTCGCGGGCATGCCCTTCACGGCCTCGTCGAACTTGGCCGCGGCAGCGTCGGTGGTGGCCCGGACCCGGTCGATCGTGGCGTCGTCGCGCTCGTTCGACAGGAGGGGGCGCGCCGTGAGGTCGCGTTCGTCGAGGAGGGCCTGGCCGTACTCGGAGGCAGCGCGGACGATCAGCGCGGTCTTCTCGGCGTCCTGGGCCTCGCGCCAGGTGTCGACCGAGCCCTTCACCTGGAAGCCGCCCATGACCAGGCCGACCAGCACCGGGATGAGGAGGATGGCGTTCAGTCGGGTGGGCACCCGCCAGTTGCGCGGGGCCAGCCGACTGGTGCTGCCGCCCGACCCCGTGTGTGCGGACGCGTCGGCGGGCGATGCCGCGGCACGCGACGGCGGGGTGAAATTGCCCCGCTCAGGCTGCGCCGCGGAGCCATCCTTGCTTCGCCTCACTCGAACAACAACCTCTCGGCGTCGGCACTACGGTGTGCCGTATTTCGTTCAGGGCCGTACTACTCAGAAGTTCGTCGAATTCCAGCACGGGGAGCGGTCGCGTTCCAAACACTCGGAATCAGCCATTCCGAGTGGTCCAAGCCTCGGATAAAACGGGCATAAAGAGCGAGCCCCGCCAAAAGGCGAGGCTCATGTGAGCGCAGCGGCACCGATTGACCGCATCGGGTGCTGAATACGCGGCAATTCTCTGTCGAAACGTTATGAAGGCGGGGGCGGATCGTGTCTAAGGACACAGTCCCGCCCCCCGCGCGGGTCGCACTTGCAACTACCGTACCGCTCTACCGACTTGCACCTACTTGAGGCGTGCCATCAGCGCGTGCTCGACGAGGGTGATCAGTCCGCTCTTGGCGTCGGCGCGGTGCCGGGCGTCCGTCGTGATGATCGGGGTGTCGGGTCCGATCTGGAGTGCTTCGCGGACCTCGTCGGGGGTGTAGGGCTGGTGTCCGTCGAAGCCGTTGAGGGCGATGACGAACGGGAGGCCGCTGTTCTCGAAGTAGTCGACGGCGGGGAAGCAGTCGGCGAGGCGGCGGGTGTCGACGAGGACGACGGCGCCGATGGCGCCGCGGACGAGGTCGTCCCACATGAACCAGAAGCGGTCCTGTCCGGGCGTACCGAAGAGGTACAGGATCAGGTCCTGGTCCAGCGTGATCCGGCCGAAGTCCATCGCGACGGTCGTCGTCGTCTTGCCGCCCGTGTGCGTCAGGTCGTCGATGCCCGCGGACGCCGAGGTCATCACGGCTTCGGTGCGCAGCGGGTTGATCTCCGAGACGGCACCGACGAACGTGGTCTTACCCACGCCGAAGCCCCCTGCCACCACGATCTTCGCCGAGGTGGTGGCCCGGGCTGCTCCGCCGCTAGAGCTTGCGAAGTCCACTGAGCACCCTTTCGAGCAGTGTCACATCCGGCGCGCCGCCGGCCTCTCCGTTGCCCGGCTGGTGGATGGCCACCATGCCGGCTTCCGCCAGGTCCGCGACGAGGATCCGGGCCACGCCGAGCGGCATCGACAGCAGGGCCGAGACCTCGGCCACCGACTTGACCTCGCGGCACAGGTGGCAGATCCGCTGGTGCTCGGGGAGCAGCGTCGCCATGTGCGCGGGGTCGGCCGTGGTGGAGACCAGCGCCTCTATGGCGAGCTGGTAGCGGGGCCGGGTCCGGCCACCGGTCATGGCATACGGGCGGACCAGCGGCTGGTCGCCTTCTCCGTCGTACGACGCGTGGTGCAGTGCGCCGTACGGTTCGGATGAGGCGGGTGGCGGGGTCATGAATCCTCCGGGCGTGACAGCAGAGTGTCGGCTTGCCGTCTGAAAGGCCGGTGGGGGCTCTAGGCGGCCGGACGGGCGACGGTCTGAGGGCGTTTCCTGATGGTCGGTTCGCGGCCGCCTATTGGAGCAGGCTGCCTTGGAGTTCGGCTCGGAGGTCCGGGGTGAGGACGGTGCCGGCGCGGTCGACCAGGAGGGCCATCTCGTAGCCGACCAGACCGATGTCGGCTTCCGGGTGCGCGAGCACGGCCAGCGAGGATCCGTCGGAGATGGACATCAGGAACAGGAAGCCCCGTTCCATCTCCACCACGGTCTGGCTGACGGCGCCGCCCTCGAAGATCCGGGAGGCACCCGCGGTCAGCGAGGTCAGACCGGAGGCGACGGCCGCGAGCTGATCGGCACGGTCACGGGGGAAACCTTCGGACATGGCCAGCAGGAGTCCGTCGGCGGAGACCACCACCGTGTGCGACACCCCGGGGGTGTTGTCCACGAAGTTGGTGATCAACCAGTTCAGATTCTGCGCGGCCTGACTCATCGGGCTCAACTAACGCTCCTGCTGGTGAGTGGGGCCGAGTGGAAAACTGCCGGTCGACTGGTTGTTGGCCTGCCGACCCTGCTGGATGCCCCGGCGGAGATTGGTCAACCGCCCGCGCACGTCGTCGGGCGCACGCGACACCTGCGGACCCGACTGGTGGTTCTGCTGCTGGGCGGTGCCCGGCACCAGGTTGGCGCGAGGGACCCGGCGAGGCAGTCCGGACGTGGTGACTCCGCCTGCCGCGGGATTCTTGGCCCGCTCCGCCTGCCGTACGAGTTCGTCGTTCGGCGAGGGGCGCCAGGAGCTTGCGGGGGAACCGGAGTCGCTTCCCGTGAGGTGCGGCGCGGCGGGAGCCGGGGGATCCTCCTGCTCCGCGTGCCCAGGGGAAGCCGGACCCTGCGGCCCGGCGGGCGGCTGCTGGCCGCCCTGCTGCGGGCCGTGGAACCAGTTCGTCTCCAGGGTGTCGTACAGCGGCGTACGGCCGTCGCCCGGACCGGCCGCAGTCGGCAGCGACTCGGGCTGCGCCTGCGACGGCGGGACCGGACGGTACTGCCCGTCACCGGCGGTGGTGGGCGCGGCGGGCGGACGCGGGGCGCCGAAGTCCTCGTCTTCCCGGCTCCGCTGACGCGGCGCCGACAGACCCTGGTCCCGCACGGGCGCGGGCGCCTGCTGCCCGAAGTCGGGGCGGGCGAACTGCGCGGTGCTCGCCGGGTCCTGCTGCTGTCCGAAGTCCGGACGGGCGAACTGACCGGTGCCCGCGGGGTCCTGCTGCTGTCCGAAGTCGGGGCGGGCGAACTGGCCGGTGCCCGCCGGGTCCTGGGACGGCCCGTCCAGCGGCGACCGGCCCTGCGGACCCTGGCCCTGCGGGGCGGGGGCCGAGAAGTCGGGGCGCGCGAACTCGGCGGTGGAGCCGGGGCCCTGCCGGTCGTCGTCCAGCGAGGGCCGCGGCGCGAGCTGCGGGTTCCCCGGCAGCTGGAACCGGCCGGTGGTCTCGGGCTCCTCGTGGCCGCGCGGGGCGTCCGGCTGCGCCGGGTCCCCGGTGCCCCACCCGGCCTGCTGCGGGCGCTGCGGCAGGGGAGTGCCGCCGGGCAGCTCGGCACGCGGGCCGCCGACCGGGGGCAGCTGACGACCGGAGTCCGCCGGAGCGCCGGGGTGGCCGAACGGGTCCTGCGGGGCCTGCTGAGGCTGCGGGGCCTGCGGAGCCTGCCACGCGGCCAGGTCCGGCCGGCCCTGCGGGCCACGCGCGTCCTGGTGGCCCCTGCCGCGGTTCTCGTCGAACAGGCCGGGCCCGTTCGGCCCCGGATGTCCGGTGTTGCCGCCCTGGCCGCGGGCGCCGAGCCGGGCGGCGTTGCCGAAGGCACCGGCGAGGCCGCCGCCCTGACGCGGCGCCGGGCGCGGGACGTCCTGGGGACCGCCGTCGGACGGGAATCCGGCGTTCTGCCTGCCCTTCTCGTCCGGCGAACGGCGGGCACCGCCGTCCCGCGTGGGCAGCGCCGCACGCGGACCGGGGCCCGCGCCGACCTGGCCGCGCGGACCGTTCTGGCCTCCCGGGACCGCGGGAGCGCCACCGGGGCCGCCCGCCGCGCCGGGGCCGCCGCCCGCGCCCAGGGCCCCGCCGGGGGCCCCGGCGGGCTGCTGCCCGGGTCCCTGACCGGGGGCCGGGCGGTTGCCGCCGTGCGCCACCTCGACGGGCAGCATGACCAGCGCGGTCGTACCACCGGAGTCGGAGGGCCGCAGCTGGATCCGGATGCCGTGGCGCAGCGACAGGCGGCCGACCACGAACAGACCCATGCGGCGGGAGACGGAGACGTCCACGGTGGGCGGCGAGGCCAGCCGCTCGTTGATCGCGGCCAGGTCCTCGGGGGAGAGACCGATGCCGGTGTCGTGGATCTCGACCAGCACCCGGCCGTCGGGCAGCGCGTGACCGGTGACCCGGACCTTCGTCTGCGGGGAGGAGAACGACGTCGCGTTCTCCAGCAGCTCGGCGAGCAGGTGCACGAGGTCGTTGACGACCCGGCCCGCGACCTCGGTGGCGGGCACCGCGGCCAGTTCGATGCGCTCGTACTGCTCCACCTCGGAGGCGGCGGCGCGGAGCACGTCGACCAGCGGGACGGGCCGCGTCCACCGGCGGCCCGGCTCCTCGCCCGCGAGGACGAGGAGGTTCTCGCCGTTGCGGCGCATGCGGGTCGCGAGGTGGTCGAGCTTGAAGAGCGAGGACAGCTGATCCGGGTCGGCCTCGCGCGACTCCAGCTCGGAGATGAGCGAGAGCTGACGCTGGATGAGGCCCTGGCTGCGGCGCGAGAGGTTGGTGAACATCGCGTTGACGTTGCCTCGCAGGAGCGCCTGCTCGGCGGCGAGCCGGACCGCCTCGCGGTGCACGTCGTCGAAGGCCGCGGCCACCTGGCCGATCTCGTCCCGGGAGTGCACACCGACGGACTCGACCGAGGTGTCGACGTCCTGCGGGTCGGCCTCGGACAGCTGCTTGACGATCTCGGGCAGCCGGTCCTGTGCGACACGCGTAGCGGTGTCCTGGAGCCGTCGCAGCGAACGGATCATCGACCGGGCGACGACGAAGGCGCCGACCAGCGAGACGCCGAGCACCAGCAGGATGAGCGCACCGCTGATGATCGCCTGGCGCTTCGACTCGTCGCGCAGTTCGCGGGCCTTGCTCTCCATGTCACCGAGGAGGGTGGCCTCGATGGTCGTCATGGCATTGATCTTGGTGGAGCTCTGGTCGTACCAGTCCATGTAGGAACGGCGCGCCGTGCCGCTCAGGCCCGTGGGGCTTGTCAGCACCTTCTTCGCGTAGGTCTCGGCGGCCTTGATCTCCGGATTGCCGTTGGTCAGCGTGGAGGTCAGGTCGGCGGCGTTGTTGCCGGTGGCCGAGTAGACCGCCGCGAAGGAACGCATGGCCGCGCCCTCCTTGTCCAGCGCCGCTTTGCCGAACTGCTGGTCGTTCTTGTCGAGATGCGGTTTCTTGTCCCCGACGGGCAGGGCCGCGGCGATGATCGCCCGCTGGATCGAGGCGTACTCCTTGGCGGAGGAGAAGGCCGCCAGCGCCCGGGTCCGCTTGATCATCTCCGAGTTGCTGGTGGCCTGGGCCATGTCCTGCGAGAGGCTCAGCAGCGAGGTGATCAGCTGGCTGTACCGGTCGACGGTCTGGAGGCTCGGCGTGCCCTTGGCGTACGCCGTCTTGCGGATCTCGCGGATGTCGCCCAGCTGGGTGGCGATCTGGTTGACGCTGGAGTAGATGCCCTCGAGGGCCTCGTCACCGGAGGGGTCGCCGATGGAGGTCGTCGCGTCGAGGAAGGCGGCCTGCGCCTTGTCGGTCTTCTCGCGAGGAACGCTGACCTTGTAGTTGCTGGTGGTCCCGCCGTGGGACAGCGGACCGGCCGAGCTGTCGCGCTCCGCCTGGAGCGCCTGGGCGAGCGAGGTCGCCTGCATGGTCAGCTTGGTGAGCAGCTGCATGTGGTCCAGCTGCTGCATGTCGTTCATGGACTCATGGATCCGCAGACCGCCGAGTGTGGTCGCCGCGACCACGGGCAGCGCGAGCAGCGAGACCAGGCGCGTGCTGATGCGCCAGTTGCGAAGGGCCATGCGCGAACCCGCGCCGGAGGGCTCGCGGGACTTGGACGACGCGTCCGGCTCGCCGCCGGCGGCGTCCGGCGCGCTGCCGGGACGGCGGTCGTCCCCGTCGCCGGATCTGGCGGGTCCGGGGCCCTGGGCGTGCTGGGGCGAGGAGCCGCGGTCGGTCCCGCCGTGCGGCTCCGGCTCCGCCGCGGCTTCCCCCCGGCCCTGACGGGCCTGGGGTGACCCGGTGCCATCCCTCTTGAAACGTCCCTGCACTAGCGTCGCAACCTCTGGACCAGGCGCCCCCTCCGCGCGAGGCGGGTGGGACGGTGTCGGCGTCACGGGGCGAGGTTTCCGCCCCTGTCGGTCGTGAGTGACCGGCGCTCTTCCCCCTTTCCGCCGCCACTCGGCGCTGCTTGCGCCCCTGCGCGCCGGCCTGAAAACCCGCGGCGGTGCGTGGAATTCCAGCACAGTGCCGGATCTCCAACAAGGGCCCCGTGCCAGGGCGGGATGCGGGTGACCCGTTGTGATGGAGGGGTAACCAGTGGTGGACGGTGATCATGGACAAAACGGAATATTGATCATCAATGGGCGGGCGGTGCGGGGTGTCCCAGTCGACATGATCAGGAGCGGAATGGCTGATTCAGTTAATGAATGTCTGTTTTGTCGCAGGTCATCGCATGCCTGAATTGGGGCATTTATCCCTGGAATGGTGAGCAAACTCACATGATGATCGCCGTCTCATCCGGGCTTTCCAAGGGAATTCGATGTTTAGCCTTGCGTTTTACAGGGATGGCACATCCGACAACCGGCGCCCCTCCGGGCGGCGCCCGTACCGACAGGGTCCCAGCGACAGATGAAGACGACGAAGACGCTCCGCAACATCGCCAACCCCCGCCGCACCACGCTGGCGCACCTCGAGGACGCCGCCGAACTGCCGACGCCGGAACGCCCGGAGCACTCCGTCGAGCTGCCCTCCCAGACGGCCAACCCCCGCCGCACCATCCTGATGGAGGCCCCGGCCCCGGCCGTGGTCGCCGAGTAGTACGCACGGCCGCCCCTCACGGCCCGGCGCGCCGCCTCGCGACCCCGTGCCGGACGGCGTTCCTTCCGGGCGGATCCCGCAGGCTGAGGCGTTAGCCTGGAGTGTCAGTCTTCAGTCAGCCAGCAAGTGAGGGGCGACAGCATCCCGTGCGCATCGCCAGGTTCTCCATCGACGGCAATGTCGCCTTCGGCGCCGTCGAGGGCGAGGGTCCCGACGGGCTCGTCCTCGACATCATCAAGGGCATCCCGTACGCCGAGTTCGAGCTCTCCGGCACCAAGGTCCCGTTGAGCAAGGTCCGCCTCCTCCCGCCGGTGCTCCCCAACAAGGTCGTGGCCATCGGCCGCAACTACGCGGAGCACGCCAAGGAGCTCGGCAACGAGGTGCCGGACGTCCCCGTCGCCTTCTTCAAGCCCACCACCTCGGTGATCGGCTCCGGCGACGCCATCGAGTACCCCTCCTTCTCGAACGAGCTCCACCACGAGGCCGAACTGGCCGTGGTCATCGGCCGCATGTGCCGCGAAGTGCCGCGCGAGCGCGTGAAGGACGTCGTCTTCGGCTACACCTGCGCCAACGACGTCACCGCCCGCGACGCCCAGAAGCGCGAGAAGCAGTGGGCCCGGGCCAAGGGCTTCGACACCTCCTGCCCCCTCGGCCCCTGGGTGGAGACCGACCTCGACCCCCGCGATCTGACCATCCAGGCCACGGTCAACGGCGAGCAACGACAACTCGGCCGGACGAGCGACATGATCCGCTCGATCGAGGACCTGGTCGTCCACATCACGGAAGCGATGACGCTGCTTCCCGGCGACGTGATCCTCACCGGCACCCCCGCGGGGGTCGGCCCCCTCCATGTCGGCGACGAGGTCGCCGTCACCATCGAAGGCATCGGCACTCTCACCAACAAGGTGATCAAGCGTGGCTAACGCACCTGTACGCGTACGTTTCTGTCCCTCCCCGACCGGCAACCCCCACGTGGGCCTGGTCCGCACCGCACTGTTCAACTGGGCCTTCGCCCGGCACCACGGCGGCACCCTCGTCTTCCGTATCGAGGACACCGACGCCGCCCGCGACTCCGAGGAGTCCTACGACCAGCTCCTGGACTCGATGCGCTGGCTCGGCTTCGACTGGGACGAGGGCCCCGAGGTGGGCGGTCCGCACGCCCCGTACCGCCAGTCGCAGCGCATGGACCTCTACAAGGACGTCGCCGAGAAGCTCCTCGCGGGCGGCTACGCGTACCACTGCTACTGCACCACCGAGGAACTCGACGCCCGCCGCGACGCCGCCCGCGCCGCCGGCAAGCCGTCCGGCTACGACGGTCACTGCCGCGAGCTCACGGCCGAGCAGATCGCCACGTACGAGAACGAGGGCCGCACCTCCATCGTCCGTTTCCGGATGCCCGACGAGGCGCTCACCTTCACCGACCTCGTCCGAGGCGAGCTGACCTTCCAGCCGGACAACGTGCCGGACTACGGCATCGTCCGCGCCAACGGCGCCCCGCTCTACACGCTGGTCAACCCGGTCGACGACGCCCTGATGGAGATCACCCACGTCCTGCGCGGCGAGGACCTGCTCTCCTCCACCCCGCGCCAGATCGCCCTCTACAAGGCGCTCATCGAGCTGGGCATCGCCAAGGACATCCCCGCCTTCGGTCACCTCCCGTACGTCATGGGCGAGGGCAACAAGAAGCTCTCCAAGCGCGACCCGCAGGCGTCCCTCAACCTCTACCGCGAGCGCGGCTTCGTGCCGGAGGGACTGCTCAACTACCTCTCCCTGCTCGGCTGGTCGATCTCCGAGGACCGCGACATCTTCTCCGTCGAGGAGATGGTGGCCGCGTTCGACATCAAGGACGTCAACGCCAACCCGGCGCGCTTCGACCTGAAGAAGTGCGAGCACATCAACGCCGAGCACATCCGCAGGATGGACGTGAAGGCGTTCACCGAGGCGTGCGGCCCCTGGCTGAAGGCCCCGTTCGCCCCCTGGGCCCCGGAGTCCTTCGACGCGGATCGGTTCGCCGCGATCGCCCCGCACGCACAGACCCGTGTCACGGTCCTCTCCGACATCACGGCCAACGTCGACTTCCTCTTCCTGGACGCACCGGTGGAGGACGAGGCGTCCTGGAACAAGGCGATGAAGGAGGGCTCCGACGCCCTGCTCGTCACGGCCCGCGCCAACCTGATCGACGCCGAGTGGAACGCGGACGCGCTGAAGAACGCGATCCTCACCGCCGGTGAGGAGCACGGCCTGAAGCTCGGCAAGGCCCAGGCCCCGGTCCGTGTCGCGGTCACCGGCCGCACGATCGGCCTGCCGCTCTTCGAGTCCCTGGAGATCCTGGGCCGCGAGAAGACCATCGCCCGCATCGACGCCGCCCTGGCGAAGCTGTCCGCGTAGGCCCCGGCGTACGCCCGCAGGGGGCGGCACCCGGATCATCTCCGGGCGCCGCCCCCAGGCGTTTCCCGGCCGTGAGGCACCGCCGGGATCCTGCCGGTCGGCCGGGGCCCGGGAACGCCGCGTCGGAGGCGCCTCGTGGACGTCCGACCGGGGCTGGTGCCCGGCCCCCTCTCCGGGCGCGGTGAGGGCTCGTCACGCGGCGGCGTCCCGGCGGCCGACCGGGGAACGGAAGGACGCGGGCCGCGGCGCACGGCCGTCCGCGTGTCCCGTACCGACAGGCCCCCGGCATCGGGAAGTCCGGGACGGCGGGGCCCCGCCCGGGTTAAGTTCGGTGGCATGGTCATCCGAGCCGTGCTCTGGGACATCGACGACACGATCTTCGACTACAGCGGCGCCGACCGTGCCGGCATGCGCACGCACCTCGAACAGGAGGGCCTGCCCGACGGATACCGCTCCGTCGAGCAGGCCCTCGGCGCGTGGCGGGCGCTCGCCGATGCGCACTGGGCGCGGTTCGCGGCCGGGGAGACGGACTTCCCGGGGCAGCGCAGGGACCGGGTCCGGGAATTCCTCTCGCGGTCGCTGGACGACGCCGAGGCCGACGACTGGTTCGCTCGGCACGCGACCCACTACGAGGCCGCCTGGTCGCTCTTCCCGGACGTCCTGCCCGTCCTGGACCGGCTGGCCGGCCGGTTCCGGCACGCGGTGCTGTCGAACTCCAGCATCCACAACCAGGACCGGAAGCTGCGCGCGCTCGGCGTGCGGGACCGGTTCGAGGCCGTGGTGTGCGCCGTGGAGTTGGGCATCTCCAAACCCGAGCCCGGCGCCTTCCACGCCGCATGCGACGCGCTCGCGCTGGAGCCGGGGGAGGTCGCGTATATCGGGGACGAGCCGGACATCGACGCCCGCGGCGCGGCCGCCGCGGGGCTCATGGGGATCTGGCTGGACCGGGACGGACGCGGCGGACGGCCCGAACTCGTCCGTATCAGCGGGCTCGATCAGCTGCCCGGGCTGCTGGCGGGCGATACCCGTTTTGGAGCGCCGGACACCTTCGGGTAATGTTCTTCCTGCGCCGCCCGAGCGGGACGAAAGATCCGAACGGGAAGCGCAGCCGGAACAAAGGCCCTGCAAGGGGTTGCGTTCCAGTGGGCTATGGTGTAATTGGCAACACTACGGTTTCTGGTACCGTCATTCTAGGTTCGAGTCCTGGTAGCCCAGCGCAGAAATGCAAACGCAGGAAACAAGCCCCCGTTGTGTAGCGGCCTAGCACGCTGCCCTCTCACGGCAGTAGCGCCGGTTCGAATCCGGTCGGGGGTACAGATCCTTCCCGCGAGATCGTCAGGGTAGCTCCCGTCGAACTCGATGCAGGATCGCTAGGGCCCCCGTTGTGTAGCGGCCTAGCACGCTGCCCTCTCACGGCAGTAGCGCCGGTTCGAATCCGGTCGGGGGTACTTGTATCACTGTGGGCTATGGTGTAATTGGCAACACTACGGTTTCTGGTACCGTCATTCTAGGTTCGAGTCCTGGTAGCCCAGCGCAGAAATGCAAACGCAAGAAGCAAGCCCCCGTTGTGTAGCGGCCTAGCACGCTGCCCTCTCACGGCAGTAGCGCCGGTTCGAATCCGGTCGGGGGTACAACAGCAGGACGGACAAGGGTCCTTCACTTCGGTGAGGGGCCCTTTTGCGTATGGGCGGGGCGAGTTGGGGACTCGTGCTGGTTGCGGCTCAGCGTGTTCCTGGTGCGGTGTGTCGCGCCGTCATATCCGTGGCCCGCACGGGGACTTGGCATCGGCGAGGATTTGGAAGGGGGCCGCCACGACGCTGGGGCGGCCGGGGGAGAAGGTCACGCGTCGTACGGGGACGCGTGCGCGACGGAATGTGCGGGGGAGGGGGTCGCGGTCGCCGTCAGCCGTTCCGGCGCAGGGCCTCGCTGAGTCGCGCCGCCGAGTCGATGACCGCCTGGGCGTGCATCCGGCCCGGGTGGCGGGTCAGCCGCTCAATGGGTCCGGAGACCGAGACGGCGGCGACCACGCGGTTGGAGGGGCCGCGCACCGGCGCCGAGACCGAGGCCACGCCCGGCTCGCGCTCACCGATCGACTGGGCCCAGCCCCTGCGCCGCACGCCCGAGAGCGCCGTCGCCGTGAAGCGGGCCCCCTGGAGGCCGCGGTGCAGGCGCTCCGGCTCCTCCCAGGCCAGCAGGATCTGGGCCGACGAGCCGGCCTTCATGGTGAGCGTGGAGCCGACCGGCACGGTGTCCCGCAGACCGGACAGCCGCTCCGCCGCCGCCACGCAGATCCGCATGTCGCCCTGGCGCCGGTAGAGCTGCGCGCTCTCGCCCGTGATGTCACGCAGATGCGTGAGCACCGGCCCGGCCGTCGCCAGCAGGCGGTCCTCGCCCGCCGCCGCGGCCAGCTCCGCCAGCCGGGGGCCGAGGATGAAACGGCCCTGCATGTCCCTCGCCACCAGACGGTGGTGTTCCAGTGCCACGGCGAGTCGATGGGCCGTGGGTCGTGCGAGCCCGGTCGCCGCGACCAGCCCGGCGAGGGTGGCCGGGCCGGACTCCAGGGCGCTCAGGACCAGAGCCGCCTTGTCGAGAACGCCGACGCCGCTAGAGTTGTCCATACGACGATACTCCCGTCTCACTCTGTGAAACGCAAGTTCAATTTTCGGCGGAAGTTGCCAACCTGGAAGGGCGGCCGCACAACGGCCCGCGGCCACCGCCCCGCTCGGGGGTCCGGACGGTGGCGCACCACATCTCTAGTTGGGCCGGCGAAGACGCCGGCCGGAGGGAAAGCGATGGGTAGGACACTCGCGGAGAAGGTCTGGGACGACCACGTCGTCCGGCGCGCCGAGGGCGAGCCCGACCTCCTCTTCATCGATCTGCACCTGCTGCACGAGGTCACCAGCCCTCAGGCGTTCGACGGCCTCCGCCAGGCCGGCCGCCGGGTGCGGCGTCTCGACCTCACCATCGCCACCGAGGATCACAACACTCCGACCCTCGACATCGACAAGCCGATCGCCGACCCGGTCTCCCGTGCCCAGCTGGAGACCCTGCGCAAGAACTGCGCGGAGTTCGGGGTGCGGCTGCACCCGCTGGGCGACGTCGAGCAGGGCGTCGTGCACGTGGTCGGCCCCCAGCTGGGCCTGACCCAGCCCGGCACGACGGTCGTGTGCGGCGACTCCCACACCTCCACGCACGGCGCTTTCGGCGCGCTGGCGTTCGGCATCGGCACCAGCCAGGTCGAGCACGTCCTGGCCACCCAGACGCTGCCGATGGCCCGCCCGAAGACCATGGCGATCACCGTCGACGGCGAACTGCCCGAGGGCGTCACCGCCAAGGACCTGATCCTCGCGATCATCGCCCGGATCGGCACCGGTGGCGGCCAGGGCTACATCATCGAGTACCGCGGCTCCGCCATCGAGAAGCTCTCGATGGAGGCCCGGATGACCGTCTGCAACATGTCGATCGAGGCCGGGGCCCGCGCCGGAATGATCGCCCCGGACGAGACCACCTTCGCCTATCTGAAGGGCCGCGACCACGCCCCGCAGGGCGAGGACTGGGACGCCGCCGTCGCGTACTGGAAGACGCTGCGCACCGACGACGACGCGGTCTTCGACGCCGAGGTTGTCATCGAGGCCGCCGAACTGGCGCCGTTCGTCACCTGGGGCACCAACCCCGGCCAGGGCGCGCCCCTGTCGGCCAGCGTCCCCGACCCGGCTTCGTACGAGGACGCATCGGAGCGGCTCGCCGCCGAAAAGGCCCTGGAATACATGGGGTTGACCGCCGGGCAGCCGCTGCGCGACATCGACGTGGACACCGTCTTCGTCGGTTCCTGCACCAACGGCCGGATCGAGGACCTGCGGGGCGCGGCCGCCGTCCTGGGTGGCCGCAAAGTCGCCGACGGCGTACGGATGCTGGTCGTCCCGGGCTCCGTACGCGTCGCCCTCCAGGCCGTCGAGGAGGGCCTGGACAAGGTCTTCACCGCCGCGGGCGCCGAGTGGCGGCACGCCGGCTGCTCGATGTGTCTCGGCATGAACCCCGACCAGCTGGCCCCCGGCGAGCGCTCCGCCTCCACCTCGAACCGCAACTTCGAGGGCCGGCAGGGCAAGGGCGGCCGTACGCACCTGGTCTCCCCGCAGGTCGCCGCCGCCACCGCCGTGCTGGGTCACCTGGCCTCGCCCGCCGACCTGTCCGACGCCGACGTCCGTACGCCCGCTGGAGTCTGAGAAACATGGAAGCCTTCACCACGCACACCGGCCGGGCCGTCCCGCTGCGCCGCAGCAACGTCGACACCGACCAGATCATCCCCGCCCACTGGCTGAAGAAGGTCACCCGCGACGGCTTCGAGGACGGGCTCTTCGAGGCATGGCGCAAGGACGCCGATTTCGTCCTCAACCGCCCGGAGCGCGACGGCGCGACGGTCCTGGTGGCCGGTCCCGACTTCGGCACCGGTTCGTCCCGCGAACACGCCGTGTGGGCGCTGCAGAACTACGGTTTCAAGGCCGTCATCTCCTCCAGGTTCGCCGACATCTTCCGCGGCAACTCGCTGAAGAACGGCCTGCTGACCGTCGTGCTCGACCAGGGCACCGTCGACCGGATCTGGGCGCTGACCGAGGCCGACCCGACGGCCGCGATCACCGTCGACCTGGAGGCCCGGCAGGTCCGCGCCGAGGGCATCACGGCGGACTTCGAACTCGACGAGAACGCCCGCTGGCGTCTGCTGAACGGGCTGGACGACATCAGCCTCACCCTTCAGAACGAAGCGGACATCGCGGCGTACGAGGCGGCCAGGCCGGCCTTCAAACCACGTACGCTCAAGGTCTGAGCAGGACGTTTCCATGACTGCGCCCTCTGCCTCCCGGCAGGGGGCGCAGTCGCTTGTTGAGACCCCATCGGGCGACAACTCGCCTCAGATGGCACAATCGGTGCATGGAACGCGACAGCCAACTCGAGCTTTACGGCCAAGTCGCCGACCGTTTGAAGGAAGCGCACACAAGAGTGCGCGCACTGCAAGTCCCGGAGGGCGTACGGATGGCGCTGTCCCGGAAGCTGTTGGTCATCACGGCCGCGGCTAAGCACGATCTCCCGGATGCGGCAAGGCGTCTGGACCGGTTGATGAAGGACCTCGACGAGGGCCGACTCCCCGAAGGTGAGTGACTCTGCGGAACGATGCAGCGGTCGACTTCGTTGCGGCACTAGGGTGATTAGCCCGTTTCGTGTTTGATTTGCGGTATATATCTGCCTAACGTGCGAAAACGCTTGAACACTTTCGTTCTGGCAATGTCTCCGAAGGGGAAGACGTGAACAAGGCGCAGCTCGTAGAAGCGATTGCCGACAAGCTCGGCGGCCGTCAGCAGGCCGCGGACGCCGTCGACGCGGTGCTCGACGCGATCGTCCGTGCGGTCGTCGCGGGGGACCGGGTCTCGGTCACCGGCTTCGGCTCGTTCGAGAAGGTCGACCGCCCGGCCCGTTACGCCCGCAACCCGCAGACGGGCGAGCGGGTGCGGGTCAAGAAGACCTCGGTGCCGCGCTTCCGCGCGGGCCAGGGTTTCAAGGACCTGGTGAGCGGCTCGAAGAAGCTTCCCAAGCATGACGTGGCCGTGAAGAAGGCGCCCAAGGGCAGCCTCACGGGCGGTGTTTCCGCCCGTACGACTGCCAAGGCCGCGGCCAAGAAGGCCGTGGCGAAGAAGGCTGTGGCGAAGAAGGCAGTGGCCAAGAAGACCGCCGCCGCCAAGAAGGCCGCCGCGAAGAAGACCACCGCGGCCAAGAAGACGACGACGGCGGCGAAGAAGACCACGGCGGCCGCGGCGAAGAAGACGGCGGCGGCCAAGAAGACCGCACCGGCCAAGAAGGCCGTGGCGAAGAAGGCGCCCGCGAAGAAGACCACCGCGCGGAAGACCACGGCGAAGAAGGCCACCGCTCGGAAGAAGTGAGGCCGAGCAGCGCAGGCCGCTCGTACGCGCCGGGCCGGGTTCCTTTCGGGGGAGCCCGGCCCGCGGCTGTCACGGGGTTCGCGGTCCCCGGGGAGCCCGCGGCCCGTCATGGAGTCCGCGGTGTGCCGCGGAGGGGCGGCGGCCGTTCAGAACGTCTGCAGGGTCACCAGTGTGATCCGCAGCTCCGCGCCCTCGCCGGTGCCCTCGATCCGCACCCGCTGCCCGGGGCGCAGCAGCCGCAGACCGCCCGCGTCGAAGGCCTGGGAGCCGAAATCCACCGGAGTGCCGTCGTCGAGGAGCACACTGCCGGTGCGGGTCTCGGGGTCGTACGTGTACGCGGTCGCCTGCATGGACGGCAGCCTATCGGTCCGCCGGTGCGGCGCCGGTGGCCCGGAATCCCGTCGTGTGCGGGCCGACGCCCAGGCCGAGGGCCGCGCGCAGATCCTCGCCGGTGTCCACGTCCTGGCGTACCGAATCGATGCCCGTCAGGCCGATTTCCACCGCGCCGGAGTCGAGATGCCGGGCCCGGGAGGGGCCGCCGAAAAGTGGACGCAATTCCGCCCCGGGTGCGGCAGAAAGGAATGTCGTTCCGATTCCCGCAGCATCCGTGACAAATGTGCGGGGAAATGCTGCGGCGAATTCGAGTACCCGGGACAATTCGGCGGGACGGAGCGCGGGGAGGTCCGCGCCCAGCGCGGCGAGGGGCGCCACGGGACGCCGGGACCGTACCGTCCGCGCACCGTGCGCCAGGGCCGCGTTGAGCCCCCGGCCCGGTTCGTCGGGCACGACGTCCGCGCCGAGCGCCGCGAGCGCCGCACCGGCCCCGGGGTCGTCCGTGACGACGACCACATCCCGTACCGACGGGCAGGACAGGGCGGCGGCCACCGTGTCCCGGGCGAACGCGAGGGCCAGTCGCGGGCGCAGCGCGTCGCCGGTCGTGGGCGTGAGTCTGCTCTTGGCCAGGGCCAAGGGCTTCAACGGGACCACCAGGGTCCAGGAACCGGTCGGGCCGGCCGGGTCGGTGTTCGTGGCGATCTCCCCCCTCGCTGCGCGTCGCCGCCTATTCTCGCCTGCCGGCGCGAGAACCCGAGGAGTCGGTCCGGAAAGCGGGGCGTACGGTGTTCTCGACAGAGCAGGGGCCTGGGGCGAGACTTGACCGTCAGTAGCCAGGCAGAGTTCAGGTCCTTACAGGAAGGTGTCCGAGTGTCCCGCCACAGAATCGGCTTCTGGTACCGCCTGGCGGCGGTCATCGCGAAACCGCCGCTGGTGGTTCTGTTCAAGCGTGACTGGCGGGGAATGGAGCACATTCCGGCCGATGGCGGATTCATCACCGCGATCAATCACAATTCGTATCTGGACCCGCTCTCCTACGCCCATTTCCAGTACAACACCGGACGTGTGCCGCGTCTTCTCGCCAAGGCGGGCCTCTTCAAGACCCCCTTCGTCGGGATGATGCTGCGCGGCACCGGGCAGATCCCCGTGTACCGCGAGACGACCAATGCGCTGGACGCCTTCCGCGCCGCCGTCGACGCCATCGGACGCGGCGAGTGCGTCGCCTTCTACCCGGAGGGCACCCTCACCCGGGATCCCGACATGTGGCCGATGGCCGGCAAAACCGGTGCGGCCCGCGTGGCGTTGCTCACGAAGGCCCCGGTCGTCCCGGTCGCGCAGTGGGGCGCCAATCTGGCGATGCCGCCGTACGCCAAGGAGAAGAAGCTGCGGCTCTTCCCCCGCAAAACGCTCCGGGTGCAGGCCGGGCCGCCCGTCGACCTCACCCGGTTCTACGACAAGGAGCCGACGCCCGAGGTCCTGCGCGAGGCCACCGAGGCCATCATGGCCGCGGTGACCGAGCAGCTGGAGATCGTGCGGGGCGAGAAGGCCCCCGCGCAGCCGTACGACCACCGCACGGCCCGTGAGGAACAGCGCCGCAAGGCCGAAGGGAAGGGACCCAAGTGACGCACCCCGTAAAGGCGGCCGTCTTCGGAACCGGCTCATGGGGTACGGCCTTCGGCATGGTGCTCGCCGACGCCGGCTGCCAGGTCACCCTCTGGGGCCGCCGTGCTGAGGTCGCCGAGGCAGTCAACACGACCCGTACCAACCCGTACTACCTGCCAGGGATCGAACTCCCCGCGTCGGTCCGGGCCACCACGGATGCCGTCGAGGCGCTGGACGGCGCCGACTTCGCCGTGCTCGTCGTGCCCTCGCAGACCCTGCGCGCCAACCTCGCCGACTGGACCCCGCACCTCGGTTCCGACACCGTCCTCGTCTCGCTGATGAAGGGCGTCGAACTCGGCACCGCGAAGCGGATGAGCGAGGTGATCGAGGACGTGACCAAGGTCTCCGCCGAGCGCATCGCCGTCGTCACCGGTCCCAACCTCGCCAAGGAGGTCGCCGAACGCCGTCCGACCACGGCGGTCGTCGCCTGCCGGGACGAGTCCGTGGCCTGCCGCCTCCAGGCCGCCTGCCACACCTCCTACTTCCGTCCGTACACCAACACCGATGTCGTCGGCTGCGAACTCGGCGGCGCGGTCAAGAACGTCATCGGTCTCGCCGTCGGCATCGCGGACGGCATGGGGCTCGGCGACAACGCCAAGGGCTCGCTGATCACGCGGGGGCTCGCCGAGACGACCCGGCTCGGCCTGGCCATGGGGGCCGACCCGCTCACCTTCTCCGGGCTCGCGGGCCTCGGCGACCTGGTGGCGACCTGCTCCTCGCCGCTCTCGCGCAACCACACCTTCGGCACCAACCTCGGCCGGGGCATGACCCTCCAGGAGACGATCGCGGTCACCAAGCAGACCGCCGAGGGCGTCAAGTCCTGTGAATCGGTGCTGGATCTGGGGCGCAGGTACGACGTCGACATGCCGATCACCGAGACGGTCGTCGACATCGTCCACGGGGGCAAGCCGCCGGTGGTCGCGCTGCGCGAGCTGATGGCGCGCAGCGCGAAGCCCGAGCGGCGCTGAGACCGGGGCGGCCCGAGTCCCGCACGGTGCCGGTCCCGCTCGGCGCCGTGGGCCGGGAGGCGCCGACGACGTGTACGGCGTGGGCGGCGCGCAGGTATGGGCAGCCGGGAGCGGGGCGCGCCGGGCGGCGGGTTCCGGGGCGCGCGGTGGCGGTGAAGGGCGTCCGCCGCCACCGCTCCGACGGCCCCGGCCGCGCTGACGCGCGTGGTACCAGCAGGTACGCTCAACGCGATATGAGCAGCGAGAACCTCACCCAGAGCCCGGAGCGGCAGCTCCGTAAGCCGCGCGTGGCCGTCGTGTTCGGCGGCCGCAGCTCCGAACACGGCATCTCGGTCGTCACGGCCGGCGCCGTCCTGAGCGCCATCGACCGGACCAAGTACGACGTCCTGCCGATCGGCATCACGACCGACGGCCGCTGGGCGCTCACCGCCGACGAACCCGAACGCATGGCCATCGCGGACCGCAGGATGCCGGACGTGGCCGAACTGGCCGAGTCCACCGAGGGCGGCGTGGTGCTCTCCGTCGACCCCGGCAGCCGTGAAGTGACGTACAGCGAGCCCGGCTCGGTGCCCAAGGCGCTGGGCGAGGTCGACGTCGTCTTCCCCGTGCTGCACGGCCCGTACGGAGAGGACGGCACCCTCCAGGGGCTGCTGGAGCTCTCCGGTGTGCCGTACGTCGGCGCGGGGGTGCTTGCCTCGGCGGTCGGTCAGGACAAGGAGTACATGAAGCGGGTCTTCACCTCGTTCGGGCTGCCGGTCGGCCCGTACCTCGTGGTGCGCCCCCGCGAGTGGGACGCGGACCCGTCCGCCGTCCGCAAGCGCATCGTGGACTTCGCCGGGGACCACGGCTGGCCGCTGTTCGTGAAGCCCTCCCGGGCCGGTTCGTCCTTCGGCATCACCAAGGTCGACGATCTGTCCGGGCTCGACGAGGCGATCGAGGAGGCCCGCCGCCACGACCCGAAGTTCCTGGTCGAGTCGCTGCTGCGGGGCCGCGAGATCGAGTGCGGGGTGCTGGAGTTCGAGGACGGGCCGCGCGCCAGCGTGCCCGCCGAGATCCCGCCGGTGACCTCTCACGACTTCTACGACTTCGAGGCCAAGTACATCGATTCGGCCTCCGGGATCGTGCCCGCCCCGCTCACCGAGGAGCAGACCGCCGAGGTCCAGCGCCTGGCGATCGAGGCGTTCGAGGCCGTGTCCTGCGAGGGCCTGGTGCGCGCCGACTTCTTCCTCACCGAGGACGGCGACTTCGTGATCAACGAGATCAACACCCTGCCCGGCTTCACCCCGATCTCCATGTACCCGCGGATGTGGCAGGAGAGCGGTGTGAGCTACCCGGAGCTGGTGGACCGGCTGATCGGGGCAGCGCTGAACCGGCCGACCGGCCTGCGCTGAGACGGGGCCGTCCACGTGCGGTGCGTGTGCCGTCCGCGCGGGGCGTGCGCGCCGTACCGCAGGGCGTGTGTTCCACGGACGGCGCCCGCGCCCTGCGGCACACGTACCCGCGCACGCCCCTGTACGGCACCACGGAGCGCGTGACACCCCGCCGCCGGGGTCACAGGGCGGCGGGCACCGTCTTCAGCACGGCCGGGCCGAACGCGGCCAGCGGGCTCGCGTCATGGGCGTACGCCTCGGAGAGCCGCACCTCGACGTACGCCTTGCGGTAGGTGGTCGTGAACAGCGGGCCGCCGTCGTCCGGCTGTTCCAGCATCCAGTCGACGCCGTTCGCCTCGATGGCCTTGGCCGAGGGGTCGTCCATCTTCGCGGGCCGGGGGACGCCGCAGCGCAGTACGATCGCTCCGTCCCCCCACTGGGCGGTCAGTTCGGACTTCGTCGCGGTGTCACCGCGGTCGAGTCCGGCGACGGTCTCCGGCAGCTCCTCGTGCAGCGCGCGGCAGTACGCCGCGGCTTCCGCGGACGGCGTGGGAATCGTGACCGACGGGGCCGCGTCCGAGGAACAGCCCACCGCGGCCAGCAGCAGCGCGGCGACGGACGGACCGAGGAGCACGGGATGGCCGAACCGGCGGCATGATGATGTCACCGGTCCAGCGTAGACGGGGACTACAGATGGACGACCGGGCAGGTCAGGGTTCTGGTGATGCCTTCCACCTGCTGGATCTTCGCGACCACCATGCGGCCGAGTTCGTCGACCGTGTCGGCCTGCGCGCGCACGATCACGTCGTAGGGGCCGGTGACGTCCTCCGCCCGGATCACTCCCGGAACACTGGAGATGGTCTCGGCGACGGTCGACGCCTTGCCCACCTCGGTCTGAATGAGGATGTACGCCTGTACCACGGAACCTCCAGGGCGGCCACGAGGATCATGTGGGGGAAAGGGACGCCACGGTATCGCGTCGCCGCGGGCCGCGGGGAGACCCGGGGGCCGGTTGCCGCCCACAGCGTGGCACGGGCACGGCTCGAGTTGACGTATGCCTTGACAGTACCGACAGCAATGACGGCCCGCGACCGCTGGCGCGGCGGTGCGGGAGGGGGTAGCGCGCGCCGACGGGAACCGGTGCAGACTGCTCCCTGCGGCGGCGGCCGGTCCACGAACCGGATCCCGGGCCGTCCAGGCGGCCCGGGCGACCGTCCGGCGCGACAGATGAGAGGTGGGACTCGGTGAAGGGAACCGTGGGCGAGTTGGGGGAGTTCGGGCTCATCAGGGAGTTGACGTCCCGGCTCACCACCACTCCGGCGGTACGGCTCGGCCCCGGCGACGACGCCGCGGTCGTCTCCGCTCCCGACCGCAGGGTCGTGGCCAGCACGGACATCCTGCTGGAGGGACGGCACTTCCGCCGTGACTGGTCGACGGCCTACGACGTCGGCCGCAAGGCCGCCGCGCAGAACCTCGCCGACATCGCCGCCATGGGCGCCGTGCCTACGGCGCTGCTGCTCGGCCTGGTGGTCCCGGCCGAACTCCCGGTCACCTGGGCCGCGGAGCTGATGGACGGCCTCCGCGACGAGTGCCAGGTCGCCGGAGCGGCCGTGGTCGGCGGGGACGTGGTGCGCGGCGACATGATCACCGTCTCGATCACCGCGCTCGGCGATCTGCGCAATCACGAACCGGTCACCCGGGCCGGGGCCCGGCCCGGCGACGTCGTCGCCGTGACCGGCTGGCTCGGCTGGTCCGCCGCCGGTTACGCCGTCCTCTCGCGCGGCTTCCGCTCGCCCCGCGCCTTCGTCGAGGCCCACCGGCGCCCCGAACCGCCGTACCACGCGGGCCCCGCCGCCGCCGGGCTCGGCGCCACCGCGATGACCGACGTGAGCGACGGACTGGTCGCCGACCTCGGGCACATCGCGGAGGCCAGCGGGGTCAGGATCGACATCCGCTCCGGCCTCATCGACATCCCCACGCAGATGTCCGACATCGGTCAGGCAGTCGGCGTGGACCCGCTCCAGTGGGTGCTGACCGGGGGAGAGGACCACGCGATCGTCGCCACGTTTCCGCCGGACGTGAAGCTGCCCGCCCGCTGGAAGGTGATCGGGGAGGTCCTCAACTCCTCGGCGCTGCCCCAGGTGACGGTCGACGGGGCGCCCTGGACCAGCAAGAGCGGCTGGGACCATTTCGGGGGCATAGAGGACGCCCGTTGATCCGGAGCGCCGAAGGCGCCGCCCGCCGTCGGGCATCGCCCCGCGGCAGGGGCGCGACGAGCGCCCAGTAGATTCGGCACATGCCCATGCCTGCCGCCACGCCTGCCGTCGTGTCCGCCGCCGAGCCCGTCACCGCACCCGCCCGCGTGCTCACCGTCGCCGGATCCGACTCCGGCGGCGGCGCGGGCATCCAGGCCGACCTGAAGACGATGATGGCGTTCGGCGTGCACGGAATGAGCGTGCTGACCGCCGTCACCGCGCAGAACTCCCTGGGGGTGCGGGGCGCCTGGGAACTGCCGGCCGAGGCGGTGCGCGCCCAGTACCGCGCCGTGGTGGACGACATCGGGGTGCGGGCGGTGAAGACGGGCATGCTGTCGTCGGCCGCGCTCGTGGAGGTGGTGGCCGGACTCCTCGCCGGCACGGACGCCCCCGCCGTCGTCGACCCGGTCGGCGTCTCCAAGCACGGAGATCCGCTGCTGGCCGCCGAAGCGCTCGACTCCGTACGCACGCGGCTGCTGCCGGTCGCCACGGTCGCCACCCCGAACCTGGACGAGGTGGCGCAGCTCACCGGGCTGACCGTCACGGACGAGACCGGGATGCGGCGGGCCGCCGACGCGGTCCTGGGCTTCGGGCCGCGGTGGGTCGTCATCAAGGGCGGCCATCTGCCGGGCGCCCCCGTCGACCTCCTCACCGACGGCGACCGGGAACACTGGCTGCGCGCACCCAGGCACGACAACCGCCATACCCACGGCACCGGCTGCACCTTCGCCTCGGCGATCGCCTGCGGGCTGGCCCTGGGACACGACGTGCCCACGGCGGCGCGGAACGCGAAGGACTACGTCACCGGGGCGATCGCGGCGGGCTTCCCGCTGGGCGCCGGGATCGGGCCCGTCGACCACGGCTGGAGGGCGCGCGGCGCGTGAGCGGTCCCGCGCGCCGTGAACGGCCCCGCGCCCGGCCGTGGCGCGAGCGCACAACAAAAAGCCGGTCCACCGAGATGGACCGGCTTTTCGGGCAACCGGAAGGCTGCGCTACGACGGGGACGTCAGCGCGCGACCTTGCCGGCCTTGATGCACGAGGTGCAGACGTTGAGCCGCTTCGGCGTCCGACCGACCACGGCACGCACGCGCTGGATGTTGGGGTTCCAGCGACGGGACGTACGGCGGTGCGAGTGCGAAATGTTGTTGCCGAAGCCCGGCCCCTTGCCGCAGACGTCGCAGTTGGCAGCCACGGGTCACTCCAAAGACTTCAGATGCACTTACAGTGAAATCCGGCGCGCCGGAATCATGTGACTGAAGTGGCGGTACCGGAGGAATGGCCCGATTCGCATCGGGCAACCGAAGCAGCATACAACGACCGCTTCGGCAGAACGAAACTACCATGGCTTCCGCCGCCCCGGTCCCGCCCGTCCCGGCCTGGGATCGCCGCGCGGGGACTACTCTGCGGTGCAGCCGACCCCCACCGGCCGATTCCGAGGAGGACCACAGGTGCCACAGCCCGCCGACGACATGGACGCCGTCGCGGTGCGCACCTGGTGCTCGCTGGCCCTGGAGGCGCTGGGCCGGGAGCGCGCGGCGATCGACGCGATCAACGTCTACCCGGTCGCCGACGGGGACACCGGCACCAACCTCTACCTGACCGCGGAGTCCGCGGTCCGGGCCGTCGAGGCCGTCTTCGACGCCCACGAGACCGGTGCGACCGTGCCCGCGACCGCCGACGCGGTACGGGCCATGGCGCACGGGGCACTGATCGGCGCCCGGGGGAACTCCGGCACGATCCTGGCCCAGCTGCTGCGCGGAATGGCCGGGGTGCTGGCCGACGGACACGACGCGCATCACCTGCGCCAGGCGCTGTCCGCCGCCGCCGTCGCCGCCCGGCGGGCCGTCGCCCACCCCGTCGAGGGCACCGTGCTCACCGTGGCCGACCGGGCCGCCGAGGCCGCCGCGCGCACGGCGGGCGCCGCCGGGACCGCGGCGGTGGCTCGGGCAGCGTACGAGGGGGCGCGAGCGGCCCTGGAGGCGACCCCCGGGCAACTCGCGGTGCTGGGCCGGGCCGGGGTCGTGGACGCCGGGGGCCGCGGCCTGGTGACGGTGCTCGGGGCACTCGTCGAGGCGGTCTCCGGGCGGGCGCCCGAACCCGCGTACGCAGCCGGGCCGGTGGCCCCGCTGCCCGTCGCGCCGGTGCCGGGGGACTGCGCGGCGGGCGGACCGGCATTCGAGGTCATCTACCTGCTTGAGGCGGACGACGACGCCGTGGACCGGCTGCGGGCGCGGCTCGACGGGCTCGGCGACTCGCTGGTGGTGGTCGGCGGCGACGGACTGTGGAACGTCCATGTGCACGTCGACGACGCGGGCGCGGCGGTGGAGGCGGGCGTCGAGGCCGGGCGCCCGTACCGCATCCGGATCACCCACTTCGGCGCGGACCGGGTGATTCCCCACGCCGAACCTGTGCAACGTGCCGTCGTCGTGGTGGTCCCCGGCGACGGGCTGCGCGGCCTGTGCGAGGAGGCCGGGGCGACGACGGTTCTGGCACGCCCGGGGGAGCCGCCCGCCAGCGGCGAGATCGTCGACGCGATCCGCCGGGCGCACGCCCGCGAGGTCGTCCTGCTGCCCAACGACGCCGAGTTGCGGCACACCGCCGCTGCCGCCGCCGAGCAGGCCCGCGCCGAGGGGGTCAGGGTCGCCCTGATCCCGACCCGGGCCGCCGTCCAGGGCGTCGCCGCCCTCGCCGTACACGAACCCGGCCGCAGCTTCGACGAGGACGTGGTGGCCATGACCGCGGCCGCCGGTGCCACCCGCTACGCCGAACTCGCCGTCGCCGAAAGGCAGTCGTGGACCATGGCGGGCATCTGCCAGACCGGCGACGTGCTGGGCCTGATCGACGGCGACGTCGCGGTCATCGGCCAGGACGTGCAGGAGACCGCCCGCGGCGTGCTCGACCGCATGCTGGCGGCGGGCGGCGAACTGGTCACCCTCGTCCTGGGCGAGGACGTCCCGGACAGCCTGGCCGACGCGCTGGAGGAACACGTGCGCGAGGGGCATCTGGCGGTCGACACGGTGGTGTACCGGGGCGGCCGGCAGAGCGCCCCGTTGCTGATCGGGGTGGAGTAGCCGCCCACCGCCGACCCGCCGGACGGTGCCGCTCGGTGAGCGTCCGTGCACGGGACGACGGACCACGGGCGGGGTGTTCCCGGACGCCCGGCCGCCGACGGAGGCACGGCCACTGCCCCGAGCAGCGGAATCGGACGTTCCGAGTGGTGCGCGTCCGGCATCTGTCAGTGGTGTGGTGTGCAATGGATCGCGTGTCTGCGTTCGATGAACCCCTCAGGAAGCTGCTCGGCGGAGCCACCGCGAAGGTGATGGCCGACCACCTCGACCTGCACACGGTCGGTGATCTGCTCCACCACTACCCGCGGCGGTACGAGGAGCGCGGCCGGCTCACGGCGCTGACCGACCTCCCGCTGGACGAGCACGTGACGGTGGTCGCCCAGGTCGCCGACGCCCGCGTGCTGACGTTCAACAACGGCCGCGGCAAGCGGCTCGAAGTGACCCTCACCGACGGGCACGGCCGTCTCCAGCTGGTCTTCTTCGGCCACGGGGTCCACAAGCCGCACAAGGAGCTGCTGCCGGGGCGGCGGGCCATGTTCGCGGGCAAGGTGTCCGTCTTCAACCGGAAGCTCCAGCTGGCCCATCCCACGTACCAGTTGCTGGACGTCCAGGACACCGACGAGGCCGCGGAGGCGGTGGACGCCTTCGCCGGGCGGCTGCTGCCGATCTACCCCGCCTGCAAGCAACTGGACTCGTGGCGGATCGCGAAGGCCGTCGACACCGTGCTGCCCAGCGCCCAGGAGGCCGTCGACCCGCTGCCGCCCGCGCTGCGCGAGGGCCGTGGATTCGCCTCGCTCCCGGAGGCGCTGCTGAAGATCCACCGTCCGCAGACCAAGGCGGACATCGCCCTCGCCCGGGACCGCCTGAAGTGGGACGAGGCGTTCGTCCTCCAGGTCGCGCTGGCCCGTCGCCGCTACACGGACACCCAGCTCCCGGCCGTGGCCCGCAGGCCCCGGTCCGGTGGGCTGCTCGACGCCTTCGACGCCAAGCTGCCCTTCACCCTCACCGAGGGCCAGCGGAAGGTATCCGCCGAGATCTTCGACGACCTGGCGACCGAGCACCCGATGCACCGGCTGCTCCAGGGAGAGGTGGGTTCGGGCAAGACCATGGTCGCGCTGCGCGCGATGCTGGGCGTCGTCGACGCGGGCGGGCAGGCCGCCATGCTGGCCCCCACCGAGGTGCTCGCCCAGCAGCACCACCGCTCCATCACCGAGATGATGGGGGAACTGGCCGGGAACTGGGGACTATGGCGCGAAGCGCCTCTTCAGGAGGGGCGCCGGTCGGGCGACGGGCGGGCGTCGGGCGGCTGCGAGCAGGGCACGAAGGTGGTGCTGCTCACCGGTTCCATGGGCGCGGCCGCCCGCCGCCAGGCCCTGCTGGACCTCGTCACCGGCGAGGCCGGGATCGTGATCGGCACCCATGCCCTGATCGAGGACAAGGTGAAGTTCCACGACCTGGGTCTGGTGGTCGTCGACGAACAGCACCGCTTCGGGGTGGAACAGCGCGACGCCCTGCGCTCCAAGGGCAAGCAGCCGCCGCACCTGCTGGTCATGACGGCCACCCCCATCCCCCGTACGGTCGCCATGACCGTCTTCGGCGACCTGGAGACCTCCGTGCTCGACCAGTTGCCGGCCGGCCGTTCGCCGATCGCCAGCCATGTCGTGCCCGCCAAGGACAAGCCGCACTTCCTCACTCGCGCCTGGGAGCGGGTCCGCGAGGAGGTGGAGAACGGCCACCAGGCGTACGTGGTCTGCCCCCGCATCGGGGACGACGCCGACGACGAGGCGCCGGCCGGGAAGGCGAAGCCCCGGAAGAAGGCGGCCGACGGCCCGGACGGGGCCGCGAACGGCCCAGGCGGAGGGGACGACGGCGAGAAGCGCCCGCCGCTCGCCGTCCTGGACATCGCCGAACAACTCGCCAAGGGCCCTCTGGTCGGTCTGCGCGTCGAGGTCCTGCACGGCAGGATGAACCCCGACGACAAGGACGAGGTGATGCGCCGGTTCGCCGCGGGGCAGGCCGACGTCCTCGTCGCCACCACCGTCATCGAGGTCGGGGTCAACGTCCCCAACGCCACCGTCATGGTGATCATGGACGCGGACCGGTTCGGCGTCTCCCAGCTGCACCAGCTGCGCGGCCGGGTCGGCCGCGGGTCGGCCGCCGGACTCTGTCTGCTGGTCACCGAGGCCCATGAGGCCAGTCCCGCCCGCGCCCGGCTCTCCGCGGTCGCGTCCACCCTCGACGGCTTCGAACTGTCCCGGATCGACCTGGAGCAGCGGCGCGAGGGCGATGTCCTCGGCCAGGCCCAGTCCGGCGTGCGCTCCTCCCTGCGGGTGCTCACCGTCATCGATGACGAGGAGGTCATCGCCGCCGCCCGGGAGGAGGCCACGACCGTCGTCGCCGCCGACCCCGAGCTGGAGCACCTGCCCGAGCTGCGGACCGCGCTGGACGCCCTGCTGGACAAGGAGCGCGAGCAGTACCTGGACAAGGGCTGAGGGGGACGAGCCCGACCGGGGGGCGGGAGAGCGGGGCCGAGGGACGAGGAGGCGGGCGAGCACGGGCGCGCGGCCCGATCCGTCGCGACGCCATATCGTGGGTGGCACGGCACCGCGGCACCCCGCGGACCACCCACGAACCGAGGACCAGACACCCATGACCCGCGTGATCGCCGGCGCGGCCGGCGGACGCCTCCTGGCCGTCCCGCCCGGCACCGGCACCCGCCCCACCTCCGACCGTGCGCGCGAGGGCCTCTTCTCCACCTGGGAATCCCTCCTGGGCGGTCTCGACGGCATCAGGGTCGCGGACCTGTACGCGGGGTCGGGCGCCGTCGGCCTGGAGGCGCTCTCCCGGGGCGCGGCCCACGCCCTGCTCGTCGAGGCCGACCCCAGGGCCGTCCGCGTCGTCCGGGACAACGTCCGCGCCCTCGGGCTGCCCGGTGCCGAGGTCCGCACCGGCAGGGCCGAGCAGATCGTCTCGGGCCCCCCGCCCGCGGTGCCGTACGACATCGTGTTCCTCGACCCGCCCTACGCCGTGACCGACGGCGACCTCTGCGAGATCCTGCTCACACTCCGTACTCAGGGGTGGCTCACGCCGGACGCACTCGTCACCGTGGAACGCAGCACCCGAGGCGGAGAATTCGGCTGGCCCGCGGGATTCGAGCCACTGCGGTCCCGTCGCTACGGCGAGGGCACGCTTTGGTACGGTCACGCCGCCTCTACGTGCGAAGACGCACGATGACCGCACCGGAGAGCGAGGGAACCACGTTGCGCCGCGCCGTCTGTCCGGGGTCGTTCGACCCCATCACCAACGGACATCTCGACATCATTGGCCGCGCCTCGAAGCTGTACGACGTCGTACACGTCGCGGTGATGATCAACAAATCCAAGCAGGGGCTGTTCACGGTCGACGAGCGCATCGACCTGATCCGCCAGGCCACCGCGGAGTTCGACAACGTCCAGGTCGAGTCCTTCCACGGCCTCCTGGTGGACTTCTGCAAGCAGCGCGACATCCCGGCGATCGTGAAGGGACTGCGCGCGGTCAGCGACTTCGACTACGAGCTGCAGATGGCCCAGATGAACATCGGTCTTTCCGGCGTCGAGACGCTCTTCGTGCCGACCAATCCCGCCTACAGTTTCCTGTCGTCCTCCCTGGTCAAGGAGGTGGCCGCCGGGGGCGGCGACGTCTCCCACCTGCTTCCCCCGGTGGTCCAGGAGGCGCTGGCCGAACGGTTGCGGTCCCGCTGATCGACCGACGGCCCGTCATCAGGTGTCGGGTGGGCGCCGACTGGCCGTACAGTCGTCCCGTCCGTCTCCAATCGGCTGTAGAGAGTGGCGAGCACACGGTGGACGTGCAGAAGAGACTCGACGAGATCGTCGAGGTGGTGGGCAGTGCCCGGTCCATGCCCATGTCGGCTTCGTGCGTGGTCAACCGCGCCGAACTGCTCGCGATGCTCGAAGAGGTGCGCGAGGCCCTGCCCGGCTCGCTCGCCCAGGCGCGGGAGCTCATCGGCGGCCAGGAACAGATGGTCGAGCAGGCCCGCCAGGAGGCCGGACGGATCATCGAGGCCGCGCACGCCGAGCGCAGTTCGCTGATCTCCGGGACGGAGATCGCCCGGCAGTCGCAGGCCGAGGCCGACCGCATCCTCGACGAGGCCCGTCGGGAGGCCGTCGAGGTCCGCGCCGAGGCCGACGAATACGTCGACAGCAAGCTCGCCAACTTCGAGGTCGTCCTCACCAAGACCATCGGGTCCGTCGACCGGGGGCGCGAGAAGCTCCTCGGCCGCGGCCAGGCGTACGACGAGCAGGGGTACGAGGACCCGGACTTCGCCGAGGCCCCCGAGCGCAGCACCGACCCGGACACCCTCCGGCGCCGCGCGGACGAGTACGTGGACACCAAGTTCGGAGCCTTCGAGGCGGTGCTCGCCAAGACTCTGGAGGCGGTCGGCCGGGGCAGGCAGAAACTGCACGGCCGGGTCGCCACCGACGAGCTCGGTGCGCACATGGCGGCCCAGGACGCGGCGGGCAACCCGGTGCACGTCAGCGACGAGGACCACTGGGCCGGCCTCGCCGAGCTGGCCACCCCGGAGCCGCAGTCCGGCGTGCAGCAGACCCCGTCGCACTTCCCGGCCCGGACCCAGCATGCCTACGCGGAGACGTACGAGTATCAGGAACAGCCGCAACAGGACCCCTACGGGTACCAGCAGCAGCCGGACCCGTACGCCGCCTACCAGCAGCACCAGCAGCAGGGCTACGACCAGAACGGGGCCCAGCTGCCCGGCCAGGGCTACGACGGCTGGCAGCAGCACCAGCCCGCGCAGCAGCCCGGACAGCCCCAGCAGGCGCAGGGCGGGAGCGCCCTCGACGAGACCAGCCTGTTCGACACCAGCATGATCGATCTGGACCGGCTCCGGCAGTACGAGCAGGACCGCTGACCGGCCGGTGAGGGGCGCCGCCCGGTGCGCCCCGCGCAGCGGGAGAGGACCGCGGCGGGGCGGACCGGATTGGGAGCTGGGCGGTGTGTCCAGTATCCTGGCTCCTCGGTCGCGCTATGTCCGCGATCCCGGCTGCCCGTTTCGGATCCGGAACCGGTCGGCCCTCCCACGATGCGTGACGCTCATGATCTCGAAAGCAGGAAAAGCCCTGAACGGCCACCTCGACCATCGCAGCCCTCTCGTGTTCGACACGCACGAGCTGGGCCGGCGGCCAGGTGCGCTCCAGCGGCTGACTCGCACGGTGGACGCACCCGGTTCACCGGCTCTCGGTGTCGACGGAGTCATCGGCGTGCCGGAAGGCTCGCCCGTGGAGCTTGAGCTCCGCCTCGAATCGGTCATGGAAGGGGTGCTTGTCACAGGCACCGCCCGTGCGTCGGCCGAGGGGGAGTGCGTAAGGTGTCTGGAGCCGCTGCGCCAGGAGGTCGCGGCGGACTTCCAGGAGCTGTTCTCGTACCCTGACGCCGACGACCGGGGCCGTGCGATCAAGCCGGAACCGGGCGACGACGCCGAGGACGACGAGGACAGGCTCTTCCTCGAGGACGGCCTGTTCGACCTCGAACCAGTGCTGCGTGACGCGGTGGTGCTCGCACTGCCGATGCAGCCGGTGTGCCGGGAGTCCTGTGCTGGTCTGTGCTCCGAATGCGGAGTCAGGCTGGACGAGAACCCCGGTCACCACCACGATGCCGTCGACATTCGCTGGGCGGCACTGCAAGGACTCGCCGACACCATTCAGGACGGCGAGAAGGACAACATGGGCGGCGCCGAAGCGGGCGTCGACGAGAAGCAGGAGAAGTAGCCGTGGCTGTTCCGAAGCGGAAGATGTCGCGCAGCAACACGCGCCACCGCCGGTCGCAGTGGAAGGCTGCGGTCCCCACCCTGGTTTCGTGCGAGCGTTGCCAGGAGCCGAAGCTGCAGCACATCGCGTGCCCCAGCTGCGGCACGTACAACAAGCGCCAGGTCCTCGAGGTCTGAGCGGCTGGTGAGAGGCTCGATGTCTGAGTTGTCGAACGGCAAGAAGCAGACAGACAACGTCAACACGGCCTCGTCCCACACGCTTCTGGAAGGGCGGCTCGGGTATCACCTTGAGTCCGCCCTTCTGGTGCGTGCGCTGACCCATCGTTCGTACGCGTACGAGAACGGCGGCCTGCCCACCAACGAACGGCTCGAGTTCCTCGGGGACTCGGTGCTCGGTCTCGTGGTCACGGACACGCTGTACCGCACCCACCCCGATCTGCCCGAGGGGCAGCTGGCCAAGTTGCGGGCCGCGGTGGTCAACTCGCGTGCACTTGCGGAAGTGGGCCGCGGCCTCGAACTCGGCTCCTTCATCCGGCTCGGCCGCGGTGAAGAGGGCACGGGCGGCAGGGACAAGGCGTCCATCCTCGCCGACACCCTCGAAGCGGTGATCGGCGCGGTCTATCTCGACCAGGGCCTCGACGCGGCCTCGGAGCTGGTCCACCGGCTCTTCGACCCGTTGATCGACAGGTCCTCGAACCTCGGCGCCGGCCTGGACTGGAAGACCAGCCTCCAGGAACTCACCGCGAGCGAGAACCTCGGCGTTCCCGAGTACCTCGTCACGGAGACCGGACCGGACCACGAGAAGACCTTCACCGCTGCCGCCCGCGTCGGTGGTGTCTCGTACGGCACCGGCACCGGCCGTAGCAAGAAGGAAGCGGAGCAGCAGGCGGCGGAGTCCGCCTGGCGCGAGATCAGCGCCGCCGTGGAGGCACGGGAGGCGGCAGCCGGATCCGCCGCCGACGGAGGGGCCGCCGACACCCCTGCCGACGCCTCGTCCGCAGGCATCGCTCCGGCCTGACCCCAGAACCCCTCGGTGCCCCGCGCACCGGGGGGTTTTCCCTGTCCGGATACCCTGGAAAAGTCCCTGAGGAGCCACACCGTGCCCGAGCTGCCCGAGGTCGAAGTCGTACGACGGGGACTGGAGCGCTGGGTCTCCGGCCGCACGGTCACGGACGTCGAGGTGCTGCATCCGCGTGCGGTCCGGCGCCACCTCGCGGGCGGGGTGGACTTCGCGGCCCAGCTCGGCGGTGCCCGCTTCGGAACGGCCATGCGCCGCGGCAAGTACCTCTGGGTCCCGCTGAACGAAGCCTCCAGCTCGCTGCTGGGCCACCTCGGCATGAGCGGCCAGCTCCTCGTGCAGCCGCAGGACGCCCCCGACGAGAAGCACCTGCGGGTACGGATCCGCTTCGACGACGACCTCGGCACCGAGCTGCGCTTCGTCGACCAGCGCACCTTCGGCGGCCTCTCGGTCCACGGGAACACCGCCGACGGGCTGCCCGACACCATCGCGCACATCGCGCGCGACCCGCTGGACCCCTTCTTCGACGACGCGGCGTTCCACTCGGCCCTGCGCCTGCGCCGTACGACGATCAAGCGAGCCCTGCTCGACCAGTCGTTGATCAGCGGGGTCGGCAACATCTACGCCGACGAGGCGCTCTGGCGCGCCCGGCTCCACTACGACCGGCCGACCGCCACCCTGACCCGTCCGAAGTCGGCCGAGCTGCTCGGCCATGTGCGCGAGGTGATGAACGCGGCGCTCGACCAGGGCGGCACCAGCTTCGACAGCCTCTACGTCGACGTGAACGGCGAGTCCGGCTACTTCGACCGCTCGCTGGACGCGTACGGCCGGGAGGACGAGCCCTGCCGACGCTGTGGTGCGCCGATATGGCGCCGGGCGTGGATGAACCGCTCCAGCTACTTCTGCCCGCGCTGCCAGCGGCCGCCGCGTGCCGCTGCCTGACCCCGCCCGGCAGGCGCTCCGGGTGCGGGGGACCGTCTTCCGGCGTGCTCAGAGGCCGAATTCCTGGGTCCACCAGGGGCCGCCGGGGCCACGGTGCACGCCGACGCCGAGGGTCCTGTAGTCGCAGTTGAGGATGTTCCTGCGATGACCCTCGCTGTGCATCCAGGCATCCATCACGGCGCGGGCGTCGGCCTGGCCGCGGGCTATGTTCTCGGCCGCCAGCCCGCGCACCCCGGCGTCCGAGGCGCGGTCCCAGGGGGACAGGCCGTCGGGGTCGGTGTGGTCGAAGAAAGCGCGGGCGGCCATGTCCTCGCTGAAGTCCTGGGCGAGCGAGGCGAGCGAGGCGCTGGCGGTGACCGGGCTGCAACCGGCCTTCGCCCGTTCCTCGTTGACCAGGGAGAGGACCCCGGCCCGGGCCGATTCGGCGGCGGGAGCGGCAGCCTTCGACCTCCGCGCGGACGGAGCGGACGAGGCGGGGGTCCGCGTCGCGGCCGACGACCTTCCGGCCTCGCTCGGGGCGGTGCCCCGGCCGGAGTCCGCCGGGCCCGGGGAACGGGACGGCTCGGTTCGGCCGGCCGGTGTGGACGCCTTTGGGGCGCGGGACGGGGCCGACGGGGAGGCGGAGGACGGTGAGGCGGTGGGGGAATGCGCCTCGGGGGCTTCCGTACGCCCGGCGCCGCGGCCGACGGCCGGATCGGAGCGGTCGGCGGGGGATCCGCCCCGGCCCAGCGGGTCCGGGGCCCCCTCGGTACGCACCCGGTCCGAGGGCGCGCCGCCGAGCGTGTCGGTGTCGCCGCCGGGCAGCAGACCCGAGGCCACCGCGACCGCTCCCACCGCGAGGGCGGCGGAGACGCCCATCAGCCCCGTACGGACGGGAGCGCCGCGCCGCTTTCCGCGGTGCGCGCTCCGGTGCCGGTCCGGGTCGCCCGTCGTGCGGTCCTGGACGACAGGAGTTGCGGCGGAGCGTCGATGGCGTCCCATCTGCCGAGCCCTTCTGGGGTATGGACGCCACCCTCGGCGTCAACGCGCTTCACCCGTCGGAGTGAGGTCAGGTGCGTGGGGGACTGTACGCCATGGCCGTTCGGCCGCAGGCGCTCCGAGGACGATCGGCCGGTCGGCGGTGGGCGATCGACCGGTTAGCGTTCGTGCATGGACGAAGACGTACGGCTCACCGCATGGGTGCGCGGTCGGGTGCAGAGGGTCGGTTTCCGCTGGTTCACCAGGGAGAACGCCCTGGAGATCGGCGGGCTCGCCGGGTTCGCCCTCAACCTCGACGACGGCAGGGTGCAGGTCGTGGCCGAGGGTCGGCGTGAGAATTGCCACCGTCTGCTGGAGTGGCTGCGCTCCGACGACACACCCGGGCGCGTGGACGGAGTGACTGAGATATGGGACACGCCGCGCGGCGGCTACGAAGGCTTCGAGATCCGCTGACCCGGCCCCAGTGGGTGATTCTTTCGGGGGTGGGTGTTCGCCCCGTGTTCGATAATTGGCGTGCGGTGACGGAGGGTGCGCTCATCTCCGTGCACATGAAATGACCTGCGGAATGACCGGATGGTTGCCAAGATTCGGTTGGCGTGCCAGGCTGCAGCAGTAAGGATGATCTCCACGCCCCCGAGGGCCCCCGCAGGAGAGTCGCGCCGCATGATCGCCCAAGCCGCGCACCCCGGGGCCGACCGGCTCCGCAGGGTGTGATCGTGTTGACCGTCAAACTTTTTGGTGAGACGCTGAAATCCCCGCGCACCTGAGCTGTTCGGCAGAGCTGTTTGGCAGCAGAACAGCAGTGAATGGAAGCACTGCCGAGCACCGCGGGTGCGAATCCCTCACGACCCACACCGCATCGGTCGGTCACTCAGTGTGGAGGACCATCCATCATGGCAAAGGCGCTTCTCGGTTACGTCGGCGGTTCCGACCCGCGACTCCTCGCCGAGATGCGACGGCTCCAGCAGCGCGTACAGGAGCTCGAATCCGAGCTCGTACGGATTCAGCACGAGAACGACGCGCTCAACGCCGCCGCCCAGCACCAAGAGTCGCTGCTCGACAGCATGGACATCGACGTACCTCGGGCGGAGCCGGCGCTGACCTGACCGATGGCCCTCGGGGCCCGGTCGGAACACTCGCGTCAACCGTTCGAGATCATCACCCGGATCGTCGCCGGATCATTGAAGATCATCGCTCTTGATCTGTCACCTGCGTGACAAGTCCGTGGTCCACCATGTGCCGCTGCACCAGCGAGATCGCATACGCAACAACGCGGCAAGATTTCACAAGGGGCGCCCCGGCGTCCCTTCTTTCTTTCCCGGTCTCCGCTACCCATTTCCTCCGCGACCGGTTTCCGGTCCCCGCGGCCGGGCTTTTCAGGTGTCCCCTGCCGGGCTTCTCGCTCCGGCTCCCGCGTGCGCCGGGCTCGGACGGCCGCAGTGCCCGGAGGCCGCACACGTCATGTCCCCCGGACATACCCCCCTTCCCTTACGACCTGGGGGGCAATAGGAGCGGGCTCCCGACGCCCTGCGACTCCGCCTCCCGCGTTGTCGTCGGTCGGCCACCGGCGCTCCTTCCGCGAGCGCTCAGCTGCGTTCGAGCAGGGGAGGCCCCATCCGCCTCCCTCCTCCGCCCTGGATCCGAAGCCGCACGACGCCGCTCGCCGATCCACTCCCTATGGTTCCCCAGGTCGTTACCGTCTGATGTGCACTGCACCTTCATCGGTGAAACCGAGCGCGAAAGGTAGAGTCCGGCGGCGTGCATCTCAAGGCCCTGACCCTGCGTGGTTTCAAATCGTTCGCCTCCGCCACGACGCTGCGGTTCGAACCCGGTATCACGTGTGTCGTCGGCCCGAACGGGTCGGGCAAGTCCAATGTGGTGGACGCGCTTTCCTGGGTCATGGGGGAACAGGGGGCCAAATCCCTGCGCGGCGGGAAGATGGAAGACGTGATCTTCGCCGGCACCACGGGCCGGCCGCCGCTCGGGCGGGCCGAGGTCTCGCTGACCATCGACAATTCCGACGGCGCACTGCCCATCGAGTACGCCGAGGTGACGATCACTCGGATCATGTTCCGCAACGGCGGCAGCGAGTACCAGATCAACGGGGACACCTGCCGGCTCCTGGACATCCAGGAACTCCTCTCGGACTCCGGTATCGGCCGGGAGATGCACGTCGTCGTCGGCCAGGGCCAGCTGGACTCGGTGCTCCACGCCGACCCCTCCGGGCGTCGCGCGTTCATCGAGGAAGCCGCGGGTGTGCTCAAGCACCGCAAGCGGAAGGAGAAGGCGCTGCGGAAACTGGACGCGATGGGAGCCAATCTGGCCCGCGTCCAGGACCTGACCGACGAACTGCGACGGCAGCTGAAGCCGCTGGGCAGGCAGGCGGCCGTGGCACGGCGGGCCGCCGTCATCCAGGCGGATCTGCGCGACGCGCGGCTGCGGCTGCTCGCCGACGACCTGGTCGCGCTGCGTGCCGCGCTGCGCAGCGAGCTCGCGGACGAGGCTGCGCTCAAGGAACGCCGGGAGGCCGCGGAGGCGGCGCTCAAGGCGGCTCTGGCGCGCGAGGCGAGGCTGGAGGAGGAGGTGCGGCGGCTGGCGCCGCGACTCCAGCGGGCCCAGCAGACCTGGTACGAGCTGTCGCAGCTGGCCGAACGGGTACGCGGCACGATCTCGCTGGCCGACGCCCGGGTGAAGAGCGCCACCGCGCCCGTCGAGGAGGAGCGGCGCGGCCGCGATCCGGAGGACATGGAACGGGAGGCCACCCGCATCCGTGAGCAGGAGGCGGAACTGACGGCCGCCCTGGAGGCGGCGGAACACGCGCTGGAGGACACCGCCGCCCACCGCGCCGAGCTGGAACGGCGATTGGCCGCCGAGGAGCGCGGGCTCAAGGACGCCGCCCGGGCCATCGCCGACCGCCGCGAAGGGCTCGCCCGGCTCGGCGGACAGGTCAACGCGGCCCGTGGCAGGGCCGCTTCGGCCCAGGCCGAGATCGACCGGCTCGCCGCCGCACGGGACGAGGCCCAGGAGCGGGCGGTCGCCGCTCAGGAGGAGTACGAGCAGCTCAGGGCCGAGGTCGAGGGCCTGGACGCGGGCGACGCGGAGCTCGGCGAGCGGTACGAGGACGCCCGGCGGGAACTCGCGGAGGCGGAGGCGGCGCTCTCCGCGGCCCGGGAGGCCGCCACCGCCGCCGAACGGAAACGGGCGGCCGTCGCGGCACGTCACGAGGCCCTGGCCCTCGGGCTGCGCCGCAAGGACGGCACGGGCGCGCTGCTCGGCGCACGAGGCCGGCTGCCCGGTCTGCTCGGGCCGGCCGCGGAGCTCCTGTTCGTGCAGCCCGGGTACGAGGTGGCGGTGGCGGCGGCCCTGGGCGCCGCGGCGGACGCGGTCGCGGTGACCGATCCGGCCACGGCGGCGGAGGCGATCCGGCTGCTGCGCAAGCAGGACGCGGGGCGGGCGGCCCTGCTGCTGGGCGCCCCCGTCGGAGGCCCGGCGGCGGGGCCGGGCGACGGTCCCGGTGGGGGACCGGCCGGGGAGTCCGGTGCGGGACCGGCGGAGGGGACTGGTGCGGGATTGGCCGACGGGGCCGGTGCGGGACCGGTCGGGACGCCGCCGGCCGTGGCCGACCTCGTCCGCGGCCCCGTCGAACTGGTGGACGCCGTGCGCGGACTGGTGCGGGACACCGTGGTGGTCGGCACGCTGGAGGACGCCGAGGACCTCGTCGCCGAGCGTCCCGGACTGACCGCCGTGACCGCCGAGGGCGACATCCTCTCGGCCCACTTCGCTCACGGCGGTTCCGCCGGGGCGCCCAGCCTCCTCGAGGCGCAGGCGTCGGTCGACGAGGCTGCCGCCCAGATGGAGGAACTGGCCCTGCGGTGTGCGGAGTTGACCGAGGTCCAGCGGCTCGCGGGGGAGCGGCGCGAGGCGTGCGCCCGGCAGGTCGAGGAGCTGGGGGAACGGCGCCGGGCCGCCGAACGGGAGAAGTCCAGGGTGGCCCAGCGGCTGGGACGGCTCGCCGGGCAGGCGCGTGGCGCGGCGGGTGAGGCCGAGCGCACGACCGCGTCCGCCGCGCGTGCCCAGGAAGCCCTCGACCGGGCGACGGAGGAGGCCGAGGAGCTGGCCGAACGGCTGCTCGTCGCCCAGGAGACGCCCATCGAGGAGGAGCCGGACACCTCCGTGCGCGACCGGCTCGCCGCTGACGGGGCCAACGCCCGCCAGACCGAGATGGAGGCCCGCCTCCAGGTGCGTACCCACGAGGAGCGGGTCAAGGGGCTCGCGGGCCGCGCGGACTCCCTCGACCGGGCGGCCCGCGCCGAACGCGACGTCCGGGCCCGTGCCGAGCGGCGCCGCGCCCGGCGTCGGCACGAGGCCCATGTGGCCTCCGCCGTCGCGTCCGGGGCGCGTCAGCTGCTCGCCCACGTCGAGGTGTCCGTCGTACGGGCCGAGCGCGAGCGGTCCGCGGCCGAGGAAGCGAAGGCGGAGCGCGAACGCGAGCTGACGGCCGAGCGCGACCAGGGCCGCGCGCTCAAGGACGAGCTGGACAAGCTCACCGACTCGGTCCACCGGGGCGAGGTGATCGGCGCCGAGAAGCGGCTGCGGATGGAGCAGCTGGAGGCGAGGGCGCTGGAGGAGCTGGGCGTCGAGCCGGCCGCCCTGGTCGCCGAGTACGGTCCCGACCAGCTCGTACCCCCCTCGCCCGCCGCGGTGGGCGAGGGGGTGCCGGACGATCCCGGACACCCGCGGAACCGGCCGAGGCCGTTCGTCAGGGCCGAGCAGGAGAAGCGGCTGAAGGCGGCCGAACGGGCGTATCAGCAACTCGGAAAGGTGAATCCGCTCGCCCTGGAGGAGTTCTCGGCCCTGGAAGAGCGGCACAAGTTCCTCTCCGAGCAGCTCGAAGACCTGAAGAAGACCCGGGCCCATCTGGTGCAGGTCATCAAGGAGGTCGACGAGCGGGTCGAGCAGGTGTTCACGGAGGCGTACCGGGACACGGCCCGGGAGTTCGAGGGCGTGTTCTCGCGGCTGTTCCCGGGCGGTGAGGGGCGGCTCGTCCTGACGGACCCGGACAACATGCTCGCGACCGGCGTGGACGTCGAGGCCCGGCCGCCGGGCAAGAAGGTCAAGCGGCTCTCGCTGCTGTCCGGCGGGGAGCGCTCGCTGACGGCGGTAGCCCTGCTGGTCTCGATCTTCAAGGCCCGACCCAGCCCGTTCTATGTGATGGACGAGGTCGAGGCGGCCCTCGACGACACCAATCTGCAGCGGCTGATCCGGATCATGGAGGAGCTCCAGGAGAGCTCGCAGCTGATCGTGATCACGCATCAGAAGCGGACGATGGAGGTCGCCGACGCGCTGTACGGCGTCTCGATGCAGGGGGACGGGGTCTCCAAGGTCATCAGCCAGCGGCTGCGCTGAGCCCCGTCGGCCTTCGACACTCCAACCCGTCGCACGCGTCGTCCCGAACGGACGGGTGCCGATGCGGCGACGGTGCCTTCGGGAGCCGAACGCGACGGTCGTACGGTCCGCCCCGCCCCTTCAAGTGGTGGCAGCCGGAAAGTTGTGCCCCACTGGGGTGTGTCCCCCCTGGGGAGCACGCTTCCCGCACGGCTCGTTGCCCGCACCTGACGACGCGTCCAGGCATCAGGAGTTCATGTGACCGACACCGCGCAGGGACCGGCGTCCGGAGCCCGCGCCGCCCAACCGGATCACCTCGGCCATGTCGTCTTCATCACGGCCGCCGCCGCCATGGGCGGCTTCCTCTTCGGCTACGACAGTTCGGTCATCAACGGCGCCGTGGAGGCGATCCGCAGCCGGTACGCCATCGGCTCGGCGACACTCGCCCAGGTCATCGCCATCGCCCTGATCGGCTGTGCGCTGGGCGCGGCCACGGCGGGACGCATCGCCGACCGCATCGGCCGGATCCGCTGCATGCAGATCGCCGCCGTGCTCTTCACCATCAGCGCCGTCGGTTCCGCGCTCCCGTTCGCGCTCTGGGACCTGGCCATGTGGCGGATCATCGGAGGCTTCGCCATCGGCATGGCGTCCGTGATCGGCCCCGCGTACATCGCAGAGGTCTCGCCGCCCGCCTACCGGGGCCGCCTCGGCTCCTTCCAGCAGGCGGCGATCGTCGTCGGCATCGCCGTCTCGCAGCTGGTCAACTACGGCATCCTGCAATTCGCCGGAGGGGATCAGCGTGGCCGGATCGGCGGTCTGGAGGCGTGGCAGTGGATGCTCGGCGTGATGGTCGTCCCCGCCGCCCTGTACGGGCTGCTGTCGCTGGCGATCCCGGAATCGCCCCGGTTCCTCATCTCGATCGGCCGCAAGGACCGGGCCCGGAAGATCCTGGAGGAGGTCGAGGGCAAGGGCGTCGGCCTCGACGCGCGGGTGGCCGATATCGAGACCGCCATGCGCCGGGAGCACAAGTCCTCGTTCAAGGACCTGCTCGGCGGGCGCTTCGGCTTCCTGCCGATCGTCTGGATCGGCATCGGCCTGTCGGTCTTCCAGCAACTCGTCGGCATCAACGTGGCGTTCTACTACTCGGCGACGCTGTGGCAGTCCGTCGGCATCGACCCGAGCGAGTCGTTCCTCTACTCGTTCACCACGTCGATCATCAACATCATCGGTACCGTCATCGCGATGACGCTGGTGGACCGGGTGGGACGCAAGCCGCTCGCGCTGGTCGGTTCCACCGGCATGGCCGTCGCCCTCGCTTTTGAGGCATGGGCCTTCTCCGCCCCGCTCGTCGGCGGGAAGCTGCCGCACACCCAGGGCGTGGTGGCGCTCGTCGCGGCCCATGTGTTCGTGCTCTTCTTCGCCCTGTCGTGGGGCGTCGTCGTCTGGGTCCTCCTGGGCGAGATGTTCCCGAACCGGATCCGCGCGGCGGCGCTCGGGGTCGCCGCCTCCGCGCAGTGGATGGCCAACTGGCTGATCACCGCGAGCTTCCCGAGCCTGTCCGACTGGAACCTCTCGGGCACGTACATCATCTACGCGTGCTTCGCCACGCTCTCCATTCCGTTCGTGCTCAGGTTCGTGCGGGAGACCAAGGGCAAGGCGCTGGAGGAGATGGGCTGACCCGTGCCCGTTCCCCCGCGCCCCGCCCCCGGGCGTGGACCGCCCGCGCGCCGGATCAGCGCGACGCGACCGCCTCGCAGAACAGCCGCAGGCTGCGCCAACCCTCCTCGAGGGGCATCCCGCCGCACAGCGGATGCAGCACCAGACTGCCGAGCTTCCCGGCCAGAGCGGCGCACTCCCGCGGGGTGACGACCCGGTAGACGCCCTCGTCCCGCAGCGCGCCCACCGTGCCCGCCGCCGAGCGCACGGCGGAACGGATGCCCGCGGACTGCCAGGAGGCGTACGTGCGCGCCTCGTGCAGGAAGTGCTCGCCGTGCTCCGCCCACGTCCGGTCCGGGTCCTCGGACACGTGCAGCAGGGGCGTCTCGGCCGACGGCATCATGCAGAACCCGTCCGTCCCGAGCTCCGCCCGACGCTCGTGGTAGTACGTCTCCAGCTCCGGCAGATGCGCGCTCGGGAAGAACGGGAGACCGAACCGCGCCGCCCGCCGCGCCGCCGCCCGCGAACTGCCGCCCACCAGCAGCGGAGGGTGCGGCCGGGTGTACGGGCGCGGCGTGACGCGAACCGTACGGCCGCGGTACGGGAACGGCTCCCCGGTCCACGCCCGCACCAGGGTCTCCAGCAGCTCGTCCTGGAGCCTGCCGCGGTTCGTCCACTCGACGCCCGCCCGTTCGTACTCCTGCGGCCGGTATCCGATCCCCGCCACCGTGATCAGGCGGCCCGCGCTCAGCAGGTCCAGGACCGCGATGTCCTCGGCCAGCCGCAGCGGGTCGTGCAACGGTCCGATGATCGCCGAGACGGTGACGGCGATCCGGCGGGTGGAGCCGAGGACCGCCCCGGCGAAGACGAAGGGGGAGGGCAGCCAGGAGTTCTCGGCGCCGTGGTGCTCCTCGGTCTGCACGGTGTCGATCCCGTGCTCGTCGGCGTACGCGGCCATCTCCAGCGAGGCGCGGTAGCGGGCCGAGAGCGACTCGGGGCCTGCGGCGGGATCGACGAGATTGAACCGGACCACTGTGAAGGCCATGACGCGTGTCCTCTTCGTCGGTCGGACTCGGCGAGGCCGGACACTATCTGACGTGCCGTCAGAAGTGTAGGGGTGCGTCGTCCCGCCGTCCGCCCGTGTGCCCGGCGACGGGCCGCGGCAGGGCCGCGTGCAGCGCCCCGGAGACGGTGGACGGTGGCCACCCGCCCCGGCCCGTGCCGCCCGGGCCGGGTGCCGGGAAGTGGGCCGGAGAGCCGCTCGCGCCGGTCGGGAGCACTCCCGCGACCGGTCCCGCGGCACACGCGGCCGCCGCCGGTACGGAGAATCCGCCGGTGTACCAGCAGCCGCCGCCCGGGCCGGTGTCCAGGAGCGCCGCCGGGTCGTACACGCGCCCTTGCGGCTGGTCCGCGCCGAAGACCCCGATCCATGCCGCGAACGTCACCGCGAACAGGGACAGGAAGGAGGCGAACGCGTCCATGAAGCCCGTCGCGGTCGTCATCGGCGGCGGGCTCAGGAACAGGCTGAGCGGGCTCGGGAACGGGTTGATGGCGGCGCCGAGTCCGACCGCCCGCACCCGCGGGACCGTGAAGCCGGGCGTCTGTCTGCGCGGACGCGGGATCGCACCTTTGCCGTAAATGTCACGAAAAAGCGCATAACGGCCATGCGGGGGTGCGGGTGATTCTCCGTGGCGCCTCGCGCGGCCCGCTCCTCGGGGCGGCCCGCACGGCCGGGTGTGGCTGATACTGGACGAGTTATGGAATTCGTCATCCTTGCTGTAGTCATCGCCCTGGTCGCAGTCGGCGTGATCAGCGGGCTCGTGGTCAGCGGCCGCAAGAAGAAGCAGCTGCCCCCGGCGCCGCCGAGCACGCCGACCATCACTCCTCCCGCCGAGCCCCAAGTCGGCGAGGAAGCAGAGACGCCGCGCGAGGAACCGCGCCGCACCATCGAGGAGGTCGCTCCCCCCACGGCCGAGGCGCCCGTCGCGGAGGCCGTCGAGGAGGTCGGGCCGGAGGCGCTCGCCGTCCCCGCCCTCGAAGTACCCGAGCCCACCGCCGGCCGGCTCGTCCGGCTGCGCGCCCGGCTCGCCCGCTCGCAGAACTCCCTCGGCAAGGGGCTGCTCACGCTCCTGTCCCGGGACAACCTCGACGAGGAGACCTGGGAGGAGGTCGAGGACACCCTCCTCACCGCGGACGTCGGCGTCGCCCCCACCCAGGAGCTGGTGGAACGGCTCCGCGAGCGCGTTCGCGTCCTCGGCACCCGTACCCCCGAAGGGCTGCGCGCCCTGCTGCGCGAGGAGCTCCTCACGCTGATCGGCACCGACGCCGACCGCGCGGTCAAGACCGAGAGCGGCCTGGACACCCCCGGTGTGGTGATGGTCGTCGGCGTCAACGGCACCGGCAAGACCACCACCACCGGCAAGCTGGCCCGGGTGCTCGTCGCCGATGGCCGCAGCGTCGTGCTGGGCGCGGCCGACACCTTCCGCGCCGCCGCCGCGGACCAGCTCCAGACCTGGGGCGAGCGCGTCGGCGCCCGTACCGTCCGGGGCCCCGAGGGCGGCGACCCGGCGTCGATCGCCTTCGACGCGGTGAAGGAGGGCATCGCCGAGGGCGCCGATGTCGTCCTCATCGACACCGCCGGGCGGCTGCACACCAAGACCGGCCTCATGGACGAGCTCGGCAAGGTCAAGCGGGTCGTCGAGAAGCACGGGCCGCTCGACGAGATCCTGCTCGTCCTCGACGCGACGACCGGGCAGAACGGTCTGGTGCAGGCCCGGGTGTTCGCCGAGGTCGTCGACATCACCGGCATCGTGCTGACGAAGCTGGACGGCACCGCGAAGGGCGGCATCGTCGTCGCCGTGCAGCGCGAGCTGGGCGTACCGGTGAAGCTGGTCGGCCTCGGCGAGGGACCGGACGACCTGGCGCCGTTCGAGCCGGAGGCGTTCGTGGACGCCCTGATCGGGGACTGACGCCCGCGCCGCCCCGTTCACGAAGAAGCCCGACCGCCGGAACTCCGGCGGTCGGGCTCTTTCGTGCGGGATCCTTTCCCGAGTCCGACTTCATGCCGGATCCTTTCGGGCGTCGGACCCTCTCGCCGGGTGTCGGACCCTCTTGCGCGGGGACGCCGAACGCGCGCGGGGGACGCCCGCATGTGCGGGAAAGCGCGCCGACGTCAGTCGCGCAGGGGTGCGCGATGACAGCTGTACGCCAGCGTGCCCAGCAGCAGCCGGGCCGGGGGCGGCGCGGCCGCCGTGTCCAGCACCGGCGGGCGCAGCCACCGGGCGGGGCCGAGACCGCCCTCGTCGGACGGCGGGGCCGTGATGTGGTGGCCCGGGCCCAGCGCCCGGAGGTCCAGCCCCGCGTCGTCCCAGCCCAACCGGTAGAGCAGACGCGGAAGCTCGGCGGCGGCGCCCGGCGCGACGAAGAACCGCGCCCGCCCCGACGGCGTCTGCACGACCGGGCCGAGCGGCAGCCCCATCCGTTCCATGCGTGCCAGGGCCCGGCGCCCGGCGGCCTCCGCGACGTCCAGCACGTCGAAACCGCGCCCCACGGGCAGCAGCAGCGAGGCGCCCGGCACCCGGGCCCATGCCTCCACCGCCGCGTCGAGCGCGGCGCCCGGCGGGATCTCGGGCGCGAAGTCGAGGGGATGGGCGCCGGGGGATGGGCACCGGTCCTTCCCGCACGAGCAGCGGCCGTCCACGACGCGCGCTCCGGGTGCCACGGCCCAGCCCCACAGTCCTGTGTACTCGGCCACCGCCGTGCTCTCGGCCGTACGGCCGCGGCGTCGTGAGCCGGTGCGCATCTCGCGGATGCCGCCGATCGTGAAGCCCATGCCCCCTCCAACGGGTCCGACTCGCCGGTGGTTACGACGCGGAATGACGGCATGACACCCCGTCGTCGCGATCCGTGATGCGCCGGTGCGCACGCGGTGGCGCGGCGTGAGCCGTGCGCCCCTTTCGTGCGTCGCTGCAACCACAATTGATCGACCGTGTGTCAAGTGAATCGCGCCCCGTGGCGTTCGCGTTCATCCGAAGGGGTGGCGAATGGTGGCGTTTCCGCAGGCACCCTCGCCGAGGTGGTGATCGTAGGATTACCGTCGGTACACGAACCATGGAAGTATGTGCGCGCACGGGTATGCCGGAGGCAACCCGATTTCCTGTTCGATCGCGTGCAGTCTCCGTATGGGCGTCATCGGATCAGGGCATTCTCACAGCGGTTCGCGCGACAGCGTTCGTCGGGATCGCGACGGTTTCAGCGGGATGGGGGCGTTCCAGTGAGTGGCAGCGGCGCAGGCGATACGAATGCCGGTAGGCGCCCCAACGAGCAATTGAGTTCGTGGTTCGTGCGCAGCGGCTGGTCGAAGGGCGAGCTGGCGCGGCAGGTCAATCGGCGGGCGCGGCAAATGGGTGCGCATCACATCAGTACCGACACCTCCCGGGTGCGGCGCTGGCTCGACGGCGAGCAGCCGCGCGAGCCCATTCCGCGCATTCTGTCCGAGCTGTTCTCGGAGCGTTTCGGCTCGGTCGTGGCGGTCGAGGATCTCGGACTGCGCTCCGCGCACCAGTCGCCCTCCGTGTCCGGGGTCGACCTGCCCTGGGCCGGACCGCAGACCGTCGCCCTGCTCAGCGAGTTCTCGCGCAGCGATCTGATGCTCGCGCGGCGCGGATTCCTCGGGTCCTCGCTCGCCCTCGCCGCCGGACCCGCCCTCGTCGAACCCATGCAGCGCTGGCTGGTGCCCGTGGCCGCCTCCGGACCCGCGGAGCCCGAGCCGGCCGCGGCGGCCCGTCGTCCCTCCAAGCTCTCGGGGCCCGAGCTCGACCTGCTGGAGTCGACCACGGCGATGTTCCGCCAGTGGGACGCGCAGTGCGGCGGCGGTCTGCGCCGCAAGGCCGTCGTCGGCCAGCTCCACGAAGTCACCGACCTGCTGCAGGAGCCTCAGCCGGAGGCCACCGCCAAGCGCCTCTTCCGCTGCGCGGCCGAGCTGGCCGAGCTGGCGGGCTGGATGAGCTACGACGTCGGTCTCCAGCCCACGGCCCAGAAGTACTTCGTTCTGGCGCTGCACGCGTCGAAAGAGGCCGGGGACAAACCGCTCGGTTCGTATGTTCTCTCCAGCATGAGCCGGCAGATGATCCATCTCGGACGGCCCGACGACGCCCTCGAACTGATCCACCTCGCCCAGTACGGCAGCCGCGACTGCGCCAGCCCGCGCACCCAGGCCATGCTGTACGCGATGGAGGCCCGCGCGTACGCCAACATGGGCCAGGCGGCCAAGTGCAAGCGAGCCGTCCGGATGGCCGAGGACACGTTCCTCGACGTCGGGATCGACGGCGAGCCCGAACCCGACTGGATCCGCTTCTTCTCGGAGGCCGAGCTCAACGGCGAGAACTCCCACTCGTTCCGCGACCTCGCCTACATCGCGGGCCGCAGACCCACGTACGCCGGGCTCGCCGAACCGCGCATGCGCAAGGCGGTCCAGTTGTTCAGCCAGGACGACGAGCATCAGCGGTCCTACGCGCTCAACCTGATCGGTCTCGCAAGCGTCCACCTGCTCAAACGCGAGCCCGAGGAGTCCACCCTGCTCGCCGAGAAGGCGCTCCGGATCGCCAAGAAGATCCGTTCCGAACGCGTCAACACCCGGCTCCGCAAGACCGTCGACACCGCGGCCAGGGACTTCGGGGACATCCCCGAGGTCGCCAGGCTGACCGACCTCCTCACCGAGCAGCTGCCCGAAACCGCCGAGGCGGTTTGACGGGCGGCGCCCCGGACACCGGCCACGACGGCCGCCCCGCACACATCGACTTCGGCTCCCCCAATCGCCAGGTCGCGGAGTGGCCGGCGTGGCCGGTTCGCATTCCCGCCCGCGGTGCGGGAGGCGACGTGAAGCGCGCGCACGGGAGGCCGGTGCGCGAAGCCGGTGCGTGAGCCCGGCGGGACGCGGAAGGGGGCCGGCCGGCCCTGCTCTCGCGGGCGCCCGGCGCGGCCCGTGTGCGGCGTCGGGCGTCGTACGTGCCCGGGGGCACGTGCGCCATCGACGGTTCACGGGGACTTAACACACCGGACGCGTTCGTCACCGCCGCGAAACACCGTGCGGCATCGCCGGAAACCGCGCCGGGCGATTCTCGTGGTGCACGACGGCCCGCATCCTCCCCCGCGGTCCGCACCTGACCTTCCCAGCGGTCCCGCACGCGGCCTTTCCAGCGGTCCCGCACGCGGCCTTTCCGACGGTCCCGCACGGGTCCTTCCCAGCGGTTGCGCACACGGCCCGTCCGTCCGGCCGCGGCCGCTCCGACGACGAGGAGGCGCCGATGCCCCCAGGCATCACGACGCTCGCCGCAGCCCCTCCGAGCCTGTCTGCCGCCAACACCGGGTTCATGCTCATCTGCTCGGCCCTGGTGATGCTCATGACCCCGGCCCTGGCCTTCTTCTACGGCGGAATGGTCCGCGTCAGGAGCACCCTCAACATGCTGATGATGAGCTTCATCAGCCTCGGGATCGTCACCGTCCTGTGGGTGCTCTACGGGTTTAGTGTCGCCTTCGGCAACGACATCGGATCGGTCGTCGGCTGGGCCCCGGACTACGTGGGGCTGAGCGGGATCGGCCTGAACCAGCTCCGGGACGGCCACACCATCCCCGTGTACGTCTTCGCCGTCTTCCAGCTGATGTTCGCCGTCATCACCCCGGCACTGATCAGCGGCGCCCTGGCCGACCGGGTGAGGTTCACCTCCTGGGCCCTGTTCATCACGCTGTGGGCCTCCGTCGTGTACTTCCCCGTGGCCCACTGGGTCTGGGGCTCGGGCGGCTGGCTCTACGAGATGGGCGTCATCGACTTCGCGGGCGGCACGGCCGTCCACATCGACGCGGGCGCCGCCGCCCTCGGTGTCGTCCTCGTCATCGGCAGGCGCGTCGGCTTCGCGAAGGACCCGCTGCGACCGCACAGCCTGCCGCTGGTGATGCTCGGCGCCGGACTGCTCTGGTTCGGCTGGTTCGGTTTCAACGCCGGATCGTGGCTGGGCAACGACGACGGCGTCGCCGCGGTCATGTTCGTCAACACCCAGGTCGCCGCCGCCGCCGCGATGCTCTCCTGGCTCGCGTACGAGAAGCTCCGCCACGGCTCCTTCACCACGCTCGGCGCGGCCTCCGGCGCGGTCGCGGGCCTCGTCGCCATCACACCGTCCGGCGGCGCCGTCAGCCCGCTCGGTGCCCTCGCGGTCGGGGCCGTCGCCGGGGTGCTGTGCGCCACGGCCGTCGGCCTGAAGCACCGGTTCGGCTACGACGACTCCCTGGACGTCGTGGGCGTCCACCTCGGCGGCGGTGTCGTCGGCTCCCTCCTCGTCGGTCTCTTCGCCACCGGCGGTGTCCAGTCCCCCGCCAAGGGCCTCTTCTACGGCGGTGGCCTCGAACAGCTCGGCAAGCAGGCCGTCGGGGTCTTCTCCGTCCTCGCGTACTCCCTGGTCGTCTCCGCGGCCCTGGCCTTCCTCCTGGACCGGACGATCGGGATGCGGGTCGGCGAGGACGACGAGATCTCCGGCATCGACCGGGCCGAGCACGCCGAGACCGCGTACGACTTCGGTGGAGCGGGCGGCGGAACGTCGCCGCGTGCCGCAGACGCGGCCCCGGGAACCGGCTCCACGGCGGTACGGCACACCAGGAAGGTGGACGCATGAAGCTCATCACGGCGGTCGTGAAACCGCACCGGCTCGACGAGATCAAGGAGGCCCTGCATGCCTTCGGCGTCCAGGGACTCACGGTCACGGAGGCCAGCGGGTACGGACGGCAGCGCGGCCACACCGAGGTCTACCGGGGCGCCGAGTACACCGTCGACCTCGTCCCCAAGATCCGCATCGAGGTCCTCGTCGAGGACGAGGATGCCGAACAGCTCATCGACGTCGTGGTGAAGGCCGCCCGGACCGGCAAGATCGGCGACGGCAAGGTCTGGAGCGTGCCGGTCGACACCGCCGTCCGGGTCCGGACGGGCGAACGCGGCCCGGACGCGCTCTGAGCGGACCATCTCCGACCGGACGCGTGCTGGGGCGCGTTCCGGCCGGCCGAGGACCGGGCGCACGCCGCCCGGGACCGGCCCGGACCCCGGGGCGGCTCGCACAGCCTCCCCGGGGCCCCGAAACGAAAGGCACCCGGATGACGAGCGCCGAAGCGCCCCCCGACGTGAACACCGGTGCGGCCACCGACGTGACCACCGGATCCACGGCCCCGGGACCCGGCGGCTACGCGGCGGCCCGCCTGCGCCTCCTGCGGGCGGCGGAGCGGTCCGGGCCGCGGCGGCGCACCGCCCTCGCGTCGCTCACCGACGACTGGCTCACCGCGCTGTTCACCACGGCCGCCGGGCGGACCGGCGTCGGGGGCGCCGCCCTCGTCGCGGTCGGCGGCTACGGACGCGGCGAACTCTCCCCGCGCAGCGACCTCGATCTGCTGCTCCTGCACGACGGCGGGGCCGGCCCCGGAGCCGTCGCCGCCCTCGCCGACCACCTCTGGTACCCCGTCTGGGACCTCGGCATCGCGCTCGACCACTCCGTACGCACCCCCGCGGAAGCCCGCCGGACGGCCGGCGAGGACCTCAGGGTCCAGCTCGGACTGCTGGACGCCCGGCCGGTCGCCGGGGATCCGGGCCTCGTCGCCGCCCTGCGCGCCGCGGTCCTCGCCGACTGGCGCGACCAGGCTCCCGGGCGGCTCCCCGCCCTCGCCGAACTCTGCCGCGCACGGGCCGAACGCCACGGCGAGCTGCGCTTCCTCCTCGAACCCGATCTCAAGGAGTCGCGCGGAGGACTGCGCGACCTCACCGCCCTGCGGGCCGTGGCCGCCTCGTGGATCGCCGACGCCCCGCGCGAGGGCCTCGCCGGGGCCCGCCGCGTCCTCCTCGACACCAGGGACGCACTCCACCTCGCCACCGGCCGCGCCACCGAACGCCTCGCCCTCCAGGAACAGGACCAGGTCGCCGCCGCCCTCGGACTCCTCGACGCCGACGCCCTGCTCCGGCAGGTGTACGAGGCCGCCGGCACGGTCTCGTACGCGGCGGACACCACCTGGCGCGAGGTCGACCGCGTCCTGCGCGCCCGCTCCGCCCGCCCCCGGCCGCGCGCCCTCCTCGGCGGCGGCAGGCCCGCGGGGACCGAGCGCACCCCGCTCGCCGACGGCGTGGTCGAGGCCGACGGCGAGGCCGTCCTCGCCCGCACCGCCCGCCCCGAACGCGACCCGGTGCTGCCGTTGCGCGCCGCCGCGGCGGCGGCCCGGTCCGGGCTCTCCCGGTACGCCGTACGCCGCCTCGCCGCCACCGCCCGCCCGCTCCCGGTGCCCTGGCCCGCCGAGGCCCGCGAGGAACTCGTCATCCTCCTCGGCGCGGGCGGGGCCTCCGTCCCCGTCTGGGAGGCGCTCGAAGCCGAGGGGCTGATCGGCCGACTGCTCCCGGACTGGGAACGCGTCCGCTGCCGCCCCCGGCGCAACCCCGTCCACACCTGGACCGTCGACCGCCACCTCGTCGAGACGGCGGTCCGGGCCTCCTCTCTCACCCGGCGCGTCGGACGGCCCGACCTCCTGCTCGTCGCCGCGCTCCTGCACGACATCGGCAAGGGCCGGCCGGGCGACCATTCGGTCACCGGTGAGGTCATCGCCCGGGACACGGCGGCCCGGATCGGTTTCGACCGGCACGACGTGGGCGTGATCGCCACCCTCGTACGCCATCACCTGCTGCTCGTCGAGACCGCGACCCGGCGCGACCTCGACGACCCCGCGACCGTCCGCTCCGTCGCCGAGGCCGTCTCCACCCCGTCCACCCTGGAGCTCCTGCACGCCCTCACGGAGGCGGACGCCCTCGCCACCGGCCCCGCCGCCTGGTCCGCCTGGCGCGCCCTGCTCGTCGACGACCTGGTCGGGCGCGTCGCCGCCGTGCTCGCCGGCCGGGAATCCGAAGAACCGGAACCCGCCGAGCCCGATGCCGAGGAGGAACGGCTCGCCGTCGAGACCCTGCGTACCGGCGGGCCCGCCCTCGCCCTGAACGCCCGGACGGGGACCCCGGCCCGGAAGGACGGCTCGGTGCCGGCGGACGCGGAGGCGGCGCCCCTCGCGAAGGCTCTGGAGGACGCCTTGCGGTGAGGCGCGAGGGAGCGCGCTCGCCCGCGTGGGCGGCATGCTCGTCCTGGTGGACACCGGGCGGATGCCGATGGACATGTTCCCCGTCGGCCGCAGGACGTTCCGGCGTCGACCGCCGTCCATCGCGTGCGCGCCCGGTGCGGACACCGCTCCCGCCACCGCGGCGCCGCGGCCCTCGTCGGCAGAAGAGGGCGGGCAGGGGCTGCCGCTTGCCCGAGCCGGATACTCTAGAGAGCGATCTGCTATGCCCCCGACCCCGAGGACCGACGAGCGCCGTGTTCGATACTCTCTCCGACCGTCTTAGCGCGACTTTCAAGAACCTCCGGGGCAAGGGCCGCTTGTCCGAGGCGGACATCGACGCCACGGCACGCGAGATCCGTATCGCCCTGCTCGAAGCGGACGTCGCCCTCCCCGTCGTCCGGGCCTTCATCGCCAACGTCAAGGAGCGGGCGCGTGGCGCCGAGGTCTCCCAGGCGCTGAACCCGGCCCAGCAGGTCGTCAAGATCGTCAACGAGGAGCTCGTCTCCATCCTCGGTGGCGAGACCCGGCGGCTGCGGTTCGCCAAGAACCCGCCGACCGTGATCATGCTCGCGGGTCTCCAGGGTGCCGGTAAGACCACCCTCGCCGGAAAGCTCGGCCGCTGGCTCAAGGGCCAGGGCCACTCCCCGCTGCTCGTCGCCTGTGACCTCCAGCGCCCCAACGCCGTCAACCAGCTCAGCGTCGTCGCCGACCGGGCCGGTGTCGCGGTGTACGCCCCCGAGCCGGGCAACGGCGTCGGCGACCCGGTCCAGGTCGCCAAGGACTCGATCGAGCACGCCCGGTCCAAGCAGTACGACGTCGTGATCGTCGACACCGCCGGCCGTCTCGGGATCGACCAGGAGCTGATGCAGCAGGCCGCGGACATCCGTGACGCCGTCAGCCCCGACGAGATCCTCTTCGTCGTCGACGCGATGATCGGTCAGGACGCGGTCAACACGGCCGAGGCGTTCCGCGACGGCGTCGGCTTCGACGGCGTGGTGCTCTCCAAGCTCGACGGCGACGCCCGCGGTGGTGCGGCCCTGTCGATCGCCCATGTCACGGGCAAGCAGATCATGTTCGCGTCGAACGGTGAGAAGCTCGACGACTTCGACGCCTTCCACCCCGACCGCATGGCGTCCCGCATCCTCGACATGGGTGACCTGCTCACCCTGATCGAGCAGGCGGAGAAGACCTTCAGCCAGGAAGAGGCCGCCAAGATGGCCTCCAAGCTGGCGTCCAAGAAGGGGCAGGACTTCACGCTCGACGACTTCCTGGCCCAGATGGAGCAGGTCAGGAAGATGGGCTCCATCTCCAAGCTGCTGGGGATGCTGCCCGGCATGGGGCAGATCAAGGACCAGATCAACAACATCGACGAGCGCGACGTGGACCGCACCGCCGCGATCATCAAGTCGATGACCCCGAAGGAGCGGGCCGAGCCGACGATCATCAACGGCTCGCGCCGGGCGCGCATCGCCAAGGGTTCCGGTGTCGAGGTCAGCGCGGTGAAGAACCTGGTGGAGCGGTTCTTCGAGGCGCGCAAGATGATGTCGAAGATGGCGCAGGGCGGCGGGATGCCTGGTATGCCGGGGATGCCCGGCATGGGTGGTGGCCCCGGCCGTCAGAAGAAGCAGGTCAAGCAGGCCAAGGGCAAGCGCAAGAGCGGCAACCCGATGAAGCGCAAGGCCGAGGAGCAGGCCGCCGCTGCCCGTCGCGCCCAGGCCGCGCAGGGCGGTGCGCCCGGCCTTCCGGCCCCGGGCGACAAGGGCTTCGAGCTGCCGGACGAGTTCAAGAAGTTCATGGGCTGACCGCACCGCGAGCCGTGGACGCGGGCCGTGCGACGGTCCGTACCCGAGGGGCGCCCGCCGACTCCGGTTTCCAGTGAAAGACTCCTGGAACCCGAGGGCGGCGGGCGCCCCTCGCGCATGTGCTCCGAAGCCGCTCTGTGATCGTCTCCTTCCGGCCGTCGCCTTCGGACGTCTTCCCGCGGCCGTCCTCCCGTGGTCGTCGCCCCGCGCGGCGTTCTCCGTGGCGTTTCCCTCCCTCGGGCCGACCGGACGGGCTCACGAGAAGCCGTGATCTGACTTTTCATCTAATGTCACGTCTAACGGCTGCCGGAAGAGGAGCATGCGTGACCAGTCCCGTACCTCCGCGCGATCGCACCGACCAGCCGTGGCGTTCCGAGGGCGCCCCGCCGCCCCCGCCGCAGGGCCGGAAGATGCCGGGAGGCTGGGGCGGGCTGCTGCTGACCGCGCTCGCCGTCTACCTGCTCGCCAACCTGGTGCTGTCCTTCTTCAACGGCGCCGAGGGACGGTCGGTCTCCTACACGGAATTCAGCAAGCAGGTCACCTCGGGGAACGTGGCCAAGATCTACTCCAAGGGCGATGCCATCGAGGGGCAGCTCAAGAAGGAGGCGAAGGTCCCGGGGACCGACCACAAGTACACCAGGTTCGTCACCCAGCGCCCGGCCTTCGCGGACGACAACCTCTGGGCCGAACTGGTCAAGAGCGATGTCACGGTCACGGCCGAGCCCGTCGTACAGCAGCGGAGCCTTCTCGCGAACCTGCTGATCTCGCTGGCACCGATGCTGCTGCTCGTGCTGCTCTGGGTGTTCGTCGCCCGGCGGATGGCCCGGGGCACGGGCGGCGGGCTCGGCGGCCTCGGCCGCAAGGCCCCGCCCAAGCCCGTCGAACTGGAGGCTGGCAAGCGCACCACCTTCAAGGACGTGGCCGGGATCGACGAGGTCGAGGGCGAACTCGACGACGTCGTGGACTTCCTGAAGAACCCGCAGGCGTACCGGAGGATGGGCGCCCGGATGCCCGGGGGCGTGCTCCTCGTCGGACCGCCCGGCACCGGCAAGACCCTGCTCGCCCGGGCCGTCGCGGGCGAGGCGGGGGTGCCGTTCTTCTCGGCGTCGGCCTCCGAGTTCATCGAGATGATCGTCGGCGTCGGCGCGAGCCGGGTCCGGGAACTGTTCCAGGAGGCGCGCAAGGTCGCCCCCGCGATCGTCTTCATCGACGAGATCGACACCATCGGCCGGGCCCGGGGCGGAGGCACCGGCATGGGCGGCCACGACGAGCGCGAGCAGACACTGAACCAGATCCTCACCGAGATGGACGGCTTCTCCGGCTCCGAGGGCGTCGTCGTCCTCGCGGCCACCAACCGTGCGGACGTCCTCGACCCGGCGCTGACCCGGCCCGGCCGCTTCGACCGGATCGTCCAGGTCAGCCCGCCCGACCGGAACGGCAGGGAGGCGATCCTGGAGATCCACACCCGTCGGATCCCGCTCGCCGACAACGTGGACCTGGGCCAGGTGGCCACCACGACCCCCGGCATGACCGGCGCCGATCTCGCCAACCTGGCCAACGAGGCCGCGCTGCTCGCCGTCAGGCGCGGGCAGGGCGAGGTGAACCGTTCCGACATCTCGGACGCTCTGGAGAAGATCCAGCTCGGTGCCGAACGCTCGCTGATCATGTCCGACGAGGAACGCCGCAGGACCGCTTACCACGAGAGCGGCCACGCCTTGCTCGGCATGGTCCAGCCGGGGGCGGACCCGGTCCGCAAGGTCACCATCGTGCCGCGCGGCCGGGCCCTGGGCGTCACCCTCTCCACACCGGAGGCCGACAAGTACGCGTACACGGAGGAGTACCTGCGCGGCCGGATCATCGGCGCGCTCGGCGGGATGGCCGCCGAACAGGTCGTCTTCGGAGTCATCACCACCGGTGCCGAGAGCGACCTGGAGCAGGTCACCCAGCTGGCCCGGGGCATGGTCGGCCGCTGGGGCATGAGCCCCAGGGTCGGCAGACTGACGGCCATCCCGGGCGACGCCCAGCAGGCGTACGGACTGTCGGCCGCCCCCTCGACGCTGGACGCCGTGGACGGCGAGATGCGGCGCATCGTCGACGAGTGCTACGAGGCGGCGTGCGGGCTGCTGCGCGAGAACCGGGACCGCCTGGACGCGCTGGCCGCGGCCCTGCTGGCGAACGAGACTCTGGACGAGGCCGAGGCGTACCGGGCGGCGGGCATCACCCGTTCGGGCACATAGCGACCGCCATCACCGGACGTGTGCACGGGGACGAGGTTTCAAGACGCCCCGGCCCGCGTACGGAGGAGCACGGAAGGGACCGCGTACGGGCGGCGGCATGCAGCAGGGGGAGCCCTTTCGGGGGCGCGGGGGGCCGACGCCCCGGCGGGTGTGACAGGACAGGTCCAGCAGGGTCGTAGCCGCGCGCGGGCAGGACAGCCGCCTCAGACGGTGCACACGAGATAGCGGAAGACGTTCGGCATCCAGACGCTGCCGTCCCGCCGCCGGTGCGGACGCAGGGCCCGCGCCACCTCGCTCTCCACCCGGCGCCGGTCCCTCGCCCGCACCGCCCTGTCGAACAGCCGGGTGGACAGCAGTCCCCGGACCGCGCTCTCCATGTCCGGGTAACCGAACGGGCACGCCACCCGCCCGGAACCGTCCGGCATCAGACCCGCCCGGAACGCCACTTCTTCGAGGTCGTCCCGGCGCGGCGGACGCCAGCCGCCGGAACGTGACGCCCGGCCCCCGTCGGCACCCCGGCCCGCCACCCGCAGCACCGGCGCCGTCGCGCACCGCTCCGGCGGGCCCCACCCGGTCAGGACGACCGCGCTTCCCCGGGTGGCCAGCGGTACGGCGGCGCGCAGCGTCGCCACGAGCCGCTCGTCGTCGCCGTCCGTGCACGCGAGCGGGGTGAACGCCGTGATCAGGTCGTACGGCGTTCCGTCCACCGGGGCCGCCTCCGACGGATCACCGGCCACGAGCCGATGCCCCGCCGTGCCGGGGCCCTCGTCGCCCGACGCACCGGGCAGCAGCCGCGCCCGTGCGAGCTCCAGCCGGTCCGGGTCGGTGTCGACGCCGGTGACGCGCGCCCCGCGCCCGGCGGCGATCAGCAGCGCGAGACCGGAGCCGCAGCCGAGCGAGAGCAATCGGGTGCCCTTTCCCACTTCGAGCCGCTCGTACACCGCCTCGTACAGCGGTGCGAGCATCCGTTCCTGGATCTCCGCCCAGTCCCGGGCGCGAGTACCGGGGGCCACCGTGCCGGCCGTGTCCGCGTGGCCGTGGTGCCGGACGAGCGTACGTGTCATGGAAGCGCCCCAATCCGCCGAGAGGTCGGTCCTGTCCGATCGGTCGTGCCCGAGTGGTGCCCCCGTCGCGTCCGCGCCGCCCTCCACGGGCCGGGGAACCGCGCACCCGCCACTGGCCTCCGGGAGGCGGTCTCCTCGTCGAGGACACGCAGGGGCCGCCCCGGCGGCGCGCGGGCGCCGGTTGACGGGCGCCGACAGGCGGACACCGGAAAGCGGATGCTCCGTACGCCTGTTGCCCGTTCCTCACCCCAGTCTCACCCGACACGCGGAACCGGGCACGTCGAGGACGCCGCGCCGCCGGCGCGGCGCCCGCCCGGCCGCCCCGGCCGACAGGTGTCCTCGACGGCGGTGCGCCCGTCGGCGGCGCCGTACCCGTCCCGGGAACACGTACCCGCCTCGGAGGCCGCCGGGCGGCCCGCGTACGGTTGCCGTCTACACACCCGTCTACACGTCCAGGCGTACCAGTCGCTACGTACCACCTTGGCGTGAGCTGTGAGACTTCTCCGCAGATCTGCGCACCCGCCCTCGTCAGGACGCATCAATGGCAACTGACTGGTACGTGCAAATTATTTGGGATGGCCCGGAATCGGAACACCGGGGCACTCGCGCTCGTTGTCACGACGTGAGCACGACACCACCTGTACTTGCCGCGGAGCTGGCGCAGGCGTGGGCCGACATTCAGCGGTACCACCCCGAGCTGCCGGATCTCGCCGCTCCCGAGTCCCTGATCGGAGAGTCCTCGTCCGCCTGTGGCGCCGAACTCTCATTCGAGCGACTGCTGCACGAGGCAGTCCATGGCATCGCCGCCGCGCGAGGTGTGCGTGACACCTCGCGGGCCGGCCGTTATCACAACCGCCGATTCCTCGCGATCGCCGAGGAACTGGGTCTCGACCACGCCGAGGAGCCCCACCCCAGCAGCGGCTTCTCGCTGGTCACGCTCAATCCCGAGGCCAAGCGCCGGTACCGCCCGACGATCGAGCGGCTGCAGCGCGCACTCAAGGCGCACACCGTCGCCACCGCCGCCGACACCAAGCGTTCGTTCCGCGGGCCCGCCGCCCGGCACGGCTCCTCCGGGGGAGGTGTCCGCGTCAAGGCCGTCTGCGACTGCGGGCGCAACGTGCGGGTCGTTCCGTCGGTCCTGGCGCAGGCGCCGATCGTCTGCGGAGGCTGCGGAAAGCCGTTCCGCATTCCGGAAGCGGCGGTCGCTGTGAGGTGACCTCATGGGGTGTGGCAGAATAGCCAGCTGTACTCGACAGCCGCACAGGACCCCTCTCTCCTCCGGCTGACGCGTCCATCGGGCACCCGAGTACCGCAACCCCACGTGGCATCTCGTCGTGCCCAATCACGTCATAGACCAGGAGACACCACTCCCGTGGCAGTCAAGATCAAGCTGAAGCGTCTGGGCAAGATCCGTTCGCCTCACTACCGCATCGTCGTCGCCGACTCCCGTACCCGCCGTGACGGCCGGGCCATCGAGGAGATCGGCCTGTACCACCCGGTGCAGAACCCCTCGCGCATCGAGGTCAACTCGGAGCGCGCGCGTTACTGGCTCTCCGTCGGCGCCCAGCCGACCGAGCCGGTTCTCGCGATCCTGAAGCTCACCGGTGACTGGCAGGCCCACAAGGGTCTCCCGGCCCCCGCGCCGCTGCTGCAGCCGGAGCCGAAGGCCGACAAGCGGGCCCTCTTCGAGAGCCTGGGCGACGGCGAGGAGGCCAAGGGCGAGGCCATCACGCAGAAGGCGAAGAAGTCCGACAAGAAGGCGGACGAGGCTGCTGACGCGGCCGCTCCCGCCGAGTCGACCGAGGCCTGAGCATGCTCGAGGAGGCTCTCGAGCACCTCGTGAAGGGCATCGTCGACAACCCCGACGACGTGCAGGTCGCCTCGCGCAACCTGCGCCGCGGTCGCGTGCTGGAGGTCCGGGTCCATCCCGATGACCTCGGCAAGGTGATCGGCCGCAACGGCCGCACCGCACGCGCGCTGCGTACCGTCGTGGGCGCCATCGGCGGTCGTGGTATCCGCGTCGACCTCGTCGATGTGGACCAGGTTCGCTGAGAAAGTTGAACACCGGCACGGGCCGGGGAGGGCCATGAGCCCGCCCCGGCCCGTCGTCGTACGACAGGGGTGCGGGGCGTCGTAGGTCCTGTCTTCGAACTGTCGTCGTTCGGCCGGAGGCCGGGCCGTGCGGCATCTGGTGCTTCCCCGAGTTCTCGGCTTCGCTCGAACAGGGGAGACCCGTGCGTGCCAGGCGTCGCACGGCAGGCGGCGGTTTGAAGACAGGACCTGGGACGGGGTCGGGTGGAACGTGGAACAGGGTCGTAGGGACAGGAGAAACACAAGGTGCAGTTGGTAGTCGCGCGGATCGGCCGTGCCCATGGCATCAAGGGCGAGGTCACGGTCGAGGTGCGTACGGACGAGCCGGAGCTGAGGCTCGCGCCCGGGGCCGTGCTCGCCACCGATCCGGCCTCCGCCGGACCGTTGACGATCGAGACCGGCCGGGTGCACAGCGGGCGGCTGCTGCTGCGCTTCGAGGGCGTGCGCGACCGCAACGCCGCCGAGGCGCTGCGCAACACGCTCCTGATCGCCGAGGTCGACCCGGCCGAGCTCCCGGAGGACCCCGAGGAGTTCTACGACCACCAGCTGATCGACCTCGACGTCGTCCTCGCCGACGGCACTGCGATCGGCCGGATCACCGAGATCACGCATCTGCCGTCCCAGGACCTGTTCATCGTGGAGCGGCCGGACGGCGGCGAGGTGATGATCCCGTTCGTCGAGGAGATCGTCACCGAGATCGACCTGGAGGAGCAGCGCGCGGTGATCGCTCCGCCGCCGGGGCTGATCGACGAGACCCAGGCCGTGATCGCGTCCTCGCGCGACGAGGACGCGGCGGACGGGGTCCGGGAGGGCGGAACCCGAGCCGACGGGACCTGGGCGTCCGGCTCCGGAGAGGACGCCTGATGCGTCTCGACGTCGTCACGATCTTTCCCGAGTACCTGGAACCGCTGAACGTCTCCCTGGTCGGCAAGGCCCGCGCCCGCGGCCGGCTCGACGTGCACGTCCACGATCTGCGGGGCTGGACGTACGACCGGCACAACACGGTCGACGACACCCCGTACGGCGGCGGCCCCGGCATGGTCATGAAGACCGAGCCCTGGGGGGACGCGCTGGACGACGTCCTCGCGAGCGGTTACGAGGCGGGGGCGCACGCCCCGGTGCTCGTGGTGCCCACGCCCAGCGGCCGTCCGTTCACCCAGGAACTCGCCGTCGAGCTCTCCGAGCGGCCGTGGCTGATCTTCACCCCGGCCCGCTACGAGGGCATCGACCGACGGGTGATGGACGAGTACGCGACCCGCATACCGGTCGTTGAGGTGTCCATCGGCGACTATGTGCTGGCCGGCGGGGAAGCCGCGGTGCTGGTGATCACGGAGGCGGTGGCCCGGCTGCTGCCCGGAGTGCTCGGCAACGCGGAGTCGCACCAGGACGATTCCTTCGCCCCCGGCGCGATGGCCAACCTGCTGGAGGGGCCCGTCTACACCAAGCCGCCCGAGTGGCGCGGCCGGGGCGTCCCGGAGGTCCTGCTCAGCGGCCACCACGGCAGGATCGCGCGCTGGCGCCGGGACGAGGCGTTCCGCCGCACCGCGCTCAACCGGCCCGACCTCATCGAGCGCTGCGAGGCGAGCGGCTTCGACAAGAAGGACCGCGAGATCCTCTCCATCCTCGGCTGGTCCCCGGAACCCGGGGGCCGATTTTGGCGCAGACCCGAGGCCGTGGAAGAATAGGACGCTGCTGTGCGTCCGGCGAGCGCCCCTGCCACAGGGGGAACGGCCGTCGCCTCCTCCGTACGCGGGGGAGCGGTCCAGACGCCCGCCCGGCGCGCGCGGCATCCCATCCTCACGACCTCCCGTCGATGACCTGTGGCATCGGCGAAGAAAGCAGACAAAATGGCTTCCCTGCTCGATGACGTCAATGCCGCGTCGCTGCGTACCGACATCCCGGCGTTCCGCCCCGGTGACACCGTCAACGTCCACGTGCGAGTGATCGAGGGCAACCGCTCCCGTATCCAGCAGTTCAAGGGCGTCGTCATCCGCCGCCAGGGCGCCGGTGTCAGCGAGACCTTCACGGTCCGCAAGGTCTCCTTCAGCGTCGGCGTCGAGCGCACCTTCCCGGTGCACAGCCCGATCTTCGAGAAGATCGAGCTCGTCACCCGCGGTGACGTCCGTCGCGCCAAGCTGTACTACCTCCGTGAGCTGCGCGGCAAGGCCGCGAAGATCAAGGAGAAGCGCGACAACTGAACCGACTCCCGGGTCCACAGGTCGGCCGGTTAAGCTCTGGCCCCGATGGACACGGAAGCCCAGCCTTCGGAGCGCGACCGCTCCTCCGCACCCGCAGCAGGGTCGGAGGGACGGTCGCGCTTCGCGCATGTCTCCCGGCTGATCGCCTCGGTGTCATGGCGGCGCACCGCCGTGACCGGAGCCGTCTGCGCGGTCTTCGTGTTGCTCCTGAGTACCTTCGTGGTGCAGCCCTATCTCATCCCGAGCGGTTCGATGGAACCCACCCTCGAAGTGGGCGACCGGGTGCTGGTGAACAAGCTGGCGTATCGTTTCGGCTCCGCGCCGGGCCGCGGTGACGTGGTGGTCTTCGACGGCACCGGATCCTTCGTCCGCGAACCACCGAGGCAGAATCCGGTCACCGGTCTGCTGCACGGAGCGGCGGCGTCCCTGGGGCTGGCGGAGCCCGCCGAGACCGATTACGTGAAGCGGGTGGTGGGCGTGGGAGGGGACCGGGTGGTCTGCTGCGACCGGCGCGGGCGGATCGAGGTCAACGGCAGCTCCGTCACGGAGGAGTACCTGCATCCGGGGGACGAGCCGTCCCGGGTGCGCTTCGACATCGTCGTCCCCGACGGCACGCTGTGGGTGATGGGCGACCATCGTTCCCGTTCCCGCGACTCGCGCGACCATCTGGGTGATCCCGGCGGCGGCATGGTCCCGGTCGACATGGTGGTCGGCCGGGTGGACTGGATCGGCTGGCCGCCGGGCCGGACGGGCTCGCTACCGGGCAGCGGCGCCTTCACCGGCGTACAGGCACCGACGGGTGGAGCCCATGGGTGACCGCGGCCGACGACGGGGCGACGACGGTCCGGAGGCATCGGGCCCGGACGGCATACGTTCTGCGCCCGCACATCCCCTGCCGACCAGGGCGGAGCGCCGGAAGCGGGCCCGCAGGGTCCGGCGGCGACGGCGCGGGGCGGCCGTCCGGGAGATCCCGCTGCTCGTCCTCGCGGCGCTGCTGATCGCGCTCGTCCTCAAGACCTTCCTGGTACAGGCGTTCGTGATCCCCACGGGATCGATGGAACAGACCATCCGGATCGGCGACCGGGTACTGGTGGACAAGCTGACGCCGTGGTTCGGCTCCCGGCCCGAGCGTGGCGACGTGGTCGTCTTCAAGGACCCGGGCGGCTGGCTGCGGCAGGAGGACACCGGCAAGAAGGACGCGCCCGTCGTCGTGGCGCAGGCGAAGCAGGCGCTGACGTCCGTCGGACTGCTGCCGTCCGACGATGAACAGGACCTGATCAAACGCGTGGTCGGGGTCGGCGGCGATACCGTGAGGTGCTGCGGCGAGGACGGCCGGATCACCGTCAACGGCGAACCGCTCGACGAGCCCTATCTGCACCCCGGCAACCCGCCCTCCCTCATCAAATTCGAGGTAAAGGTTCCGGCCGGGCGGATCTTCGTCATGGGCGACCACCGTTCGGATTCTGCCGATTCCCGCTATCACCTGGACGAGCCGGAGCACGGCACGGTGTCCGAGGACAGCGTCGTGGGACGGGCCGTGGTGATCGCCTGGCCCTTCTCCCACTGGCGAAAGCTGGACGAACCGGCGACATTCGACTCGGTACCTGACGCGCGCGCCGGGACGGCCCCGGTATCGGGCCCGTCGAATAGTGTGTCGTCCAGGGATCCCGACGGAATGATCCCTCTCCCGACCCCTGCGGAACTCCCGCTCGTTATGGGAGTGGTGGGCCTGCGTCGGCTGGGACGCGGGCGGTGGCACGGAGTAAGGAGTGGATGTGGGGGACTTGGCGGTCGGCGCACGATCCGGACACGAACCCGAGGACCGGCCGGACAAGCCGGAGAACGTCGGGTCCGACGGGGCGACGGCGGACCGAGCGGGGACTGACGGCGACTCCTCGCGCGGTGGTACGGGACAGCAGAAGCCGCGCTCCTTCTGGAAGGAGCTGCCCCTGCTCATCGGTATCGCGCTGGTTCTCGCGCTGCTGATCAAGACGTTTCTGGTGCAGGCGTTCTCGATCCCCTCGGATTCGATGCAGAACACGCTGCAACGGGGCGACCGGGTGCTGGTCGACAAGCTGACGCCCTGGTTCGGCGCGGAACCGGAACGCGGCGAGGTCGTGGTCTTCCACGACCCGGGCGGCTGGCTGGAGGACACCCAGGCACCCGAGCCGAACGTGGTGCAGAAGTTCCTCAGCTTCATCGGACTGATGCCGTCCGCCGAGGAGAAGGACCTGATCAAGCGGGTCGTCGCAGTCGGCGGCGACACGGTCGAGTGCAAGAAGGACGGCCCGGTCGTGGTCAACGGCAAGGCCCTCGACGACAAGTCCTTCATCTTCCCGGGGAACACGCCCTGCAACGACGAGCCGTTCGGTCCGATCACGGTTCCCGAGGGCCGGATCTGGGTGATGGGCGACCACCGCCAGAACTCCCTCGACTCCCGCTACCACCAGGAGCTGCCCGGAGGCGGCACGGTCTCCAACGACGAGGTCGTCGGACGCGCCATCGTCGTGGCGTGGCCGATCAACCGCTGGGCGACCCTGCCCGTCCCGAAGACCTTCGACCAGCCCGGGATCAACACGACGGTGAACACGGCGATGAGCCTGGCCCCCGGGGCGCTCGGCCTGGCCGGTGCCGTGCCCCTCGTCCTGTGGCGCCGCAGGAGGCTGACCAGGGGGCGTACCGCCGGGTAGGGTGCCGACTCGGATCAGCGATTGCCGATCTCCTACGGGGAGGGACGCTGGGATGAGTGGAACAGGACGTACGGGCGACGGCCATGGGCGGCTCGGCAGCACGCTGTCGGGGCTGGCCGTGGCCGTCGGCTGTGTGCTCTTCCTCGGCGGTTTCGCCTGGGGAGCCGTGGTGTACCAGCCGTACACGGTGCCGACCGAGTCCATGACGCCGACGGTGCACGCCGGTGACCGGGTGCTGGCCCAGCGGATCGACGGCGACGAGGTGCGCCGCGGCGACGTGGTGGTCTTCACCGATCCGGCCTGGGGCGACATGCCCATGGTCAAGCGGGTCGTCGGAATCGGTGGGGACACGATCGCCTGTTGCGACAAGGGCCGGCTCACCATCAACGGCCGGGCCGTTGAGGAACCGTATCTGCAGCAGCGGGAGCCCGCCTCGGGGAACAGCTTCTCGGCCGATGTGCCCGAAGGGCAGCTCTTTCTGCTCGGCGACGAACGCCGGTCCTCCCTCGACTCGCGGGTCCATCTGGACGACCCGGGACAGGGTTCCGTGCCGCGGGGCGCGGTACGAGCCCGGGTCGACGCCATCGCCTGGCCGATGGACGGCATGGTCGAGCGGCCGGCGGCCTTCGCCTCATTGCCCGGCGGAGTCTCGTCGCCCGGCCCTCTGCGCCTGCAACTGGCCGCCGTCGTGGCGGGCATGGTGCTCATCCTCGGCGGCGCCGCGTACGGCCCGATCGCGGCGGGGGCCGCACGCGTGGCCCGGAAGCGGCGATCGGCTCAGGGGGAGCGGTCGGTACAGGGGACGCGGTCGGCACCGGGCGGGCGATCGGCACCGGAACGGCGGGAAGGGACGGCGACGGATGCACGTTGAGAAGCGGAAGGTCGCCCGTGTGGTGCTGCTGGACCCCGAGGACCGGATCCTGCTGATCCACGGATACGAACCGGCGGACCCCACGTCCACCTGGTGGTTCACCCCGGGCGGCGGCCTGGAGGGCGAGGAGACCCGGGAACAGGCCGCGCTGCGCGAGCTCGCTGAGGAGACCGGCATCAGCGATGTCCGGCTGGGCCCGCTGCTCTGGCGGCGGATGTGTTCGTTCCCCTTCGACGGGCGCCGTTGGGAGCAGGACGAGTGGTACTACCTCGCCCGTACGACGCAGACCGCCACCGACACCCGTGGGCTGACCGGGCTGGAACAGCGCAGCGTCGCGGGGCTGAGATGGTGGACTTCCGCCGAACTGTCGGCGGCGCGTGAGACGGTGTACCCGACCAGACTCGCCGAGTTGCTGCGCACGCTGCTCGACGAGGGTCCTCCGCGTACGCCAGTGGTTCTGTCCCCCGAATTCGCCTGAGCACCCGGGGAAGCCGGGCCCTGGCGCACAATAGGGGGACGCACGGCTGAAGGGGAACATGCCAATGAGCGCCGAGGACCTCGAAAAGTACGAGACCGAGATGGAGCTGAAGCTCTACCGGGAGTACCGAGACGTCGTCGGTCTGTTCAAATTCGTGATCGAGACCGAACGGCGCTTCTACCTCACCAACGACTACGAGATGCAGGTGCACTCGGTCCAGGGCGAGGTGTTCTTCGAAGTGTCGATGGCGGACGCCTGGGTCTGGGACATGTACCGGCCCGCCCGCTTCGTCAAACAGGTACGCGTGCTGACGTTCAAGGACGTCAACATCGAGGAGCTCAACAAGAGCGATCTCGAACTCCCGGGCGGCTGAGCCCGCTCTCAGGGGGGCGGCTGATCCTGCTCTCCCCCAGGGGCGGGGCTGTCCGCGGGGGGTTCTCCCGCGCGGAGAACGTCCCCGCCCAGGGTTTCGTCCCCGACGAGGGATCGCCCTCGGCCGGGACCACCCGTTTCGGGAACTGCCCGTTTCGCGGGACCGTGATCCCTCCTCGGGGCCGATTCCCTCGCACGAGTGGCCGGGATATCCACAATCCCGGAGTTGTCCACCAAGATCCACAAGCCGGGGCCGGACGCGTCAGAGTCGGTCCCGGAGGTGGTTCCGACATGAACGCACGGGGAGCGCTCGGGCGGTACGGCGAGGATCTGGCGGCACGGCTGCTGACCGACGCCGGCATGTCCGTACGGGAACGGAACTGGCGCTGTCGCGCCGGTGAGATCGACATCGTCGCGCTGGACGGCGACGTGCTCGTGCTGTGCGAGGTGAAGACGCGCAGAGCGGGGCCGTTCGAGCACCCGATGGCCGCCGTCACACCGGCCAAGGCGGAACGGCTGCGCCATCTGGCGGAGGTCTGGCTGCACCGGCACGGCGGGCCGTCCGGCGGGGTCAGGATCGACCTGGTCGGGGTGGTGCTGCCCCGGCGCGGGGCACCCGTCGTGGAGCACGTGCGGGGGGTGGCCTGATGGGGTTCGCGCGGGCGTGCTCGGTGGCGCTGGTGGGCGTCGAGGGCGTGGTGGTGGAGGTCCAGGCGGACCTGGAGGCGGGGGTGGCGGCATTCACCCTGGTGGGCCTGCCGGACAAGAGCCTGGTGGAGAGCCGGGACAGGGTCAGGGCCGCGGTGGTGAACTCCGGGGCCGAATGGCCGCAGAAGAAGCTCACGGTCGGGCTCTCGCCGGCCTCCGTGCCCAAGGGCGGCTCGGGCTTCGATCTGGCGGTGGCCTGCGCGGTGCTGGGGGCGGCGGAGCGGATCGACCCGGCGTCCATCGCCGATGTGGTGATGATCGGGGAGCTCGGCCTCGACGGCCGGGTGCGGCCGGTCCGGGGGGTGCTGCCCGCCGTGCTGGCCGCGGCGGAGGCCGGTTACCGCCAGGTCGTGGTGCCCGAGCAGACCGCAGGGGAGGCGGCGCTGGTGCCCGGCGTCTCGGTGCTCGGGGTGCGGAGTCTGCGGCAGCTGATCGCGGTGCTCTGCGACGAGCCGGTGCCGGACGAAACGAGGGGCGACGACGAGGGGCGCCCGGACACGATGCTGGCCGGGCTGCTGGTGCCTGGTGCCGGGACCGGCACCGGCCTCGTCCGAGGCTCCGGCCGGGGCGACGGCGGCGTGCCGGATCTCGTGGACGTCGCGGGACAGGAGCTGCCCCGCAGGGCACTGGAGGTCGCCGCGGCGGGCGGCCACCATCTGATGCTCACCGGCCCGCCGGGCGCGGGCAAGACCATGCTGGCCGAGCGGCTGCCGGCCATCCTGCCGGAGCTGACCAGGGCGGAGGCCCTGGAGGTCACCGCCCTGCACTCCGTGGCAGGGCTCCTGCCGCCGGGGGAGCCTCTGGTCACCCGAGCGCCGTACTGCGCACCGCACCACTCCGCGACGATGCAGTCACTGGTCGGCGGGGGCAACGGTCTGCCGCGGCCCGGCGCGGTCTCCCTGGCCCATCGGGGCATCCTCTTTCTGGACGAGGCCCCGGAATTCTCGGTACGGGTGCTGGACGCGTTGCGCCAGCCGTTGGAGTCCGGGCACGTGGTGGTGGCGCGGAGCGCCGGAGTGGTGCGGCTGCCCGCGAGATTCCTGCTGGTGCTGGCCGCCAACCCCTGCCCGTGCGGCCGGCACTCCCTCGGTGGTGCCGGCTGCGAATGCCCGCCCTCGGCGGTCCGGCGTTACCGGGCGAGGCTCTCCGGCCCCCTGCTCGACCGCGTGGATCTGCGGGTGTCCGTCGACCGGGTCGGGCGCGAGGACCTGATGGGGCAGGGCGGCAGAGGGGAGCCGACGGTCGTCGTCGCCGACCGGGTCCGGGAGGCCAGGGCGCGGGCGGCGCACCGCCTGGCCGGTACGGGATGGGGCACAAACAGCGAGGTCCCCGGCCATGAACTGCGCACCCGGCTGACCTTGGCACCGGGCGCGCTCCTGGAGGCGGAACGGGACATGGAGCGCGGACTGCTCACCGCCCGGGGCCTGGACCGGGTCCTCAGAGTGGCGTGGACGGTGGCCGATCTGCGCGGCGCCGACCGGCCGGAGGCGTCCGACGTCGCGGCGGCGCTGGAGCTGCGGACCGGTATTCCGCGGGGTGCCCCGGTGAAGGCCGGTGCGGCGTGACGCCCCGGGCGGACCGCGGCCGGCCGCAGGAGCCGCGCCGCCTTTCGGACCGGTCACCGGAGCACGGCGGGGGAACGGGACCGCGGTCCGGGCGCGGCGCGCCGGAGGGAGTGGGAACGGTGCTCGACGACGGGGAACGGCTGGCGCGGGTCGCGCTGACCCGCATTCTGGAGCCGGGGGACGAGCGGGGCGGCCGATGGCTGCGCGAGTACGGGGCCGTCGAGCTGCTGCGGCGGATCAGGGCCGGGGACGGCAGCGCGGAACGGCTGGAGGGCATGACCGCGAAACGTCTCGGCGGCTACCGCCTACGGGCCGAGGGCGTCGAACCGGAGCGGGACCTGGCGGCGATCGCCGCGCTCGGCGGGCGGTTCGTCTGCCCCGGCGAGCTGGAGTGGCCCGGTCAGCTCGACGACCTGGGGGACGCCAGACCGACGGGCCTGTGGGTGCGCGGGCCACGTGACCTGCGGCTCTGGGCGCTGCGCTCGGTCGCCGTGGTCGGTGCCCGGGCCTGTACGCCGTACGGGTCCCACATGGCGGCGAGCCTCGGCGCGGGGCTCGCGGAACTGGGGTGGGTCGTCGTGTCGGGAGCGGCCTTCGGCGTGGACGCGGCGGTGCACCGCGGCGCGCTCGCCGTCGGCGGGGCGACGATGGCGGTCCTGGCCTGCGGGGTGGACGTCGCCTACCCCCGGGGGCACGCCGAGTTGATCGGACGCATGGCGGAACAGGGAATCGTCGTCGGCGAATTGCCGCCGTCCGATCATCCGACCCGCAGCAGATTCATTGTGCGGAACCGGGTCATCGCCGCGTTGACGCGCGGAACCGTCGTGGTCGAGGCCGAGCACCGCAGCGGTTCGCTCGTCACCGCACGCGCCGCACAGCGGCTCGGCCGCTTCACGATGGGCGTGCCGGGCCCGGCCACCAGCGGGTTGTCCGCGGGCGTCCACGAACTCCTGCGCGGCGAGGGCGTCCTGGTGACCAGTGCCGCGGAAGTCGTCGAACTGGTGGGTGACATCGGCGCTCTCGTCCCTCTCGCGCAGGGGCCCGTCCACCCGCGGGACCTGCTGGACGCCGACGCCGCGCGGGTCCTCGACGCGTTGCCGTACGGCGGCATCGTCACTGGCCGTGACGTCGCCCGCGCGGCCGGAACCAGTACCGACGAGGCCTTCGGTCGGTTGTACGAACTGCACTCACTGGGGTTCGTCGAACGACATGGCGACGGATGGCAGTTGACGCGGAGGCGGACATGCAATGGCGACGCGCGGCGAGGCGGTTCTTGACCTGGCGCATTCGGGTGAAAAGGTGAAGCCGATGACCCTCGCCGGCCCTTCAGCGGCACGTCCGGGGCCGCCGCACGCGGTGACGGTCCCGGACCGCAGTCGTGCCCGATCGGCCAGAATCGCACGGCGCCGATCCGCAGTCCTGCGCGGACCGCGACGTCGTAATCACGCTACGCTCACAACGACTCCGCATCCGACACAAGTCTCCCGGCCCCACCACTTCACGGCAGAACGGCTCAAGGCACCACATGCCCCAGCACACCTCCGGGTCTGACCGCGCGGCAGTACCACCGGCTGCGCGTGGCACTGTGCGCCCTCCCGCCCCCTCCTCGCTCGACGAGTTGTGGCGCTCCTACAAGTCCACGGGCGACGAGCGGCTGCGGGAGCAGTTGATCCTGCACTACTCGCCGTTGGTGAAGTACGTCGCGGGCCGGGTGAGTGTGGGCCTGCCCTCCAACGTCGAGCAGGCCGACTTCGTCTCCTCGGGGGTCTTCGGGCTGATCGACGCGATCGAGAAGTTCGACATCGAGCGCGCGATCAAGTTCGAGACGTACGCGATCACGCGCATCAGGGGCGCCATGATCGACGAGCTGCGGGCGCTGGACTGGATCCCGCGTTCGGTGCGTCAGAAGGCGCGGGCCGTGGAGCGTGCCTACGCCACCCTGGAGGCGCAGCTGCGGCGCACCCCCTCCGAGCCGGAGGTCGCCGCCGAGATGGGCATCACGCTGGAGGAACTGCACTCGGTCTTCAGTCAGTTGTCCCTGGCGAACGTGGTCGCGCTGGAGGAGCTGCTGCACGTCGGCGGCGAGGGCGGTGACCGGCTGAGCCTGATGGACACGCTGGAGGACACCACCGCCGACGACCCGGTCGAGGTCGCCGAGGACCGCGAGCTCAGACGGCTGCTCGCCCGGGCGATCAACACCCTCCCGGAGCGTGAGAAGACGGTGGTGACGCTCTACTACTACGAGGGCCTCACCCTCGCCGAGATCGGCAACGTGCTGGGCGTCACCGAGAGCCGGGTCAGCCAGATCCACACCAAATCGGTGCTGCAACTGCGGGCGAAACTGGCCGACGCCGGACGCTGAGACCACCGTCGGCCCGTGCCGCACGCATGGCTTCGGCCACTGATCGGGGCCGCGCACCCCCGCTCGAACACCGCTCGCCGTAAAGTGGACCTGTGCCCAGGATTCGAGCGGCCTCGGTGGCCGAGCACCGGACCATGCAGCGCGGCGCCCTCCTGGACGCCGCCCGCTCCCTGCTGTCCGAGGGCGGTACGGAGGCGCTGACCTTCCCCGCCCTCGCCGAGCGCACGGGCCTCGCCAGGTCCTCCGTCTACGAGTACTTCCGTTCCCGGGCGGCCGTCGTCGAGGAGCTGTGCGCCGTCGACTTCCCCGTCTGGGCGGCGGAGGTCGAGAGCGCGATGGAGCAGGCCGGCACGCCCGAGGGGAAGATCGAGGCGTATGTGCGTCGGCAGCTGGACCTCGTCGGCGACCGCCGCCACCGGGCGGTCGTCGCGATCTCGGCGAGCGAGCTGGACGCCGGGGCCCGCGAGAAGATCAGAGCCGCGCACGGCGGCCTGATCGCCATGATCGTCGAGGCGCTCGGCGAACTGGGCCACGAGCAGCCGCGACTGGCGGCGATGCTGGTACAGGGCTCCGTGGACGCCGCGGTCCGGCGTATCGAGCTCGGCGTGGCGGAGGAGCCTGCCGTGATCGCGGACACCGCCGTGGCCATGGTCCTGCGCGGCGTACAGGGCGCACGGGACTGACAGCGGGCCGTCGGGCGGCGCGCGGCGGAACGGCACGTCGTGAGGCGGCGAACAGAACGCCGGGGGCGGCGAGTCCGTCCCCGGCCCCCTCGGTCGACCCACCCGGTTCCGGTACGCCGAACACCGGCAGCAGACGGGACGGCCCCCGCCGCAGCAGCTCGGGCGGCAGCAGCGACAGCGGGTCCAGATACGTGTCACCGCGCCGCAGCCCCCAGTGCAGACAGCCCGACGGGCAGTGGAACGGCCCGGCCTCCATCACGCCGACGCGCTGACCGGCCGCCACCCGCTCGCCCGCGGTGACGAGCGCGCGCACCGGCTCGTAGCTGGTCCGCAGCGGCGGGTCGCCGCTGCCGGCCACCTCGATGGTCACCACTCCGCGCCCCGCGACCCGCCCCGCGAAGGAGACGCGTCCCGTGGCTGCCGCGAGCACCGCCGCGCCCGGCGCCGCGGCGAGATCCACTCCGCGGTGGCCCCGCCCGTAGGCACCGGCCGGTGGTTCCCAGCCCCGGACGATCGTGGGACGCCCGGCGAGCGGTCGGCTCCGGGCGCCGCCCGACCGCGACGGCGGGGCGGGGAGGGGCTCGGGCACGGGATCACCCACGGGCGGCGGCCCGGGCGCGGGATCAGGCGCGGACCGTGGCCCGGGAACGGGGTCGCGAGCCGGTACGGGCACGGGGGCACCCACGGACGTGGCCGGGAATGCCGCCACGGCGGGGACGGCCGGGCGCAAGGAGACCGGTGCCCCGGTCGCGGTGCCGCACAGCAGCGCGAGAAGGCCGGCGGTCGCCATCACGGCGGGTGCGGCACGGAGCCGGCGCCCACGGACGGGCGCGCGGCGGGAAGCCGTCGGATCGGATGCGCGTCGCATGACGGAACCGTCCCGCACCGCCCGGATCCGCGGGGATCATGAACCGGATCTGTGGACTACCGACCGGTTGTGGACAGCGCCGTCACCCGGCACCCGGCCCGTCCCGTACACTTCCTATGGCGATCCGGGTCACCGGGTCGACTTCGCACGCCCCGCCACCTCCCTCTTCGCGGACGGTGGCCGCGCTCCTCGGTCCTTCGTGGCACGGCGCGTCGGGGCGTCAGGCGCGACAGCAATCCTGCGGTCGCGACAACCGAGTACCCCAAGGAGTACGGCCATGGCCGTCGTCACGATGCGGGAGCTGCTGGAGAGCGGCGTCCACTTCGGTCACCAGACCCGTCGTTGGAACCCGAAGATGAAGCGCTTCATCTTCACCGAGCGCAACGGCATCTACATCATCGACCTGCTCCAGTCGCTGTCGTACATCGACCGCGCCTACGAGTTCGTCAAGGAGACCGTCGCCCACGGCGGCTCCATCATGTTCGTCGGTACCAAGAAGCAGGCCCAGGAGGCCATCGCCGAGCAGGCGACGCGCGTCGGTATGCCGTACGTCAACCAGCGTTGGCTCGGCGGCATGCTCACCAACTTCTCCACCGTCTACAAGCGCCTCCAGCGCCTGAAGGAGCTGGAGCTCATCGACTTCGAGGACGTGGCCGCCTCCGGCCTCACCAAGAAGGAGCTCCTGGTCCTCTCGCGCGAGAAGGCCAAGCTGGAGAAGACCCTCGGTGGTATCCGCGAGATGCAGAAGGTGCCGAGCGCCGTCTGGATCGTCGACACCAAGAAGGAGCACATCGCCGTCGGCGAGGCTCGCAAGCTCAACATCCCGGTCGTCGCGATCCTCGACACCAACTGCGACCCCGACGAGGTCGACTACAAGATTCCGGGCAACGACGACGCGATCCGCTCCGTCACCCTGCTCACCCGCGTGATCGCCGACGCCGTCGCCGAGGGCCTCATCGCCCGCTCCGGTGCCGCCACCGGTGACTCGAAGCCGGGCGAGAAGGCCGCCGGTGAGCCGCTCGCGGAGTGGGAGCGCGACCTGCTCGAGGGCGACAAGAAGGCCGACGCCGAGGTCCAGTCCTCCGCCGAGACCGAGAAGGCCGCGGACGCCGACAAGGCCGAGGCCCCGGCCGCGGACGCCGAGCAGGCCTGACACCCGTCACGGCTGATGACGGCGGGGGCCGGTGCCACGAGCACCGCCCCCGCCGTTCACCCGTAGATCTTTCAGACTTCGAGAGAGAAACACAGACTCATGGCGAACTACACCGCCGCTGACGTCAAGAAGCTCCGCGAGCTGACCGGCGCCGGCATGATGGACTGCAAGAAGGCGCTGGACGAGGCCGAGGGCAACGTCGAGAAGGCCGTCGAGGCGCTCCGTATCAAGGGTCAGAAGGGCGTCGCCAAGCGCGAGGGCCGTTCCGCCGAGAACGGTGCCGTCGTCTCCCTCATCTCCGAGGACAAGACCTCCGGCGTCCTGCTGGAGCTGAAGTGCGAGACGGACTTCGTCGCCAAGGGCGAGAAGTTCCAGAGCGTCGCCAACACGCTCGCCGCGCACGTCGCCGCGACCTCCCCGGCCGACTTGGCCGCGCTGCTCGCCTCCGAGATCGAGGCCGGCAAGACCGTCCAGGCGTACGTCGACGAGGCCAATGCCAACCTTGGCGAAAAGATCGTCCTGGACCGCTTCGCGCAGTTCACCGACGGTTACGTGGCCGCGTACATGCACCGCACCATGCCCGACCTCCCGCCGCAGGTCGGCGTCCTGGTCGAGCTGGACAAGGGGACCGCCTCGGACGAGGCAGTCGCAGCGGTCGCCAAGGACGTCGCGCAGCACATCGCCGCCTTCGCCCCGAAGTACCTCAACCGCGAGGACGTCCCGGCCGAGACGGTCGAGAACGAGCGCCGTGTCGCCGAGGCCACCTCCCGCGAGGAGGGCAAGCCCGAGGCTGCTCTCCCGAAGATCGTCGAGGGGCGGGTCAACGGCTTCTTCAAGGAGGTCGTCGCTCTGGAGCAGGCGTTCGCCAAGGACAACAAGAAGTCGGTCCAGAAGGTTCTGGACGAGGCCGGTGTCACCCTGAAGCGCTTCTCGCGCATCAAGGTCGGCATCTGAGTCCGTCCGCGAACAACGGTGGACCCCGCAGGAGGTCCGGTGCAGTCGTCGGCCGCACCCATGCCGTACGACCGCAGATCTGACGAGGAGGCCATTGCCGCTGAGGGACACCAGACCCACCGGCAATGGCCTTCTTGGTATGTGCACGAGGAGAATCCCCATGAACAAGGGCGCGGACGCCGCCAAAGGCGACCACAAGCGCGATGACGACAAGGTACCCGGGCGCTTCATGCTGAAGCTGTCCGGAGAGGCGTTCGCCGGCGGCGGGGGACTCGGTGTCGACCCCGACGTCGTGCACGCCATCGCCCGGGAAATCGCGGCGGTCGTCCGTGACGGCGCACAGATCGCGGTCGTGATCGGCGGCGGGAACTTCTTCCGCGGTGCCGAACTCCAGCAGCGCGGCATGGACCGGGCCCGGTCCGACTACATGGGCATGCTCGGCACGGTCATGAACTGTCTGGCGCTCCAGGACTTCCTGGAGAAGGAGGGCATCGACTCCCGCGTCCAGACGGCCATCACCATGGGGCAGGTCGCGGAGCCGTACATTCCGCTGCGCGCCGTGCGGCACCTGGAGAAGGGGCGCGTCGTCATCTTCGGCGCGGGCATGGGCATGCCGTACTTCTCCACCGACACCACCGCCGCCCAGCGGGCCCTGGAGATCGACGCCCAGGCCCTGCTGATGGGCAAGAACGGTGTGGACGGGGTCTACGACTCCGACCCGAAGGCCAACCCCGACGCGGTGAAGTTCGACGCGCTCGAATACGGCGAGGTGCTCGCGCGCGACCTCAAGGTCGCCGACGCCACCGCCATCACGCTCTGCCGTGACAACGAGCTGCCGATCCTCGTCTTCGAGCTGACGGCCACGGGCAATATCGCCCGCGCGGTCAAGGGTGAGAAGATCGGCACGCTCGTGAGTGACCAGGGCACCCGGGCCTGAGGACCGGGAGACGTCCCCGGGAAGCCGCGGGCAGGGTACGGGACCCGCGGGGAAAGCCCCGGTACGGCGCCCCGGAGGATGGACAACGGCCTGCCGGTCGGACACCGTGCAGGTGAGGACGCGACGCAGATCCGCGGGCCCGAGCACGCCGGGCCCACCCAAGACACGCAGGAGCACGTGGTGATCGAAGAAACCCTCCTCGAGGCCGAGGAGAAGATGGAGAAGGCCGTCGTCGTCGCGAAAGAGGACTTCGCCGCGATCCGGACCGGCCGCGCCCACCCGGCGATGTTCAACAAGATCGTCGCCGACTACTACGGTGCGCTGACCCCGATCAACCAGCTCGCCTCGTTCTCGGTGCCCGAGCCCCGCATGGCCGTCGTGACGCCGTTCGACAAGAGCGCGCTGCGCAACATCGAGCAGGCCATCCGTGACTCGGACCTCGGCGTCAACCCGAGCAACGACGGCAATATCATCCGGGTGACCTTCCCGGAGCTCACCGAGGAGCGCCGCCGCGACTACATCAAGGTCGCGAGGACCAAGGCCGAGGACTCCCGCATCTCCATCCGGGCCGTGCGCCGCAAGGCCAAGGAGGCGCTCGACAAGCTGGTCAAGGACAAGGAGACCGGCGAGGACGAGGTGCGTCGCGCCGAGAAGGAGCTCGACGACACCACCGCGAAGTACGTCGCACAGGTCGACGAGCTGCTCAAGCACAAGGAAGCCGAGCTGCTCGAAGTCTGATGAACGACTCTTCCTGGGGCGCCACGCCGGGAGCCGGTCCGTGGGCTGCGCCCGAGATGCATGCTGCCCCGGCGGGTCCCGCGCACGATGTGTATGACGCCCAGCAGACTCGGCCCATGCCCATCGTGCCGGACGCCCCTGACGCAGGTGGAGACGCTGACGACCGTGACGACCGGGAGCAGGGGGGCGCACGCCGGAACGGCGGCCCCCTGTTCCGCGACGAGAAGCCGCAGGAGCCCATGTCCACCGCGCCACCGTCCCCGCAGAAGAAACATGCGGGCCGCGATCTGCGAGCCGCCATAGGGGTCGGGGTGGGGCTCGGCGCCGTCATCGTCGCCTCGCTGTTCGTCGTGAAGGCCGTCTTCGTCGGGGTGATCGTCGTCGCCGTCGTCGTGGGCCTGTGGGAGCTCACCTCACGGCTGTCGGAGCGCAAGGGCATCAACGCGCCGCTCGTGCCGCTGGCGGTCGGCGGTGCGGCGATGGTGGTGGCCGGGTACATGAAGGGCGCCGAGGGCGCCTGGGTGGCCGTGGCACTGACCGCGCTCGCGGTTCTCGCCTGGCGGATGGCCCAGCCTCCGGAGGGCTACCTCAAGGACGTCACGGCCGGTGTGTTCGCCGCGTTCTACGTGCCGTTCCTCGCCACGTTCGTCGCCATGCTCCTGACCGCGGACGACGGGCCGCAGCGGGTGCTCACCTTCCTGCTGCTGACCGTGGTCAGCGACACAGGGGCGTACGCCGTCGGCTGGCGCTTCGGAAAGCACAAGCTCGCGCCGCGCATCAGCCCCGGGAAGACCCGCGAGGGCCTCTTCGGGGCCGTCGCCTTCGCGATGGTCGCGGGTGCCCTGTGCATGCAGTTCCTGATCGACGGCGGTGCCTGGTGGCAGGGGCTGCTGCTGGGGCTCGCGGTCGCGGTCAGCGCCACCCTCGGCGACCTGGGCGAGTCGATGATCAAGCGGGACCTCGGCATCAAGGACATGGGCACGCTGCTGCCGGGACACGGCGGGATCATGGACCGGCTGGACTCGCTGCTGCCGACCGCTCCGGTGGTCTGGCTGCTGCTGGTGCTGTTCGTCGGCTCCGGCTGAGAGCACCCGGCAGGCTCTGAGCCCGCGGGACGGTCCGCCCGTTCCGACCTGCGCGTTCTCAGGCGAGGGCCCGCTGCCCACAGGACGTTGTCCACAGGGCGGCGGGCCCTCGTCGCTGCGTCTGCGACACTGGACGGACCATGCCTAAGCCCGGAGAACTCACTTTCGTCGCACCCCGCGGAGCCAAGAAGCCGCCGCGGCATCTCGCCGACCTCACGCCCGCCGAGCGCAAGGAGGCGGTCGCCGCGATCGGCGAGAAGCCGTTCCGCGCCCAGCAGCTCTCGCAGCACTACTTCGCGCGGTACGCGCACGACCCGGCCGAGTGGACCAACATCCCGGCCGCCTCGCGGGAGAAGCTCGCCGAGGCGATGTTCCCCGAGCTGATGTCGGTGGTCCGTCACATCAGCTGCGACGACGACACCACCCGCAAGACGCTGTGGAAGCTGCACGACGGGACGCTCGTCGAGTCCGTGCTGATGCGCTATCCGGAGCGGGTGACGATGTGCATCTCCTCGCAGGCGGGCTGTGGGATGAACTGCCCGTTCTGCGCCACCGGGCAGGCCGGTCTGGACCGCAATCTGTCGACCGCGGAGATCGTCCACCAGATCGTGGACGGCATGCGGGCGCTGCGCGACGGAGAGGTGCCCGGAGGACCGGCGCGGCTCTCCAACATCGTCTTCATGGGCATGGGCGAGCCGCTGGCCAACTACAACCGCGTGGTCGGCGCGATCCGACGGCTGACCGACCCGGAGCCGGACGGGCTGGGGCTCTCGCAGCGCGGGATCACCGTTTCCACCGTGGGGCTGGTGCCCGCGATGCTGCGCTTCGCCGACGAGGGCTTCAAGTGCCGTCTCGCCGTCTCGCTGCACGCGCCGGACGACGAGCTGCGCGACACCCTCGTCCCGGTGAACACCCGGTGGAAGGTGCGCGAGGTGCTGGACGCCGCGTGGGAGTACGCGGAGAAGTCCGGCCGTCGCGTCTCCATCGAGTACGCGCTGATCCGGGACATCAACGACCAGGCGTGGCGGGGCGATCTGCTCGGCCGGCTGCTCAAGGGCAAGCGGGTGCACGTCAACCTGATCCCGCTGAACCCGACACCCGGCTCGAAGTGGACCGCCTCCCGGCCCGAGGACGAGAAGGCGTTCGTCGAGGCCATCGCGGCGCACGGGGTGCCGGTGACCGTACGGGACACCCGGGGCCAGGAGATCGACGGGGCCTGCGGGCAGCTGGCGGCGGCCGAGCGCTGACACAGGCGTTCGCCGGGTCCGTGGGAATACCGAGGCCGGAGTCCGCCGGGCCCGCGGGAGTGCCGAGAGCGGCGTTCGCCGGTTCCACGGGAGTACCGGGACCGGCGTTCGCCGGGCCCGAGGTGGTTCGGCCGGACTCCGGGGCGGACGGGGCGTCAAGGGCTCCGGGCCTCCGGCGTCGCCCGGGCGCCGAGGCCCCGGCGGCCCGGCCGGGCCGCCCGTGTAACCTGGCCCGGAAATCAACTTCATATTCCGACAGGGGAGCGCCACAGCGCTGAGAGTGCGGCACCGGGGGACCGGTCGTCCGCAGACCCTCTGAACCTCGCCCGGGTCATTCCGGGTAGGAAGTTCGGTCATCAACTCATGCTGTTGCGCCCTGCCCGCGTCCCGCGGGCGGGGCCGCGTCTCTTCCTGGCCAAAACCCAGGAGGAATCCATCATGACCACCACGCGCAGGACCACGGGAACCACGCGCGGGTCCGTACGCCTTACGGCCACGGCCGTCGTGGCCGCGCTCGGCATCACGGCACTGGCCGGGTGCGGGAGTTCCGACACGTCGTCCTCCGGATCCGGCGGCACGAAGGGCGCCGGCCCGAAGACCGTGACGCTCGTCAGCCACGACTCCTTCAACGCGTCCGACGCGGTGCTGAAGGAGTTCACCGAGGAGACCGGCTACACCGTCAAGGTCCTCAAGAGCGGCGACGCGGGAGTCGCGCTCAACCAGGAGATCCTGACCAAGGGCTCACCGCGCGGAGACGTGTTCTTCGGCGTCGACAACACCCTCCTCTCCCGCGCCCTGGACAGCGGCCTGTTCACGCCGTACGAGGCGAAGGGCATCGACCGGGTCGCGGCCGCTGCCCGGCTGGACGCCGGGCACCGGGTCACGCCGGTCGACACCGGCGACGTCTGCGTGAACTATGACAAGAAGTACTTCGCCGACAAGAAGCTCGCCCCGCCGCAGACCTTCGACGACCTGGCGAAGCCCGCTTACAAGAACCTCCTGGTCACCGAGAACGCGGCGACCTCCTCGCCCGGCCTCGGCTTTCTCCTCGGCACCGTCGCCGCCTACGGCGAGAAGGGTTACCAGGACTACTGGAAGAAGCTGAAGGACAACGGCGTCAAGGTCGTCGACGGCTGGGAGCAGGCGTACAACGACGAGTTCTCCGGCTCCGCGGGTGGCAGGAAGGCCAAGGCCGACCGTCCGCTCGTCGTCTCGTACGCCTCCAGCCCGCCCGTCGAGGTGCTGTACGCGAAGCCGCAGCCGGCCGAGGCCCCGACCGGGGTCGCCACCGGGACCTGCTTCCGGCAGATCGAGTTCGCGGGCCTGCTGAACGGCGCCAAGAACGAGGCGGGAGGCAAGGCGCTGCTGGACTTCCTGATCGGCAAGCGGTTCCAGGAGGACATGCCGCTCAACATGTTCGTGAACCCGGTCGTCCCGGAAGCGAAGCTGCCGGATCTGTTCACGAAGTTCGGCACGACCGTCGAGAAGCCGACGACCGTCGCCCCCGACCTGATCGCCAAGAACCGTGAGCAGTGGGTCCAGTCGTGGTCCTCACTCGTCGTGAAGTAGCCGGGACCGCCGCACAGGGGACGGGCGCGGCGGCGAAGGGCGCGGACGTCACGGGTCCGCGCCCGCGCGCCGGGCGCACGACGGACGCGGCGCGGACGGCGGCCCGGCGAGTGGGCGCCGGCGCGGTGCGGCCGGCCCTGATGGCCGTGCCCGTGGCGTTCTTCGCGGTGTTCTTCGCCTACCCCGTCGTCGCGATCGTCGGCCGGGGGCTGAAGGTGGACGGCGTGTGGCAGTTCGGCCGGATCGGCGAGGTGCTGGCCCGGCCGGAGATCCGTGACGTCCTGTGGTTCACCACCTGGCAGGCGCTCGCCTCGACCGCGCTGACGCTGCTCGTCGCGCTGCCCGGCGCGTACGTCTTCGCCCGCCTCGACTTCCCCGGAAAGCAATTGCTGCGGGCGGTGGTCACCGTGCCGTTCGTCCTGCCGACCGTCGTCGTCGGGACGGCGTTCCTGGCGTTGCTGGGGCGCGGCGGGTTCCTCGACGAACTCTGGGGGGTGCGCCTCGACACCACGGTGTGGGCGATTCTCCTCGCCCATGTCTTCTTCAACTACGCGGTGGTCGTACGAACCGTCGGCGGTCTGTGGGCGCAGCTCGACCCGCGGCAGGAGGAGGCCGCCCGGGTGCTGGGCGCCGGACGGTTCGCGGCCTGGCGACGGGTCACGCTGCCGGCCCTCGCACCCGCCGTGGCCGCCGCCGCGCTGATGGTCTTCCTCTTCACCTTCACCTCCTTCGGCGTCGTGCAGATCCTCGGCGGCCCCGGGTACGCCACGCTGGAGGTGGAGATCTATCGGCAGACCGCCCAGCTCCTCGCCCTTCCGACGGCCGCCGTGCTGACGCTGACGCAGTTCGCCGCGGTGGGCGCGATCCTCGCCGTGCACGCCTGGACCGTACGGCGCAGGGAGACCGCGCTGAGGCTGGTCGATCCGGAACGGACCGCCGGCAGGCCGCGCGGGGCCGGGCAGTGGGCGCTGCTCGGCGCGGTGCTGCTGACCGTGCTGGTGCTGATCCTGCTGCCCCTCGCGGTGCTGGTGGAACGCTCGCTGGACACCCCGGACGGCCACGGCCTCGACTTCTACCGCGCCCTGGGATCCGTGGACGCGGGCGGCGGCACCTTCCTGGTCGCGCCGCTCGAAGCGATCGGGAACTCCGTGGCGTACGCGCTGGTCGCGACCGTGATCGCGCTGGTCGTCGGCGGGTTGGCCGCGGCGGCGCTGACCCGGCGCGCGGGGCGGCTCGTGCGCGGTTTCGACGCGCTGCTGATGCTGCCGCTCGGAGTGTCGGCGGTCACCGTCGGCTTCGGCTTCCTGATCACCCTGGACAAACCGCCTCTGGACCTGCGCACGTCATGGATCCTGGTGCCGCTCGCCCAGGCGCTGGTCGGCGTGCCCTTCGTCGTGCGGACCATGCTGCCGGTGCTGCGCGCGGTGGACGGCCGGCTCCGGGAGGCGGCCGCGGTGCTCGGGGCGTCGCCGCTGCGGGCCTGGCGGGAGGTCGATCTCCCGCTGGTGCGGCGGGCGTTGCTGGTCGCGGCCGGTTTCGCGTTCGCCGTTTCGCTCGGCGAGTTCGGCGCGACGGTGTTCATCGCGCGGCCCGACCGGCCGACGCTGCCGGTCGCGGTGGCCCGGCTGCTGGGCCGGGCCGGTGAGCTCAACTACGGCCAGGCGATGGCGCTCAGCACCATTCTGATGGTGGTCTGCGCGGTCTCGCTGCTGCTGCTCGAACGTATTCGCACGGACCGGTCCGGCGAGTTCTAGGGATGTCCGGGGAGTTCTGACGATGCTGACACTGGAATCGGCCACGGTCCGCTTCGGCGAGCGGACCGCGCTCGACCGGGTGGACCTGGAGGTCGACGAACACGAGATCGTCTGTGTGCTGGGACCGAGCGGCAGCGGCAAGTCGACCCTGCTGCGGGTGGTCGCCGGGCTCCAGAGGACGGACGGCGGCCGGGTGCTGCTGGACGGGGCGGACCAGGCGGGGGTGCCGGTGCACCGGCGGGGTCTCGGCCTGATGTTCCAGGACCACCAGCTCTTCCCGCACCGGGACGTCGGCGCCAACGTCGCGTTCGGGCTGCGGATGCGCGGGGTGTCCCGGCGCGATCAGGAGCGCCGGGTCGGCGAGCTCCTCGACCTGGTGGGCCTGCCGGGCGCCCAGCGGCGCGCCGTCGCCGCGCTGTCCGGAGGCGAGCAGCAGCGGGTCGCCCTCGCGCGAGCGCTCGCCCCGCGTCCCAAGCTGCTGATGCTGGACGAGCCGCTCGGCCAGCTCGACCGCGGTCTGCGCGAACGCCTCGTGGCCGAACTGCGCACGCTCTTCGGTCGGTTGGGCACGACGGTGCTGGCCGTCACGCACGACCAGGGCGAGGCGTTCGCGCTGGCCGACCGGGTGGTCGTGATGCGGGACGGGCACATCGCCCAGACGGGCACGCCGCTGGAGGTGTGGAAGCGGCCCGCTTCCGCGTTCGTCGCCCGGTTCCTCGGCTTCGACAACGTGGTCGCGGCGACGGTGGACGGTGCGGTCGCCGACACGGCGTGGGGCGGGGTCCCGGTGCCCGAGGGGTCGCCGCAGGGGGAGCGAGCCCTGCTCGTGCGTCCGGCCGGGGTGCGGATCGGTGCCCCGGAGGAGGGGCTGCGCTGCGCGGTCGGGGCGCGCACGTTCCGGGGCGATCGCGTCGCCGTGCGGCTGACGCCGCAGCGCGGTCCGGCTCTTGAAGCGGAGTGCGCGCTGCGCGACGTCCCCGGGGAGGGGAAGACGGTCGGGGTCCGCTTCGACGCGGCGGAGTGCGTGGTGCTGCCCGCCGAACGGTGACGCGGGCTCCGGGCGACCGGGCGGGCCGCCCCGTCGGAGGGTGACCGGCCCGCGCCCCCATCGGCCGCCGCCCGCGGGATCCGCGACCGCCGCTCGGCGCCCGCGCCCGCGGGGACGGCCTCGTCAGACGGTCAGCGGCAGCGCCGCCAGCTCGGCGACCAGCCAGGTCAGCGGGGCGAACACCACCAGCAGGACGGCGGCGCGCAGCGCCGTCGCGTACCGCAGCGCCGAGGCCGGGGCGCCGAGCCGCAGCAGCGTCCGTGACGTCCGGGCACGATCCTGCCTGGCATCCAGGGCCGAGGTCAGCAGCGTGGCCGCGGTGCAGCCGAGGACGAGCACCGAGCCCAGCACGGTGAGCGGGCCGAAGGGGCGCGGCCCCGTTCCGTGCAGCGCGTCCACGGCGACCGCCGCCGAGAGCACCGCGCACACCACGCCGAGCGGCCCGCCGATCCGGCGGGCCTCGTCCATGAGGACTCGTCCGGCCAGCAGCCGTACGGCGCCGGGGCGCGCCGACTGCAGCAGCCGGCCGCAGTGGTACGCGAGGCCGGGCCCGGCCATCGCCAGGCCGATCGCCGTCAGCGCCCACCCCGCCAGCACCCCGGCAGGGCTGTCGTCGAGCCGGCCCGGGAGCGGGAGCAGGCTGTGCCCGTCACCGCGGCTCATGTACGACTCGACGGCAAGGCCCACGGCGGTCAGGGCCACGCCCCACGGCAGCCCGCCCGGGGGCGTCGCCGGAGCGGGGTGTTCCTCCTGCGGGCCGTCCGCGGGGCCCTCGTCGGGCAGCGGGACCACCACGGGCCGCTCGCGCAACGCGATCCCGCTCGCGACGGCCGCGGACACCGGGACCAGGGACAGCAGCACCAGCGCGGCGGCGAGCGGCAGCGGGGACCGGGCGTCGAGCAGTCCGGCCGCGGCGCCGTCGAACGGCAGCCCGGACAGATCGCCGCGCAGGTGCAGGAAGACCAGCAGCGCCACCACCGATCCGAGCGTGCAGGAGACGGCGGTGGAGACGGCGGCCAGTACGGTGAGTTTCACGGGCCCCAGGCCCACGGCGGAAAGTCCGGAACGCGGCCGGGTGCTGGGGTCCGTACGGGCCACCGCGACCGCGAACTGCACGGTGGCGGCGAGCGGTACGAAGCACCACAGCAGCCGCTGCAGCGCGGCGGTGGGCCGGTCCGGGTGCCCCGACGCGTAGCCCAGGGCGCACAGCAGCAGGAAGCCGACCCCGGCGGAGGCTGCCGCGACGAGCAGCCTGCGCAGCAGGACCAGCGGACGGGAGCCCCGGGCTAGACGGAGAGCGAGCACGCCGCGCGGCCCTCCGCATCGGATACGGCGGGCAGGGCGACGGTGGCGACGCGGCGGCCTTCCAGCAGCGGGACCGTACGGTCGGCGAGGGAGGCGACCTCCGCGTCATGGGTGGCGAGCACCACCGTGATGCGGTGCGAGCGGGCGGCGCTGGTGAGGGTGCGCAGCACGTGCGCCCGGTCGGCGTGGTGCAGGGCCGCGGTCGGCTCGTCGGCGAAGATCACCGTCGGCGAGCCGGCCAGCGCGCGGGCCACGGCGATCCGCTGGCGCTCTCCCTGGAGCAGGGTGTGCGGCCGTTGCTTGGCGCACGCGCCGATGTCGAGCCGCTCCAGCCACTCCAGGCCGGTCTTCTTCGCCTCCCGGTGCGTGGTGCCGCGCAGGAACAGCGGAAGTGCCACGTTCTCCCAGGCGTTCAGCTCCGGGACGAGCTGCGGTACGGGGGCGATCCAGCTGAACCTGTCACGGCGCAGCCGTTCGCGCAGCCGGGGGCCCATGGTGTGGACGGGGACGCTGTTGAACCACACCTCGCCCTGCTCGGGCACCAACTGACCGGACAGGCAGAGCAACAGGGTCGTCTTGCCGCTGCCTCTCGGGCCCGTCACGGCGAGGATCTCGCCGTCGCGGACGCCCAGGGAGACTCCGCCGAGCGCGGGCGAGCCGTTGTGGGAGTGCTGGAGGGAACGCGCCCAGATCACGTCGTTGTCCGGCGGGGCCACCATGGTGTACACCTCGGTTCAGATCGTAAGTCCCGTCCCCCGTACGGGGGAACGATGCGGGGGCCGATCGGTCACTCGGCACCGTAGGGACCCGGACCGGGGTCTGGGCACAGCACACGGCCCGGGTGCACCCCATCCCACTCGAATGGGGGCACCCGGGCCGTCATGGACCGTAGAGGACGACCGCCGGTCGGGCGGTCGTCAGGCAGCGGTCGGGCACCGGATTCCGTCCGCCGGCCGGTCCGTGGCCGGTCGGCGGACGGATCTGCGGGTCAGAGCTTGGTCCACGCCTGCGTCAGGACGTTGCGCAGGATGCCCTCGATCTCGTCGAACGTCGCCTGGTCGGAGGTCAGCGGCGGCGCGAGCTGGACGACCGGGTCGCCGCGGTCGTCGGCACGGCAGTACAGGCCGTTGTCGTAGAGCGCCTTGGAGAGGAACCCGTACAGGACGCGCTCGGTCTCCTCGTCGCTGAACGTCTCCTTGGTGGCCTTGTCCTTCACGAGCTCGATGCCGTAGAAGAAGCCGTTGCCGCGGACGTCGCCGACGATCGGCAGGTCGTTCAGCTTCTGCAGCGTGGTGAAGAAGGCGTTCTCGTTGTCCAGGACGTGCTGGTTGAGGCCCTCGCGCTCGAAGATGTCGAGGTTGGCGAGAGCGACCGCCGCGGACACCGGGTGGCCACCGAAGGTGTAGCCGTGCAGGAAGGTGTTGCCCTCCTCGTAGAACGGCGCGGCGATCCGGTCCGAGACGATGCAGGCGCCGATGGGGGAGTAGCCCGAGGTCATGCCCTTGGCGCAGGTGATCATGTCCGGCACGTAGCCGAACTTGTCACAGGCGAACATGGTGCCCAGGCGGCCGAAGGCGCAGATGACCTCGTCGGAGACGAGCAGCACGTCGTACTTGTCGCAGATCTCGCGTACGCGCTGGAAGTAACCGGGCGGCGGCGGGAAGCAGCCACCGGCGTTCTGCACCGGCTCCAGGAAGACCGCGGCGACGGTCTCGGGGCCCTCGAAGAGGATCTGCTGCTCGATCTGGTCGGCGGCCCAGCGGCCGAAGGCCACCGGGTCGTCGCCGTGGATCGGGGCGCGGTAGATGTTGGTGTTGGGGACCTTGTGCGCGCCGGGGACCAGCGGCTCGAAGGGGGCCTTCAGGCCCGGCAGGCCGGTGATCGACAGGGCGCCCTGCGGGGTGCCGTGGTAGGCGACCGCGCGCGAGATGACCTTGTACTTGGTGGGCTTGCCCTGGAGCTTGAAGTACTGCTTGGCCAGCTTCCAGGCGGTCTCGACGGCCTCGCCACCGCCGGTGGTGAAGAAGACCTTGTTGAGGTCGCCCGGCGCGTAGTCGGCGAGGCGGTCGGCCAGTTCGACGGCCTTCGGGTGGGCGTAGGACCAGACCGGGAAGAAGCCCAGCTCCTGCCCCTGCTTGTAGGCCGCCTCGGCGAGCTCGTGACGGCCGTGGCCGGCGTTGACCACGAACAGGCCGGACAGGCCGTCGAGGTAGCGCTTGCCCTGGTCGTCGAAGATGTAGGTGCCCTCACCCCGCACGATGGTGGGAACGGGCGCGTTCGCGTAGTCCGACATGCGGGTGAAGTGCATCCACAGGTGGTCGTACGCGGTTCGGCTGAGGTCCTTGCTCACGGCTATCGGCTTCCCCACATATAGGTCTGCTTCTTGAGCTTCAGGTACACGAAGCTCTCGGTGGAGCGCACGCCGGGGAGGGCCCGGATGCGTTTGTTGATCGTTTCCAGCAGGTGGTCGTCGTCCTCGCAGACGATCTCCACCATCAGGTCGAAGGAGCCCGCGGTCATCACCACGTACTCGCACTCGGCCATGGCCGACAACGCCTCGGCCACGGGGTCGAGGTCGCCTTCGACGTTGATGCCGACCATCGCCTGCCGCCGGAATCCCACGGTGAGCGGGTCCGTGACGGCGACGATCTGCATCACTCCCTGGTCGAGCAGCTTCTGGACGCGTTGCCGTACGGCCGCTTCGGACAGGCCGACGGCCTTGCCTATCGCGGCGTACGGGCGGCGCCCGTCCTCCTGGAGCTGCTCGATGATCGCGAGGGACACGGAATCGACCACGGGGGGCGATCCGTTCCCGTTCCTGGAGTCTGCGCTGCGACTGGCCACACATCCACTGTGCACCGGGACTCGTCGGTCTGGCAACCCCGGATCGATGAAATTCGTTGTTTGAGGCTCTGGATCACACTGAATCCGAAGTTCACCGTGGTTGGGCATGTCGAAAGCGACACCCGAGCGACTAGGGTGGACATCTCACCCATAGGACGTGTGTGACAGGAGGGGTGGTTGTGACCACCGAGGTGCGCCGTCTGCGCAACTACATCAACGGAGAGTTCCGGGACGCCGCTGACGGGCGGACCATTGATGTGATCAACCCGGTGACCGAGGAGGTCTACGCGACCTCGCCGCTCTCCGGCCAGGCCGACGTCGATGCCGCGATGGAGGCCGCCGCGGCGGCCTTCCCCGCCTGGCGCGACACCACGCCCGCCGAGCGCCAGAAGGCCCTGCTGAAGATCGCGGACGCCTTCGAGGAGCGCGCCGAGGACCTCGTCGCCGCCGAGTCGGAGAACACGGGCAAGCCGATCGAGCTCGTCCGTACCGAAGAGGTCCCGCCGATGGTGGACCAGATCCGCTTCTTCGCGGGTGCGGCGCGGATGCTCGAAGGCCGCTCGGCCGGTGAGTACATGGAGGGCCTCACCTCCATCATCCGCCGTGAGCCGGTCGGCGTGTGCGCGCAGGTCGCGCCGTGGAACTACCCGATGATGATGGCTGTCTGGAAGTTCGCCCCGGCGCTCGCCGCAGGCAACACCGTCGTCATCAAGCCGTCCGACACCACCCCGGCGTCGACCGTGCTGATCGCCGAGATCATCGGTCAGATCCTCCCCAAGGGCGTCTTCAACGTCATCTGCGGCGACCGCGACACCGGCCGCGCGATGGTCGAGCACCCGACCCCGGCGATGGCCTCCATCACCGGTTCGGTACGGGCCGGCATGCAGGTCGCCGAGTCCGCCGCCAAGGATGTCAAGCGGGTCCACCTGGAGCTCGGCGGCAAGGCGCCGGTCGTGGTGTTCGAGGACACCGACATCGCCAACGCCGTCGAGGGCATCTCCACCGCGGGCTACTTCAACGCCGGTCAGGACTGCACGGCCGCCACCCGTGTCCTGGTCCACGAGTCCATCCACGACGAATTCGTCACCGCGCTCGCCAAGGCCGCCGCCGACACGAAGACCGGCAAGCCGGACGACGAGGGCGTGCTGTACGGCCCGCTGAACAACGCCAACCAGCTGAAGCAGGTCAGCGGCTTCATCGAGCGCCTCCCCGCCCACGCCAGGGTCGAGGCGGGCGGCCACCGGGTCGGCGACAAGGGCTACTTCTACGCCCCGACCGTCGTCTCCGGCCTCAAGCAGGACGACGAGATCATCCAGAACGAGGTCTTCGGCCCGGTCATCACCGTCCAGAAGTTCACGGACGAGGCCCAGGCCGTGGAGTACGCGAACGGCGTCGAGTACGCGCTGGCCTCCTCGGTGTGGACCAAGGACCACGCCCGCGCCATGCGGATGTCCAAGAACCTCGACTTCGGCTGCGTGTGGATCAACACCCACATCCCGCTCGTCGCCGAGATGCCGCACGGCGGATTCAAGAAGTCCGGCTACGGCAAGGACCTCTCCGCGTACGGCTTCGAGGACTACACGCGCATCAAGCACGTCATGACCTCGCTCGACGGCTGACCCTCCGTCAACAGCCTCTGCGGCCCCGGGCACACGCCCGGGGCCGCACCTGTGCCCGTGCCGGCATTCGTGCCCGCGCCGGATCCGGGGCCCCTGCCGTGCCCCCGTCCGCCCCCGGCTCCCGGGCGGGCGTCCTGGACAGGGTGTGCGGACGGGGCGTGTGCCGCTGGACGGTTGGTCCATTGCCCGCGACGCCGCCGCCGGGCATCCTGCGCGGGTGCGAGCAACCCCGAAGAACCCCATGTCCCGCCGGTCCCTGCTGCGCGCCTTCGGAGCCGCGGCGACCGGTGCCGTGCTGGCCGGCTGCGGAGTACCCGCCGCCTACGTGGAGCCCGGCGACCGCGCCGGACGCGACACCTCGGCCCGCGACCGTTCCCTGCACTTCGCGAACTGGCCGCTCTACATCGACACCGACGACGAGGACGCCTCGAAGCGGCCCACCCTCGACGCGTTCCGTGAGCGCACCGGGATCTCCGTCACGTACGCGGAGGAGATCAACGACAACGACGAGTTCTTCGGCAAGATCAGCCCTGCTCTGATGAACCATCAGGAGACCGGCCGCGACCTGATCGTCATCAGCGACTGGATGGCCGCGCGGTTCGTACGACTCGGCTGGGTGCAGGAGATGGACCGGGCGAAGCAGCCCAACGTCGCCAAGTACCTCGACCCGCAGCTGCGTTCGCCCGCCTTCGACCAGGGCCGTACGCACAGCGTCCCCTGGCAGTCCGGGATCACCGGCATCGCCTACAACCGCAAGCGGCTCGGGCGCGAGATCAGGCACCTGAGCGACCTGTGGGCGGACGACCTGCGGGGCAGGGTGACGCTCCTGTCCGGGCTCGACGAGTCGTTCGCGCTCCTGATGCAGGGCAACGGCGTCGACATCACCCGCTGGCGGCCGGACGACTTCCACCTGATCTGCGACCAGGTCGAGAAGCTCGTGCGCAAGAGGCACATCCGCCGCTTCACCGGCAACGACTACATCAAGGACCTCTCGACCGGCGACGTGCTCGCGTGCCAGGCGTACTCGGGCGACGTCATCCAACTCCAGGCGGACAACCCGGAGATCGAGTTCGTGGTCCCCGAGGAGGGGGCCGAACTGTGGGCGGAGTCGCTGATGATCCCCAACCTCGCCCGCCACAAGCGCAACGCCGAGAAGCTCGTCGACCACTACTACGACCCGGAGGTCGCCGCCGAACTGGCCGCCTGGGTCAACTACGTCTGCCCCGTCCCCGCCGCCCGCGACGTACTGGCCTCCGCCAAGGACGAGGAGAGCGCGGCGCTCGCCGAGGACCCGCTGATCTTCCCCGACGACGCGATGCGCAGCCGGCTGGCCATCGCCCGCGACATCACCTCCGAGGAGCGCACCGAGTTCGCGAAGAGGTGGAACGCCGTCGTGGGGCTCTGAACCGTGGCGCGGTGGCCGTGACCCGGGGGTCGTTGCCCCTCGGGGCGGGTCTTCGCCGACGGCGTGCCCGGGCCCATGAGCGGGCCGAGCGGTCGAGGCCGACATCACGGCGTGGCCGAGTCGCAGCCGTGCGTGACCGGAGACCCGCCGACCCGGAACACGCCGGCCGGGGGTGACGCGGCCGGGCGGTCCTCGGCGCCCCGGAGGCGACCTCGGCTCCGGGGCGCGCCCGCACCGCCCGTGCACCCACTACGGCTTGCGCGCCACCGCGCCGAACTGGGCGACCTCCACCGCGCCGGGCTCCGCACGCCAGCGCGCGCAGGAGACGATGCCCGGCTCGACCAGGTCGAGCCCGGTCAGGAACGAGGCGAACTCGGCGCGGCTGCGGGCGGTGATCGGCGGGGTGGCGTTCTTGTTCCAGAAGCGCATCGCCGCCTCGTTGCCCTCGCCGCCCAGTTCCGTCGTGGGGTGGGTGAGGGCCAGGTAGCTGCCGGACGGCATCGCGTCCATCAGCGTCCGCACGATGCGCCGGGCCTCGTCGGTGTCCATGACGAAGTTGAGGATGCCGAGCAGCATGACCGCGACCGGCTTCGTCAGATCCAGCGTCGGTTCGACCGTCCGCAGGATCTTCTCGGGGTCGTGCGCGTCCGCGTCGACGTACTCGGTCGCGCCCTCCGGGCAACTGGTGAGCAGCGCCCGGGCGTGCGCGAGCACGATCGGGTCGTTGTCGACGTACACCACGCGGGCGCCGGGTGCGGTGCGCTGGGCGACCTCGTGGGTGTTGTCGGCGGTCGGCAGCCCGGTGCCGATGTCCAGGAACTGGGTGATCCCCGCCTCACCGGCCAGATGCCGGACGGCCCGCCCGAGGAAGGCCCGGTCGGCGCGGGCCACTTCGCCGATGCTCGGGTACATGCCGGTGACCTGGTCGCCGACCTCCCGGTCCACGGGATAGTTGTCCTTCCCGCCGAGCCAGTGGTTCCAGACCCGTGCGTTGTGGGCGATGTCGGAACGGATGCGGTCGGAAAGGGGGGTGCTCGGTTCGGACACGGCGCTGCTCCTCTGGATCCGGGGCCGGGGCCGGCATCACAGCGGATGCGGCTGTGTCCATGATGCCGGACCGGTCGTGCAGGGCGGTCAGGAGGACCGGACCGGCCGGTGCCCGGCCAGCACGCCACGCAGGACGTCGATGCGGTTCGTGGTGATGGAATCCACCCCGGCGCGGACGAGGCGGCGCATGGTGAGCCCGGTGTCGGCGGTCCAGGCGGAGACCAGCAGGCCGTCCCGGTGCAGACGGTCCGTCAGGTCCCGGTCCACCAGGCCGAACCGGTAGTTCAGCCAGCGCGGCCGTACGGCTTCGAGCAGCGCGGCTCCCGGCGGCGCGAGCCTCGTGCGGGTCAGGGCGATCTCGGCCGACGGGTCGGCGGCCCGCACCCGCAGCATCGCGACGGCTCCCGCGCAGTAGTACGCCCGCCCGTCGGCGCCGCAGTCGCGGATCACGCCGACGATCCGGCGCACCGAGGCGTCGGTGGAACCGGGCAGGTCGACCATGACGCGGCGCCCTCCGGAGGCGCGCAGCGCCTCGCGCAGCGTGGGCACGCCGCCTCCGGTCAGTTCGGCGAGCCGGTCGTGGGTGAGCCGGTCGAGCCGCACGTCGTGGCCCCAGAGCCGGTCCAGCGTCGCGTCGTGCAGCAGGACGGGCACGCCGTCGCGGGTGACCCGCACGTCGATCTCGACCGCGTCCGCGCCCCGTTCGAGGGCGGACCGGATCGAGGCGAGGGTGTTCTCGCGGGCACGGTACGGGTCGCCGCGATGAGCCACGGCGGTGACGCGACGGGCGGTGGCGGGAGTGGAGGCGAGGTCGGCGGTGCTGGCCATGCGGCCATTGTGACGAGTGGGTACGAGCGGGGGACGCGGCGGTGGTGCGGCCGGGCGTGCCGAGGCCGGGGGCGTGCCGACGGCGCGGTGCCGACCGGGTCCGTCGGCGGCCGGGGCCGGTGGGCGTGCGGACCTGCCGTGGTGCCGGCCGGGGCGCGTCGGCGGTCGCACGGAGGGCGGTGCCGGGGCGTCGGCGGCCGTGCGGTCACGGTGGCGCCCTGGCACCGGCACGTCAGAGCGCGGTCCGCTCCAGCCGGCCGGCCGTGTAGGTGTCGATCTCCGCCGTCAGGGCCCGCTTGCCCGCCGGGTCGAGGTACGACGCCTCGACGGCGTTCTTCGCCAGGCCCGCGAGGCCGCGCTCGTCCAGACCGAGGAGCCGGGCGGCCACCCCGTACTCGTTGTTGAGGTCGGTGCCGAACATCGGCGGGTCGTCGCTGTTGATGGTGACCAGGACGCCCGCCCGCACCATCTCCTTCACCGGGTGCTGCTCGATGTCGGCCACCGCGCGGGTCGCGATGTTCGAGGTCGGGCAGACCTCCAGCGGAATGCGGTGCTCGGCGAGATGGGCGAGCACTTCCGGGTCGCGGACGGAGTGCGTGCCGTGGCCGATGCGTTCGGCACGCAGATGCGTCAGCGCGTCCCAGACGGTCTGCGGCCCGGTGGTCTCCCCGGCATGCGGAACGGAGTGCAGGCCCTCGGCGATCGCCCGGTCGAAGAAGGGCTTGAACTGCGGGCGCTCCACCCCGATCTCCGGGCCGCCGAGCCCGAACGAGACGAGTCCTTCGGGGCGCAGGTCCACGGCGAGCCGGGTGGTCTCCTCGGCGGCTTCGAGTCCGGCCTCGCCGGGGATGTCGAAGCACCAGCGCAGCACCACCCCGAGTTCCGCCTCGGCGGCCTTGCGGGCGTCCTCTATCGCCTCCATGAACGCCCGCTCGGGGATGCCGCGCCGGGTCGAGCTGAACGGCGTGACCGTCAGCTCCGCGTAGCGGATGTTCTGCCGGGCCATGTCCCGGGCGACCTCGAACGTCAGCAGCCGGACGTCCTCCGGGGTGCGGATCAGGTCCACGACGGAGAGGTAGACCTCGATGAAGTGACGGAAGTCGGTGAAGGTGAAGTAGTCGGCCAGCGCCTCGGGGTCGGTGGGCACCCTGGAGTCGGGGTGGTGCGCCGCCAGCTCGGCGACGATGCGGGGCGAGGCGGAACCGACATGGTGGACATGCAGTTCCGCCTTGGGAAGCCCCGCGATGAAGGGGCGCAGATCGGTCATCGGACTCTCCGGTGGCGTGGGACGTCGAGACTGCCGGGCGCGGGTGGCCGGGCGGGGGACGGGCATCATCGTAGGCCCGGTCCCCGGGCAGGGGGACGGGTCGTAGCATGACGGGACCACGATGGGGGAGGCCCATGTCAGACAACACACAGCAGCCCGCGGACGGGGCGGCGCCGCGCGATCCATGGGCTCCGCCGAACAGAAGCGTCCCGCCGGACAGGCCGACCGGTGATCCGCGGAAGGTGCCGTTGGACAAGCCTGCCGGGGAGCCCCGGCCGCCGGCCGTCCACGACCAGCCGACGGTCACCTCGATGCCGGGGGCGGAGCACGGGCACGCACCGGCCGCGCCGACCCCCGGCCCGGCCGTGCCGGGCGGGTCCGTGCCGGGCCCGGGCGCGGCGTTCGGGGCGGTACCGCCCCCGCCGATCGCGCCGAACGGGCCGGGGCAGCAGATCCCGCCCGCGGTGGGGCAGTACGGCTACCCCGCCGCGCCCGCACCGCAGTACGGGTACCCGGGGTACACCGGATACCCGCAGGCGGCCTGGGGCACCGCGCCACCGGCCAACGGCATGGGGACGGCGGCCATGGTGCTCGGCATCCTGTCCCTCTGCCTGCTCTGCATGTGGGGGATACCGGGCATCGTCCTGGGCGTGCTCGCCCTGGTCTTCGGCATCCTGGGCCGCAAGCGGGCGGGCCGGGGCGAGGCCGACAACAGCGGCCAGGCGCTCGCCGGGATCATCATGGGGTCCGTCGGTCTGGTTCTCGGCGCGGCGTTCCTCACCTTCATGATCTGGGTGGTCGTGGCCCACCCCGAGGAATTCGAGGACGAGTCCACCTACGAGGACCCCTACTCCACGTCCCTGGTCGTCGACGTCACGCGATAGCCGGGACGGGCGCGCTCCGGCCGGACGGGTCGCACGTGGGCCCGTCCGGCCGTCCGCCCCCGCCACTCCTGTCCCTGCGGTCCGGTCGGCGCGCGGTACGGCTCAGCCCGCGCGCAGCGCCGTCCGCGCGTCCATCAGGGCGAACCCCAGCAGATTCAGCCCCCGCCATGCCGCGGGGTCCTGGGCGCGCGCATCGTCCGCCGCCAGCCCGATGCCCCAGATCCGGTCCACGGGGCTCGCCTCGACGAGCACCCGCTCCCCGGTGCCGAGCAGGAACTCCCGCAGCCGCGGATCGTGCCCGAACTTGTGGACGTTGCCCGCCACCACCAGGGCGTACCGCTCGCGCTCCCATATCGCCTCGTCGAAGCCGCGGACCAGCCGGCCCGCCTTCTTCGCCTGCGCCGGGCCCTTCGCCGCCACGGCCCGCTGCTCGGCCTCCGCGTCATCGAACAGCCGCGCCTTGCCGGCCATCATCCAGTGCTCCGCCGTCGCGTACCGTACACCGTCGACCTCGAACGGCGACGGCCACCACTGGCTCAGACAGCTCGCGCCGACGCGCCCGTCGGGCAGTGGGCGGTGCCCCCAGAAGCGCAGGTACTTCACCTTCTCGCCGCGCCGGGTCCGCGCCAGGAGGTCGTCCATGTGTCCCATGCACGTGAGTCTGGCATCCGCCACTGACACTCCGTCCCGTAATTCCGCGTCTACGCGACACATGGTCGAAGGATTCCGTTGCGTAACCAAAAGGCAACAACGGAATCACTTGTTGGGGTTGAGTGCCTCTGCCAGGATCGGCACTCAATTCCAGCAGGAACTACGCCGCGCGCCTCGTGCGAACGCGGCGGAGGAGAGCGTCATGGGCAACACCATCCAGGTGCGGGACCGGTTCGCGGACGGCGCACAGTACATCGGCGGAAAGCTGCGGCCCGGCACATCGGGGCGCCACCACGACGTGGTGAACCCGGCGACGGGCGAGGCGGTGTACACCTACGAACTGGCGGGCACCGCCGACGTCGACGCGGCCGTCGCGGCCGCCCGCGAGGCGTTCCCCGGCTGGTCGGGCGCGACGCCCGCCGAACGGGCCGAGGCGATGCACCGCTTCGCCGCCGTGCTCGCCGAACAGGCTGACGACTTCGCGTACGTCGAGTCCCTCCAGTGCGGCAAGCCGATCAAGCTGTCCACCGAGTTCGACGTGCCCGGCACCGTCGACAACACCTCCTTCTTCGCGGGCGCCGCCCGCCACCTGGAGGGCAGGTCGGCGGCCGAGTACGACGGCGACCACACCTCGTACGTACGCCGCGAGGCGATCGGCGTCATCGGCTCCATCGCGCCCTGGAACTACCCGCTCCAGATGGCCGCGTGGAAGATCCTCCCGGCGATCGCCGCGGGCAACACCATCGTGCTCAAGCCCGCCGAGATCACCCCGCTGACCTCGCTGATGTTCGCGCAGGCGGCCACCGCCGCGGGCATTCCGGACGGCGTGATCAACATCGTCACCGGCGTGGGCAAGGAAGCGGGCGAGCACCTCGTCGGTCACCCGGACGTCGTCATGACCTCCTTCACCGGGTCCACCGCGGTCGGCAAGCGGGTCGCGGAGATCGCCACCGCCACCGTCAAGCGACTGCACCTCGAACTCGGCGGCAAGGCCCCCTTCGTGGTCTTCGACGACGCCGACCTGGAGGCCGCGGCCAACGGAGCGGTCGCCGGGGCGCTCATCAACACCGGCCAGGACTGCACCGCCGCCACCCGCGCCTACGTCCAGCGCCCGCTGTACGACGCCTTCGTGCGCCGCGTCGCGGAGCTGATGGAGACCGTCCGGCTCGGCGACCCGTTCGACCCGTCCACGGACCTCGGCCCGCTGATCAGCCACACCCAGCGGGACCGGGTCGCCGGCTTCGTCGACCGGGCCCGCGCGTACGCCACCGTCGTCACCGGCGGCGAGGCCCCCGGCGGTGAGCTCGCGGACGGCGCCTACTACCGGCCGACCCTGATCACCGACGCCGCCCAGGACAGCGAGGTCGTCCAGTCGGAGATCTTCGGCCCCGTCCTGGTCGTGCTGCCCTTCGACACCGACGACGAGGGCATCCGCCTCGCCAACGACACCCCGTACGGACTCGCCGCCTCCGCCTGGAGCCGCGACCTGTACCGGGCGAACCGCGCCACCCGCGAGATCAAGGCGGGCTGCGTCTGGGTCAACGACCACATCCCGATCATCAGCGAGATGCCGCACGGCGGATACAAGGCCAGCGGCTTCGGCAAGGACATGTCTTCGTACTCCTTCGAGGAGTACACGCAGGTCAAGCACGTCATGTACGACAACACCGCGGTCGCCCGCAAGGACTGGCACCGCACGATCTTCGGGGACCGATAGCCCGGCCGGCCCCGGCCCCACCCATCCGAAAGGGCAACGCGCATGGAGCATTACCAGCCCGAGCGCCTCTCGGCGGCCCAACTGGCCGCGATGCGGCGGAGCATGACCGGCGGCCGGGGCGCCCTGACCCGCCGGTCGCTGCTCCGCGCCGCCGGTTTGGGGGCGCTCACGGTCGGCGGACTGGGCACGCTGAGCGCGTGCGGCATCCCGCCCGCGCAGCGGGATGGGGACGCCGCCGCGGCGTCCGACGACCACTCGGCGAAGGAGAAGGAGGTCCACTTCTCCAACTGGACCGAGTACATGGACGTCACCGGGGACGGCAAGCACCGGCCCACCCTGGAGGCGTTCACGAAACGCACCGGGATCCGGGTCAAGTACACCGAGGACATCAACGACAACGTCGAGTTCTTCGGGAAGATCAAGCCCCAGCTGGCGGCCGGCCAGGACACCGGGCGCGACATCATCTGCCTCACCGACTGGCTGGCCGCCCGCGTCGTCCGGCTCGGCTGGGCACAGCGGCTCGACGCGTCGAACCTGCCGCACGCCTACGCGAACCTCTCCGCCCAGTTCCGCTCGCCGGACTGGGACCCCGGCCGCGCCCACTCCTACCCGTGGGCGGGCATCCCCGCCGTCATCGCGTACAACGCGAAGGCGACCGGGGGCCGCAAGGTCGATTCCGTCACCCAGCTGCTCGACGACCCGAAGCTGAAGGGGCGGGTCAGCTTCCTCTCGGAGATGCGCGACTCCGTCGGCCTGACCCTGCTCGACATGGGCAAGGACCCCGGATCGTTCACGGACGCCGACTACGACGCCGCCATCGGCCGGATCCAGAAGGCCGTCGACCGGGGGCAGATCCGGCGCTTCACCGGCAACGACTACACGGCCGACCTCGACAAGGGCGACATCGCCGCCTGCGTCGCCTGGGCGGGGGACATCATCCAGCTCCAGGCGGGCAATCCGGACATCAAGTACGCCATCCCGGCCGCCGGTTACGTCATATCCAGCGACAACCTGCTCGTCCCGGTGAACGCCCGGCACAAGATCAACGCCGAGAAGCTCATCGACCACTACTACGAGCCGAAGACCGCCGCCCGGCTCGCCGCGTACATCAACTTCGTCTGCCCGGTGGACGGGGTCCGCGACGAGCTGGCGAAGATCGACAAGGCGATGGCCGACAACGTCCTGATCCTCCCCGACGAGGAGATGGCGGCCAGGTCGCACGCCTTCCGCTCGCTCAGCGCCGAGGAGGAGACGGCGTACGAGGAGAAGTTCGCCAAGCTCATCGGAGCCTGACCGCCTCCGCCGGAGCCCGACCGCTTCCCCGGACCTCCGGCCACCCGCGTCGGTACCCGGCCACGCCCACCGGCTCTCCCGCCGCCCGACCGCTCCGCCCTTCCCGTCCGACCTCCCCTGATACCACTGGGACCCGACACACCACTGGGACCGCGACCCATGACACAGCAGCAGACCGGCGGCGACGTCCGCCTCACCGGGATCAGCAAGACGTACGGCTCCTTCACCGCCGTCAAACCGCTCGATCTGACCGTCCCGCAGGGCTCCTTCTTCGCGCTCCTCGGCGCGTCCGGCTGCGGCAAGACCACCACCCTGCGCATGATCGCGGGCCTGGAGGAGGCGACCACCGGCACGATCCGGCTCGGCGACCGGGACATCACCGACCTGCCCCCGTACAAGCGGCCCGTCAACACGGTCTTCCAGAGCTACGCGCTCTTTCCGCACCTCGACATCGCCGAGAACATCGCCTTCGGCCTGCGCCGGCGCGGCATCAAGTCGGTGAAGAAGCAGGTCGCCGACATGCTGGACCTCGTCCAGCTCGGCGACTTCGCCCAGCGCAAGCCCCACCAGCTCTCCGGCGGCCAGCAGCAGCGCGTCGCCGTCGCCCGCGCCCTGATCAACCACCCGCAGGTGCTGCTCCTCGACGAGCCGCTCGGTGCCCTCGACCTCAAGCTGCGACGCCAGATGCAGCTGGAGCTCAAGCGCATCCAGACCGAGGTCGGCATCACCTTCATCCACGTCACCCACGACCAGGAGGAGGCCATGACCATGGCCGACACCGTCGCGGTGATGAACGCCGGCCGGGTCGAGCAACTCGGCGCCCCCGCCGACCTGTACGAGAACCCGAGGACGACGTTCGTCGCCAACTTCCTCGGCACCTCCAACCTCATCGAGGCCGAGATCGTCGCCGCGGGCACGGAGGGCGGCGAGGTCGTCGTGACGGCCGGCGGCGGGAAGCTGCGGCTGCCCCGCGAGCGATGCAGCGCCCCGGCCACGAGCGGCGGCAGGCTGCTGCTCGGGGTGCGACCGGAGAAGATGTCGCTGGTCCCCGCCGACGAGGCGGACACGATAGCCGACGGCCGCAACCGGGTCACCGGCCGGATCACCGACTCCAGCTTCATCGGCGTCTCCACCCAGTACGTGGTGGAGAGCCCGGCCGGCAGGGCGCTCCAGGTCTACGAGCAGAACGTCGAGCGGCGCGCCGGACTCACGGCCGGCGCCGAGGTCGTCCTGCACTGGAACCCGGCGCACACCTTCGGACTGGACGCCGATCAGGACATCGCGGCGGGCGTGGAGACGGTGGAGGACGCGGCGTGACCGTCACCGAGGAGGCGCCGCCCGCCGCGCCCGTCACCGAACCGGAGGTCCGCAGGGCCTCCACCCGCAGACGCCTCGTCCCGTACTGGCTGCTGCTCCCCGGCATCCTGTGGCTCGTCGTCTTCTTCGCGCTGCCGCTCGTCTACCAGGCGTCGACGTCCGTGCAGACCGGGTCCCTGGAGAAGGGCTTCGAGGTCACCTGGCACTTCCAGACGTACTGGGACGCGCTCAAGGACTACTACCCGCAGTTCGTCCGGTCCCTGCTCTACGCGGGCACCGCCACGCTCCTGTGCCTGCTGCTCGGCTACCCGCTCGCGTACCTCATCGCGTTCAAGGCCGGGCGCTGGCGCAACGTCGTCCTCGTGCTGGTCATCGCGCCGTTCTTCACCAGCTTCCTGATCCGCACGCTGGCCTGGAAGACGATCCTCGCGGACGGCGGCGCGGTCGTCGACGTACTGAACACCCTGCACGTCCTGGACGTCACCGGCTGGCTCGGCTGGACCGAGTCCAACCGGGTGCTGGCCACCCCGATGGCCGTGGTCTGCGGTCTCACGTACAACTTTCTGCCGTTCATGATCCTGCCGCTCTACACCTCGCTGGAACGGATCGACGGCAGGCTGCACGAGGCGGCCGGCGACCTGTATGCCACCCCCGCCACCACCTTCCGCAAGGTGACCTTCCCGCTCTCCATGCCGGGGGTCGTCTCCGGAACGCTGCTGACCTTCATCCCGGCCAGCGGCGACTACGTCAACGCGGAACTGCTGGGCTCCACCGACACCAAGATGGTCGGCAGCGTCATCCAGACCCAGTTCCTGCGCGTGCTCGACTACCCGACGGCAGCCGCGCTCTCCTTCATCCTCATGGCGGTCGTCCTGATCATGGTCACCGTCTACATCCGCCGCTCCGGGACGGAGGACCTGGTCTGATGCCCGTACTGCGCTGGATACGACGGAACCTCGTCGTCATCGCGGGTCTGCTGACCCTCGCCTACATGATCCTTCCGAACGTCGTCGTGATGGTGTTCTCGTTCAACAAGCCGAAGGGGCGCTTCAACTACGCCTGGCAGCACTTTTCCACGGACGCCTGGAAGGACCCGTGCGGAGTGGCCGACATGTGCGGCTCCCTGTCGCTGTCCCTCCAGATCGCCGCCTGGGCGACGCTGGGCGCGACCGTCCTCGGCACGATGATCGCCTTCGCGCTGGTCCGCTACCGCTTCCGGGCGCGCGGCGCGATCAACTCGCTGATCTTCCTGCCGATGGCGATGCCCGAGGTCGTCATGGCCGCCTCGCTGCTCACGCTCTTCCTCAACATGGGGGCGCGGCTCGGGTTCTGGACGATCCTCATCGCGCACATCATGTTCTGCCTGAGCTTCGTGGTGACGGCCGTGAAGGCGCGCGTGATGTCGATGGACCCGCGGCTGGAGGAGGCGGCCCGCGACCTGTACGCGGGACCTGTGCAGACCTTCCTGCGGGTGACGCTGCCGATCGCCGCCCCCGGGATCGCGGCGGGAGCGCTGCTCGCCTTCGCGCTCTCCTTCGACGATTTCATCATCACCAATTTCAACGCGGGCTCCACCGTGACCTTCCCCATGTTCGTCTGGGGATCGGCGCAACGCGGTACGCCCGTGCAGATCAACGTCATCGGAACGGCCATGTTCGTCATCGCCGTCCTGGTGGTCGTCGCCGGTCAGCTGATCGCGAACCGGCGGAGGAACAGCGCCCGCTGACGTCCGACGGACGGCTAACGCGGGCGCGCTACGGAAAGCCCCGAAGGAGTTGGAAGCCATGGCCCCCAAAGCCATGCGTACCGCTGCGTCATCACTCTCACTCTCCGACACGAGCCCGGTCCCGTTCTGGCTCGACGACCCCGGCAGGCCCGAGGCGCTGCCCCCGCTCACCGCGGACGAGCACTGCGACCTGCTCGTCGTCGGCGGCGGCTACAGCGGCCTGTGGACCGCGCTGATCGCCAAGGAACGCGATCCCGGGCGGGACGTCGTCCTGATCGAGGGCCGCGAGGCGGGCTGGGCCGCCTCGGGCCGCAACGGCGGGTTCTGCGCCGCCTCCCTGACCCACGGCCTGCCCAACGGCCTGGAGCGCTGGCCCGACGAGATCGAGAAGCTGGAGGAACTGGGCGCGCGGAACCTCGACGCCATCGAGGCGGCCGTCGCCCGGTACTCCATCGACTGCGAATTCGAACGCACCGGCGAGATCGACGTCGCCACGCAGCCGCACCAGCTGGAGGAACTGCGCGACTGGCACCGGGAGGCCGAGCGGCACGGCTTCACGGGGCTGGAGTTCCTGGACCGGGACGCGCTGCGCGCCGAGGTCGACTCGCCCACGTTCCTGGGCGGGCTGTGGGACCGGCGCGGGGTCGCCATGCTGCACCCCGCCAAGCTGGCCTGGGGCCTGAAGCGGGCCTGCCTCGGACTGGGCGTGCGGATGTACGAGAACACTCCCGGCCTCCAACTGTCCGGGGCCGCCGGGGCAATGACGGTCCGTACCCGGCACGGGAGAGTGTTCGCCCGGCACGTGGCCCTCGGCACCAACATCTTCCCCTCGCTGGTCAGGCGCGTGCGTCCGTACACCGTCCCGGTCTACGACTACGCGCTGATGACCGAACCGCTCACCGCCGGACAGCTCGACGCGATCGGCTGGAAGAACCGGCAGGGGCTCGGCGACAGCGCCAACCAGTTCCACTACTTCCGGCTGTCGGCCGACAACCGGATCCTGTGGGGCGGCTACGACGCGGTCTATCCGTACGGCGGCCGGCTGAGCGCGGCCCTCGACCAGCGTCCGGAGACGTTCCACAAGCTCGCGGGCCAGTTCTTCGAGTGTTTCCCGCAGCTGGCCGGGGTCCGCTTCACCCACGCCTGGGGCGGGGCGATCGACACCTGTTCCCGCTTCTCCGCGTTCTTCGGCACCGCCCACGGGGGGAGGGTCGCCTATGCCTCCGGGTACACCGGGCTCGGCGTGGGGGCCACCCGGTTCGGGGCCGAGGTGATGCTCGACCTGCTGGCGGGCGAACGCAACGAGCGGACCGGGCTGGAGATGGTCCGCCGCAAGCCGCTGCCGTTCCCCCCGGAGCCCTTCGCCTGGGCCGGGATCGAACTCACCAAGAGGTCCCTGGCCAGGGCGGACGACAACGGCGGGCGCCGCAACCTGTGGCTGCGGACCATGGACCGCCTGGGGCTCGGTTTCGACAGCTGACCGCCGCCCCGCGCAGGGACCACCCGGCGGCGTGACCTATGTCACTGCCAATGGGTAAGCAACTCGCGTAATGGAACGGCGTCACCCCTCTCTCCCCGTGTGGACGTACCGGCGACACGGAGCCGGTCGATACGGAACGGAGGGCCGGTCATGGCTGGCGCGGGGGTCAGGGCAGCGGTCGAGTGGCTGGTATCGGTGGCGCCGGACCCGGACGCCTGCCGGTGGATGTGGGAGCGCGATCCCAGGGGGGTCGCGCTCCTTCCCGCGGGCAGGCGCTGGGACGTGCTGATTCTCCCCGGGGACCTGGGGCATCCCACCTTCGACGTGCTCACCCGTCTCGTCGACCGGCCGGGGCCGGTCCTCTCCGACTTCGGCGACGCCCGCATGGGCTTCTTCGTGCCGCCGGGCACCGTCGACGGCTGGATCGGCACCGGGGTGCGCGGTGCGGGCCGGGGCGCGTGGATCGTCGTGCCGCATCCGGGCCGCCGGGTCGTCGGTGCGGTGCGCTGGCTCATCCCGCCGGACGGCTCGGGAGTGCTCAACGACGCGACGCTCCTCGAACTCGCGATGCATGAAGCGGCGGCCATGAAGGCCGAGAGAAACGGTAATTGACGACGAGTCAGGTAGCGGTCGACGCGACTTCCACATCGCCGTGACCCACATGCTGCTCACCGGCTTCCCGGCGGCCGGTGACCGGACCGGGTCGCCATCGGCCTGCCCGCCTCCACCCGGGCCGGCACGGCCACACCTCGCCCGCCGAGGCCGCCAAGGCGCTCAACTGCCTGACCAGGAAGACCGACCGCGGCTCGTACACCACCCACGGCACCCGGCCGGGGCCGCGCGGGCTGATGACGTGGTCCATCAACTGGGACCGCTTCGACAACGGGGAGTTCTAGAAGAACTTCGACGCCTGCTTCGGCCGCCGACGCGTCCCGCTCCCGGCGCGGCCCACCCGGTACGACGGCAGGAGCAGCAGTCCGGACAGGAACCAGCTGCCCAGCACGTCCAGCGGCCAGTGATAGCCGCGCAGCACCAGACCGATGCCCGTCCCCGCCGTCAGCAGGACGGCGGCGACGGGCATCATCCATGTCCGCACCCACCGCCGCCCGCCCCGCGCCCACCGCTCACCGCCCGCGTCCCGCGCGCACCGCGCGGTGAGCAGCGCCGCCGCGCCGTACGCCACCGCGGCCGTCGCCGCGTGGCCGGAGGGGTAGTAACCGGTGGCCCCGGTCAGCGGTCCCGGGCGGGCGATCCAGTCCTTCAGCGGGACGACCAGCAGCGGCACCGCGGCCATGGCGAGCGCCGCGTACAACGCCCCGCGCCGCTCCCCGCGCAGCAGCGCCCACACGATCGCGCACCCCAGCACGGGGAGCGCGACCTGTGCGTTGCCGAGATCGGCGAGGAACTCGGTCAGCGGGGCGGGGCCGTGTCCGACGACGGCCCGGGCGGCCCGCTCGTCCGCCCCGCGCAGCGGTCCGTCGGCCGCGACCTGCCAGGTGACGAGCGCGAGGAGGGCCAGGAGCCCGCAAGCCAGGAGAACGAGAAGGGCCGGCCGCCCGGGAACAGGGGGGGAGGTTCCGGGGCGGCCGGCCGGACCGGTGTGCCGCGCGCCCCGGGGGGTCTGGGGCGCGCGGCCATCCGATCGGTGAGGAGTTCCGGAGCCGGAGGCTCCAGTGGTGTGCGCGAGGGCACGGCCGGGACGGTGCTGGGGAAGCGTCGGCCCGGCGTCGCCGGCAGTCCCCTGCGGGCGGGGTGTTTCTCTCATCTGCGGAAACCGTACGGCAGCGGGAGGGGGACCGACAGCCGGAAACGGATCCCGCCATCGGCCCCGCACACCTTCTTCACAGCCCTCACGAGGCCCCCGGACCATCCCCGCGAGCAGGGCCGCGGACCGGTCCGGGGGTCGCACGGGTCAGACGCCGGCGAAGCCCTGTTCGAGGACGTCGAGCGCCTCGTTCAGCAGGTCCTCGCCGATGACCAGCGGCGGCAGGAAGCGCAGGACGTTGCCGTAGGTGCCGCAGGTGAGGACCAGGACGCCCTCCGCGTGGCACGCCTTGGCGAGCTTCGCGGCGGCCTCCGGGTTCGGGTCCTTCGAACCGGACTTCACCAGCTCGATCGCGATCATCGCGCCGCGGCCGCGGATGTCGCCGATGACGTCGCCGTTCGGCAGCTTCGCCTGCATCTCGGCGAGCCGCCCCTTCATGATCTCCTCGATGCGCTTCGCCTTCCCGTTCAGGTCCAGCTCGCGCATCGTCTCGATGGCGCCGATCGCACCGGCGCAGGCCACCGGGTTGCCGCCGTAGGTTCCGCCGAGGCCGCCGGCGTGCGCGGCGTCCATGATCTCGGCGCGGCCGGTCACGGCGGACAGCGGCAGGCCGCCCGCGATGCCCTTGGCGGTGGTGATCAGGTCCGGGACGATTCCCTCGTCCTCGCAGGCGAACCACTGGCCGGTGCGGCAGAAGCCGGACTGGATCTCGTCCGCGACGAAGACGATGCCGTTGTCCTTGGCGAACTGCGCGATCGCCGGGAGGAAGCCCTTGGCCGGCTCGATGAACCCGCCCTCGCCGAGCACCGGCTCGATGATGATCGCGGCGACGTTCTGCGCGCCGATCTGCTTGTTGATCTGGTCGATGGCCTGGGCGGACGCCTCGGCCCCGGCGTTCTCGGCACCGGTGGGCCAGCGGTAGCCGTACGCCACCGGCACCCGGTAGACCTCGGGCGCGAACGGGCCGAAGCCCTGCTTGTACGGCATGTTCTTGGCGGTCAGTGCCATCGTCAGGTTGGTACGGCCGTGGTAGCCGTGGTCGAAGACGACGACCGCGGGACGCTTGGTGTACGCGCGGGCGATCTTGACGGCGTTCTCGACGGCCTCGGCGCCCGAGTTGAACAGCGCGGACTTCTTGGCGTGGTCGCCCGGCGTCAGCTCGGCGAGCCGCTCGCAGACCTCGACGTAGCCCTCGTACGGCGTGACCATGAAGCAGGTGTGGGTGAAGTCCGCGAGCTGGGCGGACGCGCGGCGTACGACGGCCTCGGCGGAGGCGCCCACCGACGTGACGGCGATGCCGGAACCGAGGTCGATCAGACGGTTGCCGTCCACGTCCTCGATGATCCCGCCGTCGGCGCGCGCGGCGAACACCGGCAGGGTGGAGCCCACGCCTGCGGCCACCGTCGCGGTACGACGGGCCTGAAGCTCCACCGACTTCGGGCCGGGAATGGCGGTGACGAGGCGGCGCTCCTGCGGAAGAGAGGTCATGCGGGGCTCCTGTGGGGTGTTTCGGACGCTTCTCTGCCTGCAGGCTAGGGGCGGGACCGGGGGTCCGGCATGTTCCGTTCGGGAGTGGTGGCCGTGCGGCGTTGTCCGTCGCGGACATAGCACGCACCGGACGCGGGGGTGCCGGGACGCGCGGACACCACCCGTACGGCCGCCGCCCGGGAGCCCCGCCGGACCCGCCGCGCACCCCGGGCGGCGCGACGGGGCGGACAGCACCGGGAGGGGCACTAGATTGACCGGGGCAGCGGACGGACCCGGCCGGTCAGGGGGGCGACGGTTCATGAAGAGCGACGACGTGCACGGCGCGCGGGGCACGAGCGGTGACCCGCACGATGTGCGGGGCGAGGACGGTACGCAGCAGGGGCACGTCAGCCCCGGCGCCTCCCGGCACGTGGTGCCGCGCCCGGCCGGACCGCCGCCCGCCGCCCCGCCCAGGCCCGCCGGGCCTCCCCCCGCGGCGCCGCCGATGCCCGCCGGGCTTCCGCGGACCGGGCCGCCGGTCGCCGAGTGGCTGAACGCCCTCCGCCCCGCCGCCGCGCCCGGCATCTGGCGGTACGGATACGTGCCGCGGCCCGCCGAGAAGCCGCCCCGGCCCTCCCTGCTCGGGCCGCTGATCACGCTGGGACTCTGGCTGCTGGTCTGGGCGCTGCTCGCGGACTTCCGCATCCCGTACGTGAAGGTGCCCCTGGTGGCGATCACACCGGGGGACTGGTGGGTGTTCGAGACGCTGCGGGCGGACTACGTCCCGCGCGCCGCGTACAGCATCGAGACGCTCTACTACCAGCTGCTGGTGCTGCTCGCCGGGCTGTGGGCCGCCCGCCTCGGGCACTGGTCCGGGATCTTCCGCCACTGGGCGGGATCCAACACGGACCGGGCCCGGCTGTGGGCCTCGGGCCTCGGCGCCCTGTTCGCGCTGTGGCTGGTCGGGAACAGCACGGTGCCCCTGCTGGACGTCGTCTTCTACCTGATCCCGCAGAGCTGGCTGCAGGGCGGCGGCAGCGCGTACCTGGCGGCGGTGGTCGCCTACAGCGCATACGCCCTGGTCATCGCCGCGGTCGTGTGGCCCTTCGCCCGGGCCGGACGCTGGCGCGCCGCCCTCCGCGCCCGGTCGGCGCGCCGCGCGGCCGCGCGGCCGGCGGGCGGCCTTCCGGAGGCCGTTCCTCCCGCGGCCGGGCAGGGCCCGTCGCCCGCCTCCGGGACGGACGCCGCCCGGTGGCCCGCGCTGCGGGCCGCGGGACTGACCGCCGCGGCGGACGTGCTCACCTCGGCCGTGCGCGGCGGACGTCTGAACGACGTGGACTGCGTGCGCGTCCACCACGCCTGGACACGGGCCCGGTCCCGCCACGACGGCCCGGCGTCCTTCGACGAGACGGTGGTGCGCCGGGGCGCCGACGCCTTCCTGCACCCCTCGGGCCACCGCGACCTCCCCCTGCGCACCGCCCGCCACGACCTGCTGACCGGCCAGGTCCGCATCGGCGGCTGCGCGGACGACGAACGCAACCCCTACGCGCGCCGGGGCTCGGGGGTCGCCCTGGACCCCGCCGTGCTGGGCACGTCCCTGCTGGCGGTCGGCCCGGCCGGCGCGGGCAAGACGACCGGGCTGGTGCGTCCCGTCGTCGAGACGCTCGCCCTCCAGGCGCTGACCGGTGCGGTGGCGGTGCTCGCCGTCGGTGCCGCGGGCACGCCCCTGGGACCCGACGACGCGTACGACGTCGTCGTCAGGATCGGCGACCCCTCGTCCGTCCACGACTTCGACCTGTACGGCGGATCGACCGACCCCGATGAGGCCGCGGCCACCCTCGCGGAGGGGCTGGCCGGGGACATCCCCGAACTGGACGGCCGGCGCGCGGCCCTGGCCCTGGGACAACTGCTCGGCCCCTACCGGACGGTCCACGGACACTTCCCGTCCGTCCCCGAACTGCGGGAACTGCTCGCGGGGGACGAGAGGGCCCTCGGCGCACTGCGGCGCGCACTGGAGGCGGGCGGCCATGCCGCGATGCTCCGCGAACTCGACGCCCGGACCCGGCAGGCGGGCGCCGGGTCGGACCCCGCGGCGCTGCTCGCCGACCGCGTAGCCCTCCTCGACCGGCCCGCGTTCGCCGGGTTCTTCGCGACCGGGGAGGACGCACGGCCCTTCTCCCTGCGGGCTTTCGGGCAGCATCCGCTCAGGGTCCGGATCGACCTCCCGGAACGCGCCCACGCGGCGGCGTCCAGGGTGCTGGCCCGCCTCGTCCTCGCGCAGTTCAACGCGATGGCCGAGACCCGCACCGACCGGTCGGTGTTCGCCTGTCTGGTGCTGGACGACGCGACCCACACCCTCACCGCCCGGACCATCCAGGGGATCAGGGGACTCAGGCCGCTGAACGCCGGAGCGGTGCTCGCCCTGCGCACCGTCGACGACGTCCCCGAGGGGCTGCACGCGTCCCTGCTGGGCGCGGTGGGCTGCGGGATGATCTTCTCGGGCGTCACCACCTGGGACGGGAAGCGGTTCTCGGAGACCTGGGGCAAGGAGTGGGTCTCGGTCCGCGAGGTGGCCCAGCACGGGGTCTTCGCCGACCAGCCGTTCACCCGCGCCATGCACGCGCTGCGCAAGCTCGCCACCGGCAAGGCGGTCACCGTCGACGCCGTCACCGTGCGGCAGGTGGAGCGCGAACGCTGGTCCGCCTCCGCGCTCGCCTACGAACTGCCCCCGGGGCACGCGGTGCTCTCGCTGACGTCGGTCGACGGTGAGCACGCGCCGCCGCTGCTGGTACGGCTGGGCGACTGACCCCGGGAGGCCGGGCGACCGGCTCAGGAAGCACGGGGCGACGGCGCCGGTACGCGCGGGCGGCGGTGGCGGCGCGGCCGAGCCGTCGCCGCGGACTGCGCCGCCCTGGCAGAATTGAGGGCAGCCGTTCGTACGGGACGGCGAAGAACGACTGCCCGAGGTCCCACGGTCCCCATGCCCCCCACTCTCGCCTCGCTCGTCCAGCACTCGGCGCTCAGACTCAGGGTGCGTGCGGCGGCGGACCGGCTCGACGTGCCCGTCCGCTGGGCCCACGCCAGCGAACTGCCCGACCCGGTCCCGTACATGGAGGGCGGGGAGTTCCTGCTCGTCACCGCCACCAACCTGGACGCCGAGAACCCCGAGGCGATGCGGCGGTACGTGCGGCGGCTGGCCGGGGCCGGGGTCGTCGGCCTGGGCTTCGCCGTCGGCGTGAACTACGACGAGGTGCCGCGGGCCCTGATCGACGCCGCCGAGGAGGCGGGCCTCCCGCTGCTGGAGGTGCCGCGCCGCACCCCGTTCATCGCCATCGCCAAGGCCGTCTCCTCGACGATCGCCGCCGACCAGTACCAGGCGGTGACGGCCGGGTTCGCCGCCCAGCGGGAGCTGACCAAGGCAGCGGTGTCGGGCGACGGCCCCGGTGAACTCCTCGCCCGGCTCGCCGCGCACGTCGACGGCTGGGCCGCGCTCTACGACACCTCCGGCGCCGTCGTCGCCTCGGCCCCCGAGTGGGCCGCCCGGCGGGCCGCCCGGCTCACGCCCGACGTGGAGCGGCTGCGCGAACGCCCCGCCCCGGCCAGTGTGGTCGTGGGCGGCACCGACGACCGGGTCGAGCTCCAGACCCTGGGCACCGGCCGCCGGGTCCGGGGCGCGCTGGCCGTCGGCACCGGCGCGGCACTCGGCACCGCCGAGCGGTACGCGGTGCACTCGGCGGTCGCCCTGCTGACCCTCACCACCGCCCGCTCCCGCTCCCTCCAGGACGCCGAGCAGCGGCTGGGCGCGGCGGTGCTGCGGATGCTGCTCGCCGGCCGGCCGGACCACGCCAGGGCCGTCGCCGGGGACCTGTACGGGGGACTGCTCGACGCCCCGTTCCGGCTGCTCATCGCCGAGGCGGACGGCCCCCGCGCACCGGTGGCGCTGGGCGAGGCGCTGGAGGCCGCGGCCTTCCGGACCGGCGAGGCGCTGCTGGCCGTCCCCGAGGGCGATCGGCTCGTCGTCCTCGCCGCGGACGGGGGAGCGGTGGTCGCCGCCTGCACGGTGCACGCGGAGGCCCAGGAGGCCAGGGAGGCCAGGGAGACCGGGGAGGCGCGTCCGGCGCGCGCACCGGCGGCGCAGGAGGAGGACCGGGTGATCGTGGGCCTCTCCGCACCGTCGGGCCCCACCAGCGTCTCCGCCGCCTACAAGCAGGCCGAGCAGGCGCTGTCGGTGGCCCGGCGCCGGAGCAGGGCACTGGTCGAGCACGAGGAACTGGTGGCGGGCTCCGTGCTGCCGCTGCTGGCCGACGACGCCGTCCGCGCCTTCGCCGACGGAATGCTCCGGGCCCTGCGCGAGCACGACGCGAAGGGGCGCGGCGACCTGGTCGCCTCGCTGCGCGCCTGGCTCTCCCACCACGGCCAGTGGGACGCCGCCGCGGCGGACCTGGGCGTGCACCGCCACACCCTGCGCTACCGGATGCGCCGGGTGGAGGAGATCCTCGGCCGCTCGCTGGACGACCCGGACGTGCGGATGGAGCTGTGGCTGGCCCTGAAGGCCACGAGCACCCCGCCCGCGCAGGAGACGCCGCCCGGGCTCTGAGGGCCGTCGCGCCGAGGAGTGTCCCGGTCCCGCGCCACATCGGACAATCCGTAGCAAGCCCGGGGCGCACTGCTCCACGTCGGACAAACGCCAGGCCGGGCGTTCGGCCCTACGGTGGGGTGCAGCACACCCCACGACTCCGAAGGGCCGGAACCTCCATGACTTCCACCCACGCCTTCTGGCTCGCCGGCCGCCGGGCCACCGGTGAGGACAGCTTCGACGTCACCAACCCCTGGGACGGCAGGCTCGTCGGCACCGTCGGCGTGCCGACCGACGCGCAGATCGAGGAGGCCGTCGCGGCCGCGCACGCCGTGCGCGAGGAGTTCGCCGCGACCCCGGCACACGTCCGTGCCGCCGCCCTCGACCACGTCGTACGGCGCCTGGTGGAGCGCACCGAGGAGATCGCCCAGCTGATCTCCGCCGAGAACGGCAAGCCCATCAAGTGGGCCCGCGGCGAGGTCGGTCGCGCCGTCTCCGTGTTCCGGTTCGCCGCCGAGGAGACCCGCCGCTTCAACGGTGGCGACGCCCAGCGCCTCGACACCGACGCGGGCGGCACCGGCCGCCTCGGCCTGACCCGCCGCTTCCCGCGCGGCCCGGTCCTCGGCATCGCCCCGTTCAACTTCCCGCTGAACCTGAGCGCCCACAAGGTCGCCCCGGCCATCGCCGTCGGCGCCCCGATCATCCTGAAGCCCGCCCCGGCCACCCCGATCTCCTCGCTGGTCCTGGGCGAGATCCTGGCCGAGACCGACCTCCCGGCCGGTTCGTGGTCCGTGCTGACCGTCCCCAACGACCGGATGCCCGACCTGGTCCAGGACGAGCGCCTGCCCGTCATCTCCTTCACCGGTTCCGGTCCGGTCGGCTACTCGATCCTGGAGTCGGTGCCGCGCAAGCACTGCACCCTGGAGCTCGGCGGCAACGCCGCCGCCGTCGTCCTCGGCGACTACGCCTCCGAGGAGGACCTGGACTGGGCCGCGAACCGCATCGCGACCTTCGCGAACTACCAGGCCGGCCAGTCCTGCATCTCGGTGCAGCGCGTCATCGCGGACGCCTCGGTGTACGACCGGCTCGTCCCGAAGATCGTCGCGGCCGTGGAGGCCCAGGTCACCGGCGACCCGTCCGACGCCGCCACCGAGGTCGGCCCGCTGGTCAGCGAGGACGCCGCCAAGCGCGTCGAGTCCTGGGTCGACGAGGCCGTACAGGGCGGCGCCCAGCTGCTCGCCGGCGGCAAGCGGGACGGCGCCACCTACGCGCCGACCGTCCTCGCCGACCTGCCGCAGGACGCCACCCTCGCCCACGAGGAGGTCTTCGGACCGGTCCTCTCGGTGCAGAAGGTGGACGGCGAGGCCGAGGCGTTCGCCGCCGTCAACTCCTCCAAGTACGGCCTCCAGGCCGGTGTGTTCACGCACGACCTGCAGACCGCCTTCCGCGCCCACCGCGCGCTGGAGGTCGGCGGCGTGATCATCGGCGACGTCCCCTCCTACCGCGCGGACCAGATGCCGTACGGCGGCGCCAAGCAGTCCGGCGTCGGCCGCGAGGGCGTCCGCTACGCGATGGAGGACTACACCTACGAGCGCGTGATGGTCCTCACCGGCCTCGCCCTGTAGATCCCGGAACCGGAACGACACCCGGCCCACCGGTACCGCCCGCTCCCATCCGCCTGGACAGCGAGGGGCGGGCGGCGACGGAGGCGGCCGCAGCCCACTGTGCGGGGGCTGCGGCCGCCTTCGCGTGTCCGCGCCCTCCCGGCCCGGCCGTACACGCGTACGCGGGGCGGGAGGCGGACACGACCGCGCGCTCCCCGCACACTCCCGGGCCGCCCTGTCACGGCGGGAACGGCCGGCGGGGTGGCCGCCGACCCGATCGGCGGCCACCGATGGCGGCGGGCCCGCGCATCGGGTAGATCAGGACACGTAGCACCGTTCGGTACGGCACGGCAGGCATCCGCGCCCCGCCCGGACCGGCCGCGTCCGCCCACCCCCACGCTGCGGCGAGGTGAGTTCCTCATGTCCGCCCCATCCGCACCCAAGAACACCCCCACGGTCACCGAGCGCGAGGCGCGCCGGGTGGCCGAGGCCGCCCGCGAACAGGACTGGCACAAGCCCAGTTTCGCCAAGGAACTCTTCCTCGGGCGCTTCCGGCTCGACCTGATCCACCCGCACCCGCTGCCGTCCCCGGACGACGTCCGGCGCGGCGAGGCGTTCCTCGCCCGGCTGCGCGAGTTCTGCGAGACCGAGGTCGACGGCGCCGTCATCGAGCGCGAGGCCCGGATCCCCGACGAGGTCATCAACGGCCTCAAGGAACTCGGCGCCCTCGGGATGAAGATCGAACCGAAGTACGGCGGACTCGGGCTGACCCAGCTCTACTACAACAAGGCCCTCACACTGGTCGGCTCGCTCAGCCCCGCGATCGGCGCGCTGCTCTCCGCCCACCAGTCCATCGGCGTACCGCAGCCGCTCAAGCTCTTCGGCACCCAGGAGCAGAAGGACGCGTTCCTGCCCAGGCTGGCGAGCACCGACATCTCGGCGTTCCTGCTCACCGAGCCGGACGTAGGCTCCGACCCGGCCCGGCTGGCCACCTCGGCGGTCCCGGACGGCCAGGACTACGTCCTCGACGGCGTGAAGCTGTGGACCACCAACGGCGTGGTCGCCGACCTGCTCGTCGTGATGGCCCGCGTCCCCGAGTCCGACGGCCACAAGGGCGGCATCACCGCGTTCGTCGTCGAGGCGGACTCCCCGGGCATCACCGTCGAGCACCGCAACGCCTTCATGGGCCTGCGCGGCCTCGAGAACGGCGTCACCCGCTTCCACCGCGTCCGGGTCCCGGCCGCGAACCGTATCGGACCCGAGGGCGCCGGGCTCAGAATCGCCCTCACCACGCTCAACACCGGACGGCTCTCGCTGCCCGCCATGTGCGTCGGCGCCGGGAAATGGTGCCTCGGGATCGCCCGCGAGTGGTCGGCGGCGCGCGAGCAGTGGGGCCGCCCGGTCGCCCGGCACGAGGCCGTCGGCGCCAAGATCTCCTACATCGCCGCGACCACCTTCGCCCTGGAGGCGATGGTCGACCTCGCCTCCCAGATGGCCGACGAGAACCGCAACGACATCCGGATCGAGGCGGCCCTCGCCAAGCTGTACGGCTCCGAGACGGGCTGTCTGATGGCCGACGAACTCGTCCAGATCCGCGGCGGGCGGGGCTTCGAGACCGCCGCGTCCCTCGCCGCCCGCGGCGAACGCGCCGTCCCCGCCGAGCAGCTCCTGCGCGACCTGCGGATCAACCGGATCTTCGAGGGCTCCACCGAGATCATGCACCTGCTGATCGCCCGCGAGGCCGTCGACGCCCACCTGAAGGTCGCCGGGGACATCATCGACCCCGACAAACCCCTCGCCGCCAAGGCGAGGGCAGGGGCGAACGCGGCGGGCTTCTACGCCCGCTGGCTGCCCAGGCTCGTCGCCGGACCGGGGCAACTGCCCCGCACGTACGGGGAGTTCACCCATCCCGGGCTCCCGGACCTCTCCTCGCACCTGCGGTACGTCGAACGCTGCTCGCGCAAGCTCGCGCGCTCCACCTTCTACGCCATGTCGCGCTGGCAGGGCCGGATGGAGACCAAACAGGGCTTCCTCGGCCGGATCGTCGACATCGGCGCGGAACTCTTCGCGACGAGCGCCGCCTGCGTCCGTGCCGAGCACCTGCGCTCCACCGGCGACCACGGCCGCGAGGCGTACCGGCTCGCCGACACCTTCTGCCGGCAGTCCCGCATCCGGGTCGAGGAACTCTTCACCCGCCTGTGGTCCAACACCGACGACCAGGACCGGCGTCTGGTCGACGGCATCCTGTCCGGCGCGTACACCTGGCTGGAGGAGGGCGTCATCGACCCGAGCGACGACGGCCCGTGGATCGCCGACGCCACCCCGGGGCCCAGTGCCCGGGACGACGTCCGCCGCCGCGTGCGCTGACCGCCGGGCCACCGGACCGCCGAGCCGCCGGGCCGCCGAGCCACCGGGCCGCCGGGCCGCTGAGCCGCCCGATCGTGGGCCCGGCGGCCCAACGACCTGGGGAGCAATAGGGAGTGGATCAGCGAGCGGCGTCGTGCGGCTTCGAGTCCAAGGCGGAGGAGGGAGGCGACGCGTGGCGTCGGTGACCGACGACAACGCGGGAGGCGGAGTCGCAGGGCGTCGGGAGCCCGCTCTCTATTGCTCCCCAGGTCGTAAGGACGGGCCGCCCGGCCGCGCACGGGGGACGCCCTGTCCACGGGCACGGCCGATGCGGCAACAATGGGGGGCATGAGCGACAGCCCTGCCCCCCTCGCCGACCCGCACCTCGTCTTCGATGCCGCGGAAGGCCGCCGGGATCTCGTCATCCTCGGCTCCACCGGTTCCGTCGGCACCCAGGCCATCGACCTGGTGCTGCGCAACCCCGACCACTTCCGCGTCACCGGTCTCGCCGCCGCGGGCGGACGGGTCGGCCTGCTCGCCGAGCAGGCGCATCGACTGCGGGTGCGCGCCGTCGCCGTCTCCGCGCCGGACGCCGTACCGGCCCTCCGCGAGGCGCTGCGCGAGCGGTACGGGGCGGGCGAACCGCTCCCCGAGATCCTCGCCGGACCCGACGCAGCGTCCGAACTCGCCGCCACCGACTGCCACACCGTGCTCAACGGGATCACCGGCTCCATCGGTCTCGCCCCCACCCTCGCCGCCCTCGGCGCGGGCCGCACCCTCGCCCTCGCCAACAAGGAGTCGCTGATCGTCGGCGGCCCGCTGGTGAAGGAGCTGGCCAAGCCCGGCCAGATCATCCCGGTCGACTCCGAGCACGCCGCCCTCTTCCAGGCCCTGGGCGCGGGCACCCGTGCCGACGTGCGCAAGCTCGTCGTCACCGCGTCCGGCGGACCCTTCCGGGGCCGCACCCGCGCGGAGCTGGCCGGCGTCACCCGCCAGGAGGCCCTCGCCCACCCGACCTGGGCCATGGGACCGGTCATCACGATCAATTCCGCCACCCTTGTCAACAAGGGCCTGGAGGTCATCGAGGCGCATCTCCTCTACGACATCCCGTTCGACCGGATCGAGGTCGTGGTGCACCCCCAGTCGTACGTGCACTCGATGGTGGAGTTCACCGACGGCTCCACCCTCGCCCAGGCCACGCCCCCGGACATGCGGGGCCCGATCGCCATCGGTATCGGCTGGCCCCGGCGCATCCCGGACGCCGCGCCCGCCTTCGACTGGTCGAAGGCGTCCAGCTGGGAGTTCTTCCCCCTCGACGACGAGGCGTTCCCCTCCGTGGGACTCGCCCGGCACGTGGGCACGCTCGGCTCCACCGCCCCCGCCGTCTTCAACGCCGCGAACGAGGAATGCGTCGACGCGTTCCTGTCGGGAAGGCTGCCGTTCACCGGCATCATGGATACGGTCACGGCGGTGGTGGCCGAGCACGGCACCCCCGCCGCGGGAACTTCGCTCACGGTCGCAGACGTCCTGGAAGCGGAGACCTGGGCACGTGCCCGGGCCCGTGAACTCTCGGCGAAGGCGACAGCGGAGGCGCGCGCATGAGCATTTCGACGGTCCTGTTGACGATTCTCGGCATCGCCGTCTTCGTCATCGGCCTGCTGTTCTCCATCGCCTGGCACGAACTCGGGCACCTGTCGACCGCGAAGCTCTTCGGGATCCGCGTCCCCCAGTACATGGTCGGCTTCGGACCGACGATCTGGTCACGGAAGAAGGGCGACACCGAGTACGGGATCAAGGCGATCCCGGCCGGCGGCTACATCCGCATGATCGGCATGTTCCCGCCGGGGCCGGACGGCCGGCTGGAGGCCCGTTCCACGTCCCCATGGCGCGGCATGATCGAGGACGCCCGGTCCGCCGCCTTCGAGGAACTCGAACCCGGCGACGAGAAGCGGCTCTTCTACACGCGCAAGCCGTGGAAGCGCGTCATCGTGATGTTCGCCGGACCGTTCATGAACCTGGTCCTCGCCGTCGGCATCTTCCTCGGCGTGGCCATGGCGTTCGGGTTCCAGACCCAGACCACCGAGGTCGCGGGCGTCCAGAAGTGCGTGATCCCGCAGAGCGAGAACCGCGACACCTGCAAGAAGTCCGACGACGTCTCGCCCGCGCAGGCCGCCGGGCTCCGGAAGGGCGACCGGATCGTCGCCTTCGACGGCCAGAAGGTCGACGACTGGGCCACGCTCTCCGAGAAGATCCGCGACACCATCGGCCCGGCCACCATCACCGTCCAGCGCGGCGGCCAGGAGACGACCCTCCACGCCGTGCTCAAGGAGAACGCGGTCGCCAAGAAGGACTCCCGGGGCGAGGTCGTCCCCGGCGAGTACGTGAAGGCCGGCTACCTCGGCTTCGCCGCACAGACCGAGATCGTCCCGCTCTCCTTCGGTGACTCGGTGGTCCGCATGGGAGACATGATCGAGAGCGGCGTCGACTCGATCATCGCCCTCCCGTCCAAGATCCCCGGCCTGTGGGACGCCGCCTTCGGCGACGGTGAACGGGAGGCCGACTCGCCGGTGGGTGTCGTGGGCGCGGCCAGGATCGGCGGCGAGGTGATGACGCTGGACGTTCCGGCGCAGAACCAGGTCGCGATGATGTTGTTCCTGCTGGCGGGCTTCAACCTCTCGCTGTTCCTCTTCAACATGCTGCCGCTGCTGCCGCTCGACGGCGGACACATCGCAGGGGCGCTCTGGGAGGCGCTGCGCCGCAACGTGGCCCGGGTCTTCAGGAGGCCCGACCCCGGCCCCTTCGACGTGGCCAAGCTGATGCCGGTCGCCTACGTCGTGGCGGGCGTCTTCATCTGCTTCACGCTGCTGGTGCTGGTCGCCGACATCGTGAACCCGGTCAAGATCACCTGACCTGCCGGCTCGGCCGGAGCGCCCCGGAGGACCGGCCGGTGCACCAACGGTGACGGCCCGGCACACAGCGTGTGTCCGGACCGTACCGGAACGCGGCGCTCCAGGATGCGGTGTGCTCCGGGGCGCTCCCGGTGCCGTAATCTCGAAGGCCGGAGCCCGCCGAACTCGGGACCTCGATCCACACCTTGGGGATGCTCAGCGCATGACTGCGATTTCTCTCGGAATGCCGTCCGTTCCGACCAAGCTCGCCGACCGGAGGGTCAGCCGCCAGATCCAGGTCGGGTCGGTCGCGGTGGGCGGGGACGCGCCGGTGTCGGTGCAGTCGATGACCACGACCCGTACGTCGGACGTGGGCGCGACGCTGCAGCAGATCGCGGAGCTGACGGCGTCGGGCTGCCAGATCGTGCGCGTGGCGTGCCCTACGCAGGACGACGCGGACGCGCTCGCGACCATCGCGAGGAAGTCGCAGATCCCGGTGATCGCGGACATCCACTTCCAGCCGAAGTACGTCTTCGCGGCCATCGAGGCCGGATGCGCCGCGGTCCGTGTGAACCCGGGCAACATCAAGAAGTTCGACGACCAGGTCAAGGAGATCGCCAAGGCGGCGAAGGACCACGGCACCCCGATCCGCATCGGCGTGAACGCGGGCTCCCTGGACCGCCGTCTGCTCCAGAAGTACGGCAAGGCGACCCCCGAGGCGCTCGTCGAGTCCGCGCTGTGGGAGGCGTCCCTCTTCGAGGAGCACGGCTTCCGCGAGATCAAGATCTCGGTGAAGCACAACGACCCGGTGGTCATGGTGAACGCCTACCGCCTGCTCGCCGAGAAGTGCGACTACCCGCTGCACCTCGGCGTCACGGAGGCCGGCCCCGCCTTCCAGGGCACGATCAAGTCGGCGGTCGCCTTCGGCGCCCTGCTCTCCGAGGGCATCGGCGACACCATCCGCGTCTCCCTCTCGGCCCCGCCGGTCGAGGAGATCAAGGTCGGCATCCAGATCCTGGAGTCGATGAACCTCAGGCCCCGCCGCCTGGAGATCGTCTCCTGCCCGTCCTGCGGCCGCGCCCAGGTCGACGTCTACAAGCTCGCCGAGGAGGTCACGGCCGGCCTCGACGGCATGGAGGTCCCGCTGCGCGTGGCCGTGATGGGCTGCGTCGTCAACGGTCCCGGCGAGGCCCGCGAGGCGGACCTGGGCGTGGCCTCGGGCAACGGCAAGGGCCAGATCTTCGTGAAGGGCGAGGTCATCAAGACCGTGCCCGAGTCGAAGATCGTCGAGACCCTGATCGAAGAGGCCATGAAGATCGCCGAGCAGATGGAGAAGGACGGCGTCGCCTCCGGCGAGCCCGAGGTCTCCATCGGCTGAGCCTTCCCGGCACAGCCACCGGGACCCGCACGCACCCGCGTCGGGAACACCCGGGCACGGCCGCCGGGACCCCGCGCACCGCGGCGCCCCGCCGGACGGACATCCGACCGGCGGGGCGCCGCGCCGTGACCGCACCCGCCCCGTCCCACGGCCCCGGTCCCCCTCAGGGGCGGCGGCGCACAGCCTCTTTGGGTACAGTGCGGAAATCAGCAGACCGCATGGTGAGGCCCCCTCGTGTTGACGCAGACGACCACCCGGGTCCTCGAACCCAGCGACCTCGGCGCCGCTCTCGCCGTCCTGGAGAGCGACCCCGTCGCCAACGCCTTCGTGACGTCCCGGGTCCGGATCGCGGGACTCGACCCCTGGCGCCTCGGCGGCGAGATGTGGGGCTGGTACGCCGACGGACGGCTGCGCTCGCTGTGCTACTCCGGCGCCAACCTCGTACCGATCTGCGCGGGCCCCGAGGCCGTCAGGGCCTTCGCCGACCGCGCCCGCCGGGCCGGCCGCCGCTGCTCCTCGATCGTCGGCCCCGCCGAACCCACCGCGCGGCTGTGGCAGCTGCTCGAACCCGGCTGGGGCCCCGCCCGCGAGGTCCGCGCCCACCAGCCGCTCATGGTCACCGAGAGCCCGTCCGCCGACATCGCCCCCGACCCCCTGGTCCGCCGCATCCGCAAGGACGAGATGGACGTCCTGATGCCGGCCTGCGTGGCGATGTTCACCGAAGAGGTCGGCGTCTCCCCGCTCGCGGGCGACGGCGGACTCCTCTACCAGGCACGCGTCGCCGAACTCATCGGCGCCGGCCGCTCGTTCGCCCGGATCGAGGACGGCAAGGTCGTCTTCAAGGCGGAGATCGGCGCGGCCACCCCGCAGGCCTGCCAGATCCAGGGCGTCTGGGTCGCCCCCGAACACCGCGGATGCGGCCTCTCGGAGACCGGCATGGCGGCGGTCCTGCGCTACGCCCTGGCCGATGTCGCCCCCGTCGTCAGCCTCTACGTGAACGACTTCAACACCCCCGCCCGCCGGGCGTACGCACGGGTCGGCTTCCGCGAGACCGGCGCGTTCATGAGCGTGCTGTTCTGACCCGGTCGGCCGGCCGGCTGCCGACGGAGCGGGCACGCGTACGCCGGGGCCCGGCCGTACCACCCGTCCCTCCGGGGCCAGTAGGGTCGGCCCATGGCAGCAGTTCCCGGGGACGGCCCCCGCACTCCCAGCGTCCGGATCGGCCCGGTCGATCTCGCCGCGCGCGTGGACGAGGCGCTCGCCGTGCAGGCCGTCGCCTTCGGCCTCGGTCCGGAGGAGGTCGAGGTACGCCGCCACATCGTCCTGCGGCACCTCGACCACCCGCACGCCCGCGCCCTCGGCGCCACCACCCCCGACGGCCGGCTCGTCGGTTTCGTCTACGGCATGCCCAACGAACGCACCCACTGGTGGTCCACCGTCGTCGAGCCCTACCTCCGCGCCACCGAGTGCGCGCACTGGCTGGACGATTCCTTCGTCATCACCGAACTGCACGTCCTGCCCGGGTTCCAGAACCGAGGCATCGGCCGCTCCCTGATCACCACCCTCACGGACGCCGCCGACCAGCCCCGTTCCATCCTCTCCGCGATCGACACGGACAGTCCGGCACGCGGCCTGTACCGCAGCCTGGGCTACCGGGACCTGGCCCGGCAGGTGCACTTCCCCAGCGCCCTCAAGCCGTACGCGGTGATGGGAGCACCGCTCCCGCTGCGCCGGGAGGGGTAGCGCCGGGAGCACGCGGTGGAGGAGCGGGAAGCCGCGCGGGGGGCGGGCCCGGGAGCCGTGCCCGGGGCGGGCCTGGAGCCGTGTGCGGGGCGGGCCTGGAGCCGTGTGCGGGGCGGGCCGCGGCACCAATCGATTTCCGCCCGACCGGGCCGCCCGGCTAACCTCCTGCTCATCACCCTTTCCGAGCAGGAGTTCATCATGGCCCAGGTCCAGCGCATGTCCCGATTGATGATCAAGACACTGCGCGACGACCCGGCGGACGCCGAGACGCTCAACCACAAGCTGCTCGTCCGGGCCGGATACGTTCGTCGCACCGCCGCCGGGATCTGGACCTGGCTGCCGCTCGGCAAGAAGGTCCTGGACAACATCACCCGCGTCGTGCGCGAGGAGATGGACGCCATCGGCGGCCAGGAGGTCCTGCTCCCCGCGCTGCTCCCCAAGGAGTCGTACGAGGCCAGCGGCCGCTACGACGAGTACGGCGCACTGCTGTTCCGGCTGAAGGACCGCAAGGGCGCCGACTACCTCCTCGGCCCCACCCACGAGGAGATCTTCACCCAGGTCGTCAAGGATCAGATCACGTCCTACAAGGACCTGCCCGTGATCCTGTACCAGATCCAGACCAAGTACCGGGACGAGGCCCGCCCGCGCGCCGGCGTGCTGCGCGGCCGCGAGTTCCAGATGAAGGACTCGTACTCCTTCGACACCACGGACGAGGGCCTCGCCGAGGCGTACCGGCTGCACCGCGGCGCCTACATCCGTATCTTCGAGCGGCTCGGCCTCGACTACCGCATCGTCTCCGCCGTATCCGGCGCCATGGGCGGCTCCGCCTCCGAGGAGTTCCTGGCCCCCGCCCCGGCCGGCGAGGACACCTTCGTCGACTGCCCCGCCTGCGACTACGCCGCCAACACCGAGGCCGTGACCTTCGAGGGCGCCCCGGCGGACGGCTCCGCGCACGGCCCGGCCGAGGAGCTGGACACCCCCGACACCCCGACCATCGAGACGCTCGCCGCGCATCTGGGCGTGCCCGCCTCCGCGACGCTGAAGAACCTGCTGGTCAAGGTCGACGGCGAGATCGTCGCCGTGGGCGTGCCCGGCGACCGCGAGGTCGACCTCGGCAAGCTCGGCGAGCACCTGGCCCCCGCCGTCGTCGAACTGGTCACCGCGGAGGACTTCGAGGGCCGCCCCGACCTGGTGCGCGGATACGTCGGCCCGCAGGGCCTCGAGAAGGTCCGCTACATCGCCGACCCGCGCGTCGCCCCCGGCACCTCCTGGATCACCGGCGCGAACAAGCCGGGCACCCACGCGAAGAACGTCGTCGTCGGCCGCGACTTCGAGGTCGACGAGTACCTCGACGTGGTCGTCGTCGAGGAGGGCGACCCCTGCCCCCGGTGCGGTGCCGGCCTCAAGCTGGACCGCGCCATCGAGATCGGCCACATCTTCCAGCTGGGCCGCAAGTACGCGGACACCTTCCAACTCGACGTGCTCGGCCAGAACGGCAAGCCGGTCCGGGTCACCATGGGCTCGTACGGCGTCGGTGTCTCCCGCGCCGTCGCCGCGCTCGCCGAACAGACCGCCGACGAGCAGGGGCTGTGCTGGCCGCGCGAGATCGCCCCGGCCGACGTCCACGTCGTCGCGGCGGGCAAGGCCCTCCAGACGGAACTCGCCCTCGACGTCTCGGACCGGCTCGCCGCCGCCGGCCTGCGGGTCATGGTCGACGACCGGGCCGGCGTCTCGCCCGGCGTGAAGTTCACCGACGCCGAGCTGATCGGTGTCCCGAAGATCCTGGTCGCCGGCCGCCGCTCGGCCGAAGGCGTCCTGGAGCTCAAGGACCGCCGGACCGGCGAGCGCGAGGAACTCACGGTCGACGAGGCGATCGCCCGCCTCGCCGCCCAGGACTGAGAGCCGGTCGGACGACCTCCGACCGCTCGAAGGCCGTCCGACCGGCTCCGAGCCGTACGGCACGGCACACGGCAGCCCCCCGCGCGACGCGCGGGGGGCTGCCGTCGCGCACCCGGGGAGACCCCGGCCCCACGGTCTACAGCCAGCCAGCGAACTCCAGCGTCAGCTCGCCCTCCTGGCGTCGGCCCGCCGCCAGCGCCCGGGTGCCCGACTCCACCGCGCGGAACAGCGTCCAGCCGCGCAGCCGCTCCCGGTCCACGTCCAGCGCGTCGGCCAGTTTTCCGATCCGGCGCCGGGCCGACGCCGGACCCGCGGGCGAGGCGATCAGATCCTCGACGCGGTCGCGCACCAGACGCGCGAGATCGTAGGCCCGCTCGCCGACCAACGGCTCGGGCCCGACCGCCAGCCAGGGCGCGCGCTCGCCCGCCAGGACCTTGCTCTGCCGGAAGTTCCCGTGGAGCAGCAGGAGTTCGGGGGAGCGGTCGAGCAGCTCGTTGCGCGCCGCGAGCGCCGCGGAGACCAGCGGTTCCAGACCCGGGTCGGCCGCGGCGCCGGCGCGCATCGGTCCCGCCTGGCGCGCGGTCCGCTCGGCGACGGTCTCGAAGCCGTGCCCGGCCGGCGGCTCCACCCAGAGCCGGCGCACCGTGCCCGCCGCCTCCAGCAGCGCCTTCGCCTCCGGCAGCGAGCGCAGCGACACCTCGGGATGCAACCGCTCCAGCAGCAGCGCGCCGGGGCCGTCGGCGAGCAGCAGCACCGAGCCCCAGCCGTTCCAGTGCGCCAGCGCCGCGCGCTCCTGCTCGGGCGCGGCTCCGGGCGGGGCGATCTTCAGCGCCGCACGGGTGCCGTCGGAACACGTCACCAGCAGGACCAGGCCGCTGCGGCCGCCGGGGGCGACGACCCGGTCGACGGTCGGCTCCCGTCCGGTCGAGGACAGCGCCTCCTCGGTCAGTGCCGGAAGCCGTGCCAGCCAGTCGGCCGCGTCGCCGTACGACTCGCCGAGCGCTCGCACCAGCCGCTGCGGCGGTTCGAAATCCATACGTGCCTTGTTCCCTCTCGAAGCCTCTTCAGTGCGCGGAGCCGGAGCCGTTCCCCGGACCGGCCCCGTCCCCGGCGGCCTTCTTCGCCGCCCCGGCCGTCGCACCCGACCCGTCGTCGGCGTGCTCGACGAGACCGGGGAACGGTACGCCGCTGCCCCGCCAGCGGACCGCGCGCACGGCCGACTCGCGCAGCGCGTCCGCGGCCTGGCGCCGCAACGGCCCCTCGGCAGCCCGCACGAGGTCGGAGTACACGTCCGCGACCCGGTCCTCCAGCACGGCGGCCAGCCGGACCGCCGCCGCCGCGTCCGGCACCGCGAAGGGCAGGGCGTACGCGGCCCGCGCCGCGACCGGTTCGGCGCCCACGTCGCGGAGCGACCGCACCAGCGCGTCCCGGCGGGCCCGGTGGGCGTGGTAGGCCGCGGTGGCCTCGGCCCGGCGGCCCGCCGCGACGCGCCCGCCGACCATGCCGTAGCCGTACACCGCCGCGTGCTCGGCGGCCAGCGCCGCCTGGGCGGCCTTGCGCGTCGCGTCGCTCATGACGGTCCCGTCGTTCACGAGGAGGTCTCCTTGGCCAGGTCGGTCAGCAGATAGGCATGGGCCGCGCCGGCCGCCGCGATCGACGCGAGCAGCCGGGCCAGTTCCGGCGGCGCCTCCATGAGCGACGCCAGGTGCGCGTCGGCTGCGCGGCGTTCCGCGTCGGCCAGTTCCTCGACGGCGGCCCGGGCACCGGTCGCGCGCGACCTCGTGGATGTGAGCTCCTGTTCGCCGTCGGGGGCCAGTGCCCTGGTGTGGGCCCGCACGGCATCGCGCAACGGCGCGAGCCCGGCGGCGGTCGCCGGATGGGCGCCGACCACGTGCTCGTAGCGGGCCAGCAGTTCCAGGCTGGTCCGCGCGGCGCTCGCCCGGAGCCTGCGCTCCGTCCGCACGGCCCGGGCGATCTCGGCGGCGGTCGGCGCGCCGGCCCGGGCGGAGCCCTCCCCGTCCTCGTTCCCGCCGCAGCCGCTCAGGATCGCGCCCATGGCGATCGCCCCCGTCGCGGTCAACGCGCCTCTGCGCGTCGTCCCCGTGCGCCGCACTTGTTTCTCCTTCGGAGTTGGCCCTGTTGTGACTGGATCTGTCCAGAAGTGATCACCGCAGGCGAGCGTACCCGCGGTCGGGGGGCGGGAGGACGGCAACACCCCTCGGGACCGGATACCCTTTGACCTGACACGCGAGATCCCACAACAGCACACGCGGCCGAGGAGTCACCCGGATGAGCACCACCCAGAGCGAAAGGCTGCGCGGGCTGCTCGAACCGCTCGTCAGCGCCGAGCGACTGGACCTCGAGGAGATCGAGGTGAGCCGGGCGGGCCGCCGCCGGGTGCTGCGGATCGTCGTGGACTCCGAAGAGGGCGTGGAGCTGGACGCCTGTGCCGAGCTGAGCCGTGCGATCTCGCAGAAGCTGGACGAGACCGACGCGATGGGCGAGGGCGAGTACGTCCTCGAAGTCAGTTCCCCCGGTGCCGACCGCCCGCTGACGGAGCACCGCCACTACGTACGCGCCACGGGCCGTCTGGCCAGGCTGCACCTGCGCGAGGACGGCGAGCTGGTCGCCCGGATCCTCGCCGTGGACGAGGACGGGCTCGACCTGGAGGTGCCGGGCGTCAAGGGCCGCAGGCCCACTTCCCGCCGGATCGCCTTCGACGAGATCGCCAAGGCGCGCGTGGAGATCGAATTCAACCGCAAGGACAAGAAGGAAGAGGAGGCGTAGCCGTGGACATCGACGTGAAGCTCTTGAAGGGCTTGGCGCAGGACAAGGAGATCCCCTTCGACGTGCTCGTCGAGGCGATCGAGTCGGCCCTCCTCATCGCCTACCACCGGACCGAGGGAAGCCACCGCCGCGCGCGCGTGGAGATCGACGAGCGCGGCCATGTGACGGTGTGGGCGACGGAGGACCCGGCCGACCTGGAGCCGGGCCAGGAGCCCAAGGAGTTCGACGACACCCCCTCCGGGTTCGGCCGGATCGCGGCGTCCACGGCCAAGCAGGTCATTCTGCAGCGCCTGCGCGACGCGGAGGACGACAAGACGTTCGGGGAGTACGCGGGCCACGAGGGCGACATCGTCAGCGGCGTCGTCCAGCAGGGCAAGGACCCGAAGAACGTGCTGGTCGACATCGGCAGGCTGGAGGCCATCCTGCCGGTGCAGGAGCAGGTGCCGGGCGAGGAGTACCCGCACGGCCTGCGCCTGCGCACCTACGTCGTCCGGGTCGTCAAGGGTGTGCGCGGTCCGTCCGTGACGCTGTCGCGCACGCACCCCAATCTGGTGAAGAAGCTCTTCGCGCTGGAGGTCCCGGAGATCGCCGACGGCTCCGTCGAGATCTGCGCGATCGCCCGCGAGGCCGGTCACCGCACCAAGATCGCGGTCCGTTCGACCCGCTCCGGCCTCAACGCCAAGGGCGCCTGCATCGGCCCGATGGGCGGCCGGGTGCGCAACGTGATGGCCGAACTCCACGACGAGAAGATCGACATCGTCGACTGGTCGGACGACCCGGCCGAGATGGTCGCCAACGCCCTGTCGCCCGCGCGGGTGAGCAAGGTCGAGATCGTGGACCTCGGCGCCCGGTCCGCCCGGGTCACCGTCCCGGACTACCAGCTCTCGCTCGCGATCGGCAAGGAGGGGCAGAACGCCCGCCTCGCCGCCCGCCTCACCGGCTGGCGCATCGACATCCGCCCGGACACGGAGACGGACGCCGAGCGTGACGTCGCCGACCGGGAGCGGTCCGAGCGGGCCCGTCAGCGGTCGGAGCGCGGCTGATCCGCCCGCCGGGCCGGGCGGCCGCCCGGCCCGGCGGCCCGGCGGTGTCCGGAGGCGGCGACGGCGGGACGGGAGCACCGGCGCCAGGTGATTTCGTGCGGGCCGCGGGAATAATCCCCGGGCGGCGTACCGCTATGACAACAACATGCGTTCGATTTTTGCCCCAAAGGGGTGAGGTCGATGCGGGGAGGTAGACTTGGACGTGTCTGGCCGGACGCATGCCCTCGCGTGCCCTGAGCGAACCTGCGTGGGATGCCGGGAGCGGGCGGCCAAGCACGAGCTGCTGCGCATCGTCGCGGACGGGGACGCCTGTGTCCCCGATCCTCGCGGTACGCTGCCCGGCCGGGGTGCGTACGTACACCCCGTCTCTGTCTGTCTGGACCTGGCGGTTCGCCGCCGGGCGTTCCCCCGGGCCTTCAAGGCCAAGGGGCCGTTCGACACCACCGCGCTGCGGGGGTTCGTCGAGCGGGCGACACCGTAAGAAATGAACGGCACGGAAAACCCCGTGCGGTCAGGTACCTCGCGAGTTGGAAGTAGGTCGAGATTGCGATGAGCACTCGATGAGTACGCGATGAGTACGCCCATGAAGTAGCGACGGTCCGGCGGTAACCGGACCTAAAAGGAGCGAAGTGGCTAAGGTCCGGGTATACGAACTCGCCAAGGAGTTCGGTGTGGAGAGCAAGGTCGTCATGGCCAAGCTCCAGGAACTCGGTGAATTCGTCCGTTCGGCGTCCTCGACGATCGAGGCGCCGGTTGTACGCAAGTTGACTGACGCACTGCAGGGGCCCGGCGGCAGCGCCGGCAAGCCCGCTGCCAAGCCTGGCGCGCCCCGCAGGGCGACGCCTGCCAAGCCCTCGGCGCCCTCTCCGGCCGCCGCGGCACGTCCTGCTGCCCCGAAGCCCGGCGCCCCGGCCCCCAAGCCGGCCCCCGCCGCCCCGGCGAGCAGCACCCCCTCGGCGCCCTCTGCTGGGCCGCGCCCCGGCCCGCGTCCGGCGCCGAAGCCCGCTCCGGTGACCCCGGTCCCGGCCGCCGAGTTCTCGGCCCCGGCCCAGCCGGCCGCGCCGCAGCAGCAGGCACCGCGCCCCTCCGGCGCCACTCCCGGCCCGCGCCCCGGCGCACGCCCGGGTCCGGGCGGCGGCCAGCGCGACGGCGGCCAGCGCGACGGCGGCCGCGGCGGCGAGCGTCCGGCCCGCCCCGGCGGCCAGGGAGGCCCGCGCCCCGGTGCACGTCCGGCCGGTCCCCGTCCGGGCAACAACCCCTTCACGTCCGGCGGCTCGACGGGCATGGCCCGTCCGCAGGCGCCCCGTCCGGGCGGCGCTCCGCGCCCCGGCGGCCAGGACCGTCCGTCCCCGCGTCCGCAGGGCGGCCCCGGTGGCGCCCCGCGTCCCCAGGGCCAGGGCGCTCCGCGTCCCACCCCGGGCAGCATGCCGCGTCCGCAGGCGCCCCGTCCGGGCGGCGGCCCCGGTGGTAACCGTCCGAACCCGGGCATGATGCCGCAGCGTCCCGCCGCGGGCCCGCGTCCCGGCGGCGGCCCCGGTGGCCGTGGTCCCGGTGGCGGTGGCGGTCGTCCCGGTGGCGGCGGTCGTCCCGGCTTCGCGGGCCGTCCGGCCGGTCCCGGTGGCGGTGGCGGCGGCTTCGCCGGCCGTCCCGGTGGCGGTGGCGGCGGTGCCGGTCGTCCCGGCGGCGGTGGCGGCGGCTTCGGCGGTCGTCCCGGCTTCGGCGGCCGTCCCGGTGGCCCCGGTGGCCGCGGTGGCACGCAGGGTGCGTTCGGCCGTCCCGGCGGTCCGGCGCGTCGTGGCCGCAAGTCGAAGCGGCAGAGGCGCCAGGAGTACGAGGCCATGCAGGCCCCGTCGGTGGGCGGCGTCATGCTGCCCCGCGGCAACGGGCAGTCCGTCCGTCTGTCGCGTGGTGCCTCCCTCACCGACTTCGCGGAGAAGATCAACGCCAACCCGGCGTCGCTCGTCGCCGTGATGATGAACCTCGGCGAGATGGTCACGGCCACGCAGTCGGTCTCCGACGACACGCTGAAGCTGCTGGCCGACGAGATGAACTACGTCCTCGAGATCGTCAGCCCGGAGGAGGAGGACCGCGAGCTGCTCGAGTCCTTCGACATCGAGTTCGGCGAGGACGAGGGCGGCGACGAGGCGCTCAGCCCGCGCCCGCCGGTCGTGACCGTCATGGGTCACGTCGACCACGGAAAGACCCGACTGCTGGACGCGATCCGCAAGACGAACGTCGTCGCGGGCGAGGCCGGCGGCATCACGCAGCACATCGGTGCTTACCAGGTCTCCGCCGAGGTCAACGGCGAGGACCGCCGTATCACCTTCATCGACACCCCGGGTCACGAGGCGTTCACCGCCATGCGTGCCCGTGGTGCGAAGTCCACCGACATCGCGATCCTCGTGGTCGCGGCGAACGACGGTGTGATGCCCCAGACGATCGAGGCGCTGAACCACGCCAAGGCGGCCGACGTGCCGATCGTGGTCGCGGTCAACAAGATCGACGTCGAGGGTGCCGACCCGACCAAGGTGCGCGGCCAGCTCACCGAGTTCGGTCTGGTGGCCGAGGAGTACGGCGGCGACACGATGTTCGTCGACATCTCCGCCAAGCAGGGGCTGCACATCGACGAGCTCCTGGAGGCCGTGGTCCTGACCGCGGACGCCTCGCTCGACCTGCGGGCCAACCCGGAGCAGGACGCGCAGGGCATCGCGATCGAGGCTCACCTCGACCGCGGACGCGGCGCCGTGGCGACCGTCCTCGTCCAGCGCGGTACCCTCCGCGTCGGCGACACGATGGTCGTCGGCGACGCCTACGGCCGCGTGCGCGCCATGCTCGACGACAAGGGCGAGAACGTCGAGGAAGCGGGTCCCTCGACCCCGGTCCTCGTGCTCGGTCTCACCAACGTCCCGGGCGCCGGCGACAACTTCCTCGTGGTCGAGGAGGACCGCACGGCCCGGCAGATCGCCGAGAAGCGTGCCGCCCGCGAGCGCAACGCCAACTTCGCCCGCAAGGGCGTCCGGTTCTCCCTGGAGAACCTCGACGAGGCGCTCAAGGCCGGTCTGGTCCAGGAACTCAACCTCATCATCAAGGGCGACGCGTCCGGTTCGGTGGAGGCCCTGGAGTCCTCGCTGCTCCAGCTCGACGTCGGCGACGAGGTCGACATCCGGGTCCTGCACCGCGGCGTGGGTGCGGTCACCGAGTCGGACATCGACCTGGCGACCGGCTCCGACGCCATCGTGATCGGCTTCAACGTGCGCGCCGCCGGGCGTGCGCAGCAGATGGCCGAGCGCGAGGGCGTGGACGTCCGCTACTACTCGGTCATCTACCAGGCGATCGAGGAGATCGAGGCGGCCCTCAAGGGCATGCTCAAGCCGGAGTACGAAGAGGTCGAGCTCGGTACGGCGGAGATCCGCGAGATCTTCCGCTCGTCCAAGCTGGGCAACATCGCCGGTGTGCTCGTCCGGTCCGGCGAGGTCAAGCGCAACACCAAGGCGCGCCTGCTGCGCGATGGCAAGGTCATCGCGGAGAACCTCACCATCTCCGGTCTGCGCCGCTTCAAGGACGACGTCACCGAGATTCGCGAAGGCTTCGAGGGCGGTATCAACCTCGGCAACTTCAACGACATCAAGGTCGACGACATCATCGCGACGTACGAGATGCGCGAGAAGCCGCGAGGCTGATCCGCGGCGGGTCTCCGGGGGACGCCTCCCGGAGTTCTCCGCAACGGTCGGGGCCGGTCGACGGGTCGTATTTCCGTCGATCGGCCCCGGCCGTTCCGTGTACGGTTCTGGTGTCCCTGCCAAGCGCTGGCGGGGCGCGAACCCGAACCGGCGGGACATCCGGACATTCATGTATGTGGGGACACTGTCCTTCGATCTGCTTCTCGGCGACGTACGGTCGTTGAAGGAGAAACGCTCCGTCGTCCGTCCCATCGTCGCCGAGCTCCAGCGCAAATACGCGGTGAGCGCGGCGGAGGTGGGCGGTCAGGATCTCCATCGAAGGGCCGAGATCGGCCTTGCCGCGGTCTCCGGGGACACCGGACACCTCACAGATGTTCTGGACCGGTGCGAGCGGCTGGTGGCCGCTCGGCCGGAAGTGGAGCTGCTGTCCGTACGACGGCGGCTGCACAGCGACCAAGACGATTGAGCACGTAAGAAGGAAGGGACGGCGAGGGGTGGTACGTGCCACCCCTCGGTGGCCTGTCCCGAAGCTGAGAAGGAGACGGACCAGTGGCCGACAACGCGCGGGCGAAAAAGCTGGCGGACCTCATCCAGGAGGTGGTCGCCCAGAAACTGCAGCGCGGTATCAAGGACCCCCGTCTGGGTACGCACGTGACCATCACGGACACCCGGGTCACCGGTGACCTGCGGGAGGCCACGGTCTTCTACACGGTCTACGGGGACGACGAGGAGCGGGCGAGCGCGGCGGCCGGGCTGGAGAGCGCGAAGGGCGTGCTGCGCTCGGCGGTCGGAGCCGCGGCGGGGACCAAGTTCACCCCCACGCTGACGTTCGTGGCCGACGCGCTCCCCGAGAACGCCAGGACGATCGAGGACCTCCTCGACCGGGCCCGGGCCTCGGACGCGCGGGTGCGCGAGGCGTCCTCGGGCGCCACGTACGCCGGCGGCGCCGACCCGTACCGCAAGGCGGACGGCGCGAGCGACGAGGACACCGCCTCCGAATGACATCGCAGAACAAGACGGCCGGCCGGGGCGGGAAGGCGGCCCCGGGCCGGGGCGGCACGGGCCCCGAGGACGGCCTGGTCATCGTCGACAAGCCGGCCGGCTTCACCTCGCACGACGTCGTCGCCAAGATGCGCGGCATCGCCCGGACCCGGCGCGTCGGCCACGCCGGCACGCTGGACCCGATGGCGACGGGCGTCCTCGTGCTCGGCGTGGAACGGGCCACCAAGCTCCTCGGCCACCTCGCGCTGACCGAGAAGGAGTACCTCGGCACGATCCGGCTCGGCCAGAACACCGTCACGGACGACGCGGAGGGCGAGATCACCTCGTCCGCCGACGCCTCCGGGGTGACCCGTGACGCCATCGACGCCGGAGTCGCGGCCCTGACCGGCCCGATCATGCAGGTGCCGTCCAAGGTCAGCGCCATCAAGATCGACGGCAAGCGGTCCTACGCCCGGGTCCGCGGCGGCGAGGAGTTCGAGATCCCGGCCCGGCCGGTGACGATCTCGTCCTTCCGTGTCTACGACGTGCGCGAGGAGACCGCCGAGGACGGTACGCCGGTGATCGACCTGGTCGTCTCCGTCGTCTGCTCCTCCGGCACGTACGTCCGCGCCATCGCCCGCGACCTCGGCGCCGCGCTCGGCGTCGGCGGGCACCTGACCGCGCTGCGGCGCACCCGTGTCGGCCCGTACGGACTCGACGCGGCGCGGACGCTCGACCAGCACCAGGAACGGCTGACGGTGATGCCGGTGGCCGAGGCCGCCGCATCCGCGTTCCCCCGCTGGGACGTCGACGAGAAGCGCGCCAGGCTGCTGCTCAACGGGGTACGGCTGGACATGCCCGCCTTCCCGCCGGGGCCGGTCGGCGTCTTCGGGCCCGACGGGCGCTTCCTGGTCCTCGTCGAGGAGCAGAAGGGCAAGGCCAGGAGCCTCGCCGTCTTCGCCTGACCGACGGCAACGGCCCGCGGGCCGTGCCGGGCCCCGTCCTGGAGGACGGGGCCGCCGCACCCGTTCCACGAGTGCCCTGGCGGCTCCGGTCCGTCGAACGCCCCGAATTCACCCCAACGAGCAGGCGCGAGGGGTGAATCAATGGTGTCTCAGGGGCCCTTTCGACCCGAGTGGTCCGCGCGCCGGTCGTGGCCGACCTAACGTCGGACCATGGGAAGCGGGGACCGGACGACGCTGGTACGAATCTGCGATCCGGCCGGCCGGCCGCGGGGGACCGGCTTCGTCGCCGACGACCGGGGCACGGTCGTGACCAGCCACGAAACGATCACCGGCGCCGCCCGGCTGGTCCTGCACGGAGCGGACGGCCGCAGCTGCTCCGCGGGGGCCGCGGACATCACCGCACTGCCCGAACGGGGCCTTGCGCTGCTGCGCACCGGAGGGCCAGGCGTGCTCGGCGTCGATCCGGTCCCGATTGCTTTTCGGAGCCGGATCGAGGCGGGGACGTACGTGACGATCGCCGCCCACGGCTGGCGCGAGGCACGGGTGCTCGGCACCTGCCCGGTGACCTGCACCGTCGACGGGCGCGACCACCGGATCGAGGGCGCGCTGGAACTCGCGCTCGGCACGGACGGAACGGACGCGCTGCGGCTGGGCGGCACGGCCCGGGGCGGACCCGTCGTCGACCCGGACAGCGGGGCGGTCTTCGCCGTCCTGGGCACCGCCCTGCGGGCCGGGCACCCCGCCGCGGGCCTCGCGGTGCCGCTCGGCGGCCCGGGCGCCGACGGCCCGCTGGGCGAGCTGCTGCGGCGCAGCACGACGGGCGTGCCCGGCTACGGGCGCGACCTGAACCTCGCGGGAGTCCTCCACCTGACGGCGACCTCGCTGGGGGCGGCGAGCGGCCCGTCCGGCTGCCCCGACCCGGTGGAACGCCCGCACGTCACCGCGGAGTTCGCCGTCTTCACGTTCCCCGCGGGGCCACCGGCACCGGAGCCCGGACCCGCCGTGGTCCTGGGCCTCGTCGGAGCACCGGGCTCCGGCCGTACCACCGAACTGGCCGTGCTCGCCGCCCGCCGGGCCCGCGGGCCGGTGCCCGCCCCCACGGTCCGGCTGCGGGGCGCCGATCTGCTGGCCGACGACATCTCGGTGGCCGACGCGATCGGCCGCGCGTTGCGCCGGGCCGGACGGATCGTGTCCGCCGCCGGTGCGCGCGGCGACATGACCACGGCCGTCCCCGAACGCGTGGCCCGGCTGGCCTCGGGGAACGGGAACCCGCTGCTCGTCCTGCTGGACGGGCCCGAGGAAATGCCCCCCGTGCTCGCCCACGACCTGGCCCGGTGGACCGCCGGGACGGTGGACTGGCTGCGCGCCAACGACGTACGGCTCGTGATCGCCTGCACGCCCGAGCACTGGGAGACGGCCGGCGCGCACCTCCCGCCCGACACCCTGCACCGGCCCGCGCGGCGGGCCGGGCGGCCCCCGTACGCCGTCCGTCTCGGCGACCTCACCGCGAGCCAGGCCGCACGGGCCGCGGAACGGTACGCCGTCCCGCCCGGGGCGCTGGCCCCCGGCCACGACCGGCACCCGCTCACGCTGCGCCTGTTCGCGGAGGTGCGCGAGGCACTGCCGCCGGACGCCGCGGGACGGCCGGACACGGACGAGGTCTTCGGGGCCCACCTGGACCTGATGTGCCTGCGCGTCGCGCTCCGTGTCGCGGCCCTGTCGGACCCGGCGCCCGGGGGCGGTGCGGTCCGCCGCCTGGCCGCCCGGGTGGCCGGACAGGTCCACGAGGCGGCGCGGCGCTGTCTGGGCCCCGGGCAGGGGGAGCTGGACCGGGTGGCGTTCGAGGAGATCTTCCCCTGGCGCACGGGTTGGGCGTCGGCGGTCCTCACCGAGGGCCTGATCGTCCCGGCGGGCGCGGGCTACCGCTTCGCACACGAGGAGCTGGGGGACTGGGTGCAGGGCGCCCATCTGGACCTGGACACGGCCCTGCACGCACTGGTACACCGCGGGCAGCCGGACCCGGGACCGGGGGCCGGGGCAGGGCCGCGTACGGCGGACGTCGTGGCGCGCGTGCCCCGTGTCCCGAGGCCGCGCCGGGCGCGGGACCGGCGCGGCACCGCCCCCGAGCCCGGGGCGGCTCCCACGGCGGCCGGGGCGCCCGCCGGACGGGGCGATGCGTCGGCCGGCCCGCCCGCGCCGGAGGCGGCAGCGGCGACCGGACCGGCGCACCGGCCCCGGGCCCTGCCCGTGCCGCGCCACCGGACCGGCCCGGTGATCCAGGCGTTGCTGCTCCTGGGACGCCGGGAGGGCCCCGCCGCGCTCGCGCACCGCCTGACCGGGCTCGTCGAGGCCCTGGACCGGCTGACGTGCGCGCCCTCGCCGACGGCCGGGCACCGGGCCCGCGACGACGCCCGCTGGTGGGCCGCCCACCTGCTCTCGCGCACCCTTCTCCGGGTGCCGGACGCCCGGCCCCACCTGGACGTGCTGCGGCTGCTCGCCGGTCTCGTCGTCCGGCACGCCGTCACGGGCGGGCCGGGAGCCGCCGGGACGTACGCCGGGTTCGGCCCGTGGTTCTGGCGGCGGCTGAGGCTGCCCGAGCCGGACCGGATCGATCTGCTCCGGCGCCTCGTCCCCGCCGACGGGCCGCGCCGGGCCGACGCGGGCGGCGACGGCCACGGCCCCGTGCCGGGAAGCGAGGGCGGCGCGGCCGGTGAGCGGTACCTCGACGCCGTCGCACGCCTCCTCACCGCCCGGCCGCGGACCGTGCAGCCGCTGCTGTGCGCCTGGTTCACCGACGAGCGCCCGCTGGCCGCCGGGGAGGGCGGCGCCCCGCGCCCGACCGTGGCCGCCGCCGCCCAGGCCCTGCTCCACGCCCACCGGGACCTGGCCGTCGACGACCTGGCCGACGCCCTGGTCGCGAGCGGCCACCCCAGGGCCGGGGAACTGCTGGCCGTGCTGGCCGAGGACGAGCCGTCGGCGCTGTGCCGGGCCGTGGACCGCTGGGCCCGCGACGAGGAACACCCCGGACGCCGGGCCGCCGCAGCCTCGTACGCCCTGCTCACCGCCCCGCACGTCGTCCTCGAAGACGACCGCGAGCTGCTGCGCGGGGCGGCCGACGCCCTGCTGGCCCGCCCCGGCGACGCCGCCGCGCGAGGGGCCGCGCTCACCCTCCTCGTCCAGGATCCGGGAACCCGGGACCGGGTCCTCGCGCAGGCGCTGCGGGCCTTCGTCGGGGGCACGCCGCAGCTGCCCGTCGAGGCCCTCGTCGCCGCGCTGCCCACCCACCCGGAACAGGTGCTCGCGGCGCTGCGGGAACGGCTCGCCCGACCCGGCGAGGGGGCGGCGGAGACGCTGCGCGCGCTCGCCGGGACCGACGCCCCGGCGCTGTCCCTGCACGCCGCCGGACTGGTACGGGCGTACATCGACAGCCACCCCGCCGACACCGTCCATCCCGCCGCCTACCTCGACCGGAGGCTGGAGCACGGTCCGGCCGCCCGCGCCCTGCTGCCGCCCCTGGTGACCGGACTGCTGCGGGACCGTCCCGTGTCCCCGGCGGTGCGCGCCTCCCTCGCCGGGGTGCTCGCCGCGCCGGGAGGCCCGGACTCCGGGCGGCTCAGGGGCGAGCTGCTGGAGGTCCTGCTCGACTTCGAGGAGGGCGCGCACCGCGACCCCCGCGTGCTGGAGGCCCTGCTGCGGGCGGCCGCGACGGGCTGCGGCGAGCGTGCCCCGGCCCGCACCCGAGCCCTGGTCCACCGCGCCGGGACGCTGCTGGTCCGCACCCCCGAGGGGGCCTCCCGGTTCGACCGCCTGCTGGCCGGAACGATGCGTGACGTACCCGGTTTCGCCGCCCTGGTCGCCGGGTGGGCGGACGACGCCCCGCAGGAATGGCAGGCCCTCCTCGGCCCGGACGCACGGCGGGCGGTGATGGCGTCGGGAGGCCCGAAAACGATGCCGATGCGGGCCGCGGGGCGTGAGCATGGCAGTCTTAGACCTGCGTAAAAAGCAATCTCATGTACACGGGTTCGGGCGAGGAGCGGTCACAGTGCAGCGCTGGCGTGGCTTGGAGGACATCCCCGAGGGCTGGGGACGCAGCGTCGTCACCATCGGCTCCTACGACGGAGTGCACCGCGGACACCAGCTGATCATCGGGCGTGCCGTGGAGCGGGCGCGCGAACGGGGCGTGCCGTCGGTCGTGGTGACCTTCGACCCGCACCCCAGCGAGGTCGTGCGCCCCGGCAGCCATCCCCCGCTGCTCGCCCCGCACCACCGGCGCGCCGAGCTGATGGCCGACCTCGGCGTGGACGCGGTGCTGGTCCTGCCCTTCACCACCGAGTTCTCGAAGCTGGCGCCGGCCGACTTCATCGTGAAGGTGCTCGTCGACCGGCTGCACGCGTGCCTGGTCATCGAGGGCCCGAACTTCCGCTTCGGCCACAAGGCGGCCGGCAACGTCACGCTGCTCACCGAGTTCGGCGCGACGTACGACTACGACGTCGAGGTCGTCGACCTGTACGTGAGCGGCGAGGCGGGCGGCGGCGAACCGTTCTCCTCCACCCTCACCCGGCGCCTGGTCGCCGCGGGCGACGTCGCGGGCGCCGCCGAGATCCTGGGACGGCCGCACCGGGTCGAGGGGATCGTGGTCCGCGGCGCCCAGCGCGGCCGCGAGCTCGGCTTCCCCACGGCCAACCTGGAGACGCTGCCGCACACCGCGATCCCCGCCGACGGCGTCTACGCGGGCTGGCTCAACGCGAACGGCGAGTCGATGCCCGCCGCGATCTCGGTCGGCACCAACCCCCAGTTCGACGGCACGGAGCGGACGGTGGAGGCGTACGCGATCGACCGCGTCGGCCTCGATCTGTACGGGCTCCACGTCTCGGTGGACTTCCTCGCCTACGTGCGCGGGATGCGGAAGTTCGACTCGGTCGACGACCTGCTCGTGGCGATGGCCGCCGACGTGAAGCGGTGCGGCGAGCTGGTCTCCGCGTACGAGCGCCGCTGACTCGGTCTTCCGCCGGGTACTGGGCCGGGCCACCGCCGCGTCGCGGCGGGCCGGCCCCGCCCGGTCAGGAACGCGCCGCCGCGGTGGCGGTCGCCCAGTGGCACGCCACCTGCGTCCGGCCGCCGCCGGCGAGCACCGGCAGCTCCTCCGTGCGGCACGCCTCCGCGACACCCGCCCGCTCCGCCTCGCCCGACGCCAGCACCTGGCAGCGGGCGTGGAACCGGCAGCCGGACGGCACCCGGGACGGGTCCGGCGGCTCCCCGGTCAGCACCACGGGCTCGGTCCCGGCCTCCGGCAGCACCGACAGCAGGGCCCGGGTGTACGGGTGCCGGGGGGCCGTGAGGATCTGTTCCACCTCGCCGGTCTCCACGATCCGCCCGAGGTACATCACCGCGACCCGGTCCGCGATGTTCCACGCCAGCCCGAGGTCGTGCGTGACCACCAGGGCCGACAGGCCCAGCTCGTCCCGCAGCCGCAGCAGCAGGGCCAGGATCTCCCCGCGCACCGAGGCGTCCAGCGAGGCCACCGGTTCGTCGGCCACGACGAGTTCCGGCTCCAGCACCAGCGCGCCCGCGATCACGACCCGCTGGCGCTGACCGCCGGACAGCTCGTGCGGGTAGCGCAGGAAGAACCGTTCGGGAGGCCGCAGCCCGGCCCGCGACAGCGCCCCGGCGACCGCGGCCCGCTCGTCGCCCGCGTACCCGTGGATGCGCAGCCCCTCGGCGACGGCGTCGTACACCGTGTGCCGGGGGTTGAGGGAACCGCTGGGGTCCTGGAGCACCAGCTGGACCCGCTTGCGGTACGCCTTCAGCGCCCGGCTCGTGTGGTCGAGCGGCTGCCCGTCGAAGGTCACCCGCCCGGACGTCGGCGGCACCAGGCCGAGCAGCGACCGCGCCAGCGTCGTCTTGCCGCAGCCGGACTCCCCGACCAGCGCGACGATCTCGCCGGGCCGGATGTCCAGGTCGACGCCGTCCACGGCGCGCGCCGGGGCGTCCCCGCGCCGCCCGGGGAAGGTGACCTTCAGCCCCTCGGCGCTGAGCAGGGGAGTGGTGGGGGTCATGGTGTGTTCCTCGCTTCCTCGGCGGCCGGCCGGGCCGCGGTCGCCGCCTCCGGTCCCACCAGCACACAGGCGGCCCGTCGCCCCGGTCCCGACTCCCGCGGCTCCGGGTCCCGCGCGGCGCAGGAGTCCAGTGCCACCGGGCAGCGGGGGTGGAACGCGCAGCCGTCCGGCAGCGCCGACGGGTCCGGCGGGTCGCCGGGCAGCCCGCGGGGCGCGAACCGGGAGGCCGGGTCGCCGATGCGCGGAAAGGCGCCGGACAGAGCCCTGCCGTACGGGTGGTGCGCGTCGCGGTGGACCTCGGCGGCCGGGCCCTCCTCCACGACCCGGCCCGCGTACATCACCGCGAGCCGGTCGCAGGTGTCCGAGAGCACCGCGAGGTCGTGACTGATCATGATCAGGCCGAGGTCCTGCTCGGACACCAGCCGCTCGATCAGCCGCAGGATCTGGGCCTGGACCATCACGTCGAGCGCGGTGGTCGGCTCGTCCGCGACGACCAGGTCCGGATCGCAGGCGAGGGCCATCGCGATCATCACGCGCTGGCGCTGCCCGCCGGACAGCTCGTGCGGATACGCGCTCGCGCGGGCGGCCGGCAGCCCCACCTGTTCCAGGAGTTCACCGGCCTTCCGGGCCGCGGCGGCCGGGCTCGCCCTGCCGTGCAGCAGGATCGGCTCGGCGATCTGGTCCCCGATGCGGTGCACCGCGTTGAGGGAGTGCATGGCGCCCTGGAAGACGATCGACGCGCCCGCCCAGCGCACCGCCCGGACCCGGCCCCACTTCATGGTGAGGATGTCCTCGCCGTTCAGCAGGATCTCGCCGGTGACCTTCGTCCCGGCGGGCAGCAGACGCAGCAGCGCGAGTGCCAGCGTCGACTTGCCGCAGCCCGACTCACCGGCGATGCCGAGCTTCTGCCCGGCATCGACGGCGAGGTTCACCCCGCGGACGGCGCGCGCCCCGCCGGGGTAGGTCACGGTGAGGTCCCGGATCTCCAGGAGCCGCGCCCCGTGGTCGCCCGAGGCACTCGGCGTGCTCGTCGTACTCCGCGTACTCAACGGGTCACCCCCAGCTTGGGATTGAGTACGGACTCGATGGCGCGTCCGCACAGGGTGAAGGCCAGGGCGACCGCCGCGACGGCGATGCCGGGCGGTGCCAGGTACCACCAGTGGCCCGCGCTCACCGCGCCCGCCTCGCGGGCGTCCTGGAGCATGCCGCCCCAGGATGTGACGGTCGGGTCGCTCAGGCCGAGGAAGGCCAGCGTGGCCTCGGTGAGGATCGCGCTGGAGATCACCAGCGTGGTCTGGGCGAGCACCAGCGGCATCACGTTCGGCAGGACGTGCCGGATCATGATGTGCCCGTGGCCGCCGCCGAGGGCCCGGGCCCGTTCGATGTACGGGCGGGACTCCACGGCCAGGGTCTGGGCGCGCACGAGGCGGGCCGTGGTCGGCCAGGTCGTGACGCCGATCGCGATGATGACGGTCCACATCGAGCGGTCCATCACCGTGGCGAGCGCGATGGCCAGGACCAGGGTCGGCATCACCAGGAACCAGTCGGTGATGCGCATCAGGACCGTGGTGTACCAGCCGTGGAAGTGTCCCGCGACGATGCCGACGAGGGTGCCGATGGCGACGCAGAGGAATGCCGCGAGCAGGCCGACCGTCAGTGAGACCCTGGCCCCCCACACCAGCAGCGCCAGCACGCTGCGCCCGAACTGGTCGGTGCCGAGCGGGAGTTCACCGCTCGGCGACTCCAGTGCGCCGCCGGGCGCGTCGGTGACGCTCTGCGAGTCCGCGCCGACGAGCTGTGGGGCGAACACGGCGAACAGTGCGATCACGACGAGCGCGCCCAGGCCCCACAGGCCGCCCCGGTGGCGGCGGTAGTCGCGCCAGAAGCGGGCTGCGGACTGCCGTCTGCGGGCCCTGGCCAGGGCGCGCGGGTTCCCGGCGGCCCCGGTCCCGACGGGGGCGGCCCCGGTTTCGACGGGGGCGGCCTCTCCCTCGGCGGGCGTGGGCATGGAATCGGTCGTCATCGGCCCACCCGGGGATCGAGCAGCGGATACAGCACGTCGGCAAGGGTGTTCGCCAGGATCACCGCGGTGGCGAAGACGAAGAACAGCCCTTGTACGAGCGGGAGATCGGGCACGCTGAGCGCCTGGTAGAAGAGGCCGCCGAGGCCCGGCCAGGAGAACACGGTCTCGACCAGGATCTGCCCGGCGACCACATGCCCCAGGTTCACGAACATCAGCGTGAACGTCGGCAGCATGGCGTTGGGCACGGCGTGCTTGCGGCGCACGACGTCGTCCCGCAGCCCCTTCGCGCGGGCCGTGGTCAGGTAGTCGCTGCCCATCTCGTCGAGCAGCGAGGAGCGCATCACCAGGAGCGTCTGCGCGTACCCGACCGCGACCAGTGTGATCACCGGCAGGATCAGGTGGTGCGCCGCGTCGAGCACGTACCCGAAGCCGCTCTCGCCGCCCGACTCCATGCCGCCGGTCGGGAACATGCCGGGGATCGGCCCGACGCCCACCGAGAAGACGATGATCAGGAGCAGGCCCAGCCAGAACGACGGGACCGAGTAGAGGGTGAGTGCGAACGCGGAGTGGAAGCGGTCGCTCGTCGAGCCGTTGCGCCAGGCGGTACGGGTGCCCAGCCAGATGCCGAGCGCGGTGTAGAGGACGTACGCCGTGCCGGTGAGCAGCAGCGTCGCCGGAAGCGCCTCGACGATCTTGTCGATGACGGGGGCGTGGAACTGGTACGAGGTGCCGAAGTCCCCGGTCAGCGCGTCGCCCACATAACTGGTGAACTGCTTCCAGAGCGGCAGGTCGAGCCCGAACTGGTGTCGTAGGGACTGGAGTTGTTCGGCGGAGACGCGGCGGCCGCCGGTCATCTGCTTGACCGGGTCGCTGGGCAGGAGCCGGAAGAGGAAGAAGCTGGTGACCAGGACGGCGAAGAGGGAGACGATCGCGCCGACGATCCTGGCCGCGACGTACTGGAGATAGGCTCGGGTGTCGCGCGCCCGTGGACCGCGTGCGGCCGAGGCGCCGGCCGGGGCCGGGCCTTCGGGATCCGCGTCCGCGTTCCGCACGAGCGCCGGAGTGCTGTCAGCTGTCATAAGGAACTCTCGTTACTCGTGCTGATACTCGTGCCGCACAGGGACCGGCCGGTGGTGGCGGGGGCCGCGGGAGACCCCGCGACCGCTCCGCCGGCCCACTGCCGGGCCCTCCTACTCGCGGTCGTCCGCCGTGGCGCGGCGGCGCTTCGCGAGGAGCAGCCCGCCGCCCGCGAGGACGACGACCACCACGACGCCACCGATCACGACACCGGTGGAACCCGAACCGGAGCCGGAACCGCCCGCCCCGTGCGCGCCCTCGCCGCCCGCCGGAACGGCCGACCACCAACTCCAGTACCCGTCCTGGCCGTAGATGTTGCCGGCCGCCTCGGGCATGGTGGTGATGGACTTGATCTGGTCGGTGCGGTACGCCTCGACCGCGTTCGGGTACGCGATGATGCTCATGTACCCGGAGTCGTACAGCCACGACTGCATCTGCTTGACGAGATCCGCGCGCTTGGCCGGGTCGTACTCGGCGAGCTGCTTGCGGTAGAGCCCGTCGTACGTCTTGTCGCAGATGAAGTTGTCGGTGGCGGCGCTCTCCTTGGCCTTGACGGGCAGTGCCGCGCAGGTGTGGATGCCGAGGACGGAGTCCGGGTCCGGGCTGACGGACCAGCCGTCGAAGGCGAGGTCGTACTCACCGGCGAACCAGGGCACGGAGACGTCGTCGCGGCAGTCGACCTTGAGGCCGATGCCGAGCTTGCCCCACCACTCCTTGAGGTACTTGCCGATCGCCTTGTCGTTGGGGTCCGTGGCGTGGCACAGGATGCGCAGGTCGAGCGGCTTGCCGTCCTTGCCCACGCGCTTGCCGTTCTTGAGCGGGTAGCCCGCCTCGTCGAGCAGTTTCGCGGCCCTGGCCGGGTCGTGGGCGAGGCTCTGTCCGGCGGAGGGCTGCCAGTGGTATGCGGAGAAGCGCGGCGGGATGTAGCCCTGGCCCTCGACGGCGTGCCCCTGGAAGACCTTGTCGACGATGGTCTCGCGGTCGATGGAGAGGAAGAGGGCCTGGCGGACCTTCTGGTCGAGCAGAGCCTCGTTGCCGTCGCCGAACTTCTTGCCGTCCTTGGTCTGCGCGCCGGGATTGACGGCCAGCGCGAAGAAGCGGCGGCCGGGGCCCTCGTTGACCTCGACGTTCTTCTCGCCCTTGAGGGACGCCGCCTGAGCGGGCGTCAGGGCGGGGGATCCGGCGACGAAGGAGACCTCGCCCTTGCGCAGGGCGGCGACCGCGGCGTCCTGGTCCTTGTACGTCTTGAAGACCAGCTCGTCGAACTTCGGCTTCCCGCGCCAGTAGTCCTTGTTGGCCTTGAGCTTCACGTACTGGTCGACCTTGTAGTCGGCCAGGACGAAGGGCCCGTTGCCGACGATCGGGAACTTCGTGTCGTTGTTGAACTTGGAGAAGTCACCGACCTTCTCCCAGACGTGCTTCGGGACGATCGGCACGTCGAGCGCGGCCATGGTGGCCTGCGGCTCCTTCAGCTCGATGACCAGCTTCGTCGGGCTGGCCGCCGTCACCTTCCTGAAGTTGGTGACGAAGCTGCCGTTGGCCTGCGTGGCGCCCTCGTCGGTCATGATCTTGTTGAACGTCCACGCCGCGTCCTCGGCGGTGACCGGTTGCCCGTCCGTCCACTTGGAGTCGGAGCGGATGGTGTACGTCCAGGTCAGCTTGTCCGCGGAGGGCTCCCACTTGGTGGCGAGCGCGGGGATCGGGCGGCTGTCCTTGACGTCGTAGTTCGTCAGGAAGTCGTACATGAGCCGGGAGACGCTGGTGCTGATCAGCTTCTGTGCCAGGAACGGGCTCAGGGAGTCGACGCTCTGGGCGACGGCGACGGTCAGTGTGGACGTGTCGTTGTCGGCGGCCTGCGCCTGTTGCGGTGCGGTCCCGAGCGGCGCGCCCGGTACGACGGAACCGGCGGCCAGCGCCAGTGCGGCGGCACCGGAGGCCAGAAGCACACGCCGACATCTGCGCGGCTGGGCGGAGCGTGGTGGAACTCTTTCAACCATGGTCAGGGACCTCGCGTCATGTCTCGCACGGAGAAGGCGGGTTGATCTGTGGTTCGCCAGCTGGTGAAGCGAAGGTTTATCAGCGGTGGTCGAGCCACGTCAACGGTCCTCGAAACGGCGTGTGGTCTGCGGTAATGCGCGCAGGGCCCGCACCGTGGAGTCGGTGCGGGCCCTCATTGGTCTATTCCTCTGTCGCCCTACTGCTGAGGCGCTGACGGCGGTTGCTGCGGCCAGCCGGGAGGCGGTACCGGGGCCTGGGGGAGCGGGCCCTGCGCAGGGCCGGGCTGACCAGGCTGAACGGTCTGGTCCGGCGCGCCGGGCGGCTGCTGGGCCGACGCGGGCGGTCCGGCCGGGCTCGCCGGGGACTGCGCCTGGGACGGTGGGGACTGCCAGCCGTGCTGCTGCACGCCGGGGCCGGGGTGCGGCGGATACGGGCCGCCGCCGTACGGCTGTTGGGGCGGCTGAGCACCGCCGTACGGCGCCTGGGGCTGCTGCGGTTGCTGGGGTTGTTGCTGGGCTTGGGGCTGGGCGTACGGCTGTTGCGGTTGCTGGGGCGGGTGAGGCTGCTGGGGCGCGTACTGCTGCTGGCCGGGCATCGGCGGGGCGTACTGCGGCGGGGGCGTGGAGCCGTTCGCCGTCCAGAGCCCCTGTTGCTGCTGGGCGCGCGTGAAGTCCTCGGCGACCATCGCGGAGAGCGTGAAGTACGCGTCGCGGGTCTTCGGACGCATCATGTCGAGGTCGACCTCCGCGCCGGCCGCGAGGTGCTCGTCGAACGGCACGACGACGACACCGCGGCAGCGGGTCTCGAAGTGCTGCACGATGTCCTCGACCTTGATCATCTTGCCGGTCTCGCGAACCCCGGAGATGACGGTGATGGAGCGCTGGACGAGGTCCGCGTACCCGTGCGCCGACAGCCAGTCCAGGGTGGTGGACGCGCTGGACGCACCGTCGACCGACGGCGTCGAGATGATGATCAACTGGTCGGCGAGGTCCAGCACCCCACGCATCGCGCTGTAGAGCAGACCGGTGCCCGAGTCGGTGAGGATGATCGGGTACTGCCTGCCCAGTACGTCGATCGCGCGCCGGTAGTCCTCGTCGTTGAACGTCGTGGAGACCGCCGGGTCCACGTCGTTGGCGATGATCTCCAGGCCGGAGGGCGCCTGCGAGGTGAAGCGACGGATGTCCATGTACGAGTTGAGGTACGGGATCGCCTGGACCAGGTCGCGGATGGTGGCCCCGGTCTCCCGGCGCACCCGGCGGCCGAGCGTGCCCGCGTCCGGGTTGGCGTCGATGGCGAGGATCTTGTCCTGCCGCTCGGTCGCCAGGGTCGCGCCGAGAGCGGTGGTCGTCGTGGTCTTGCCGACACCGCCCTTGAGGCTGATGACCGCGATCCGGTAGCAGGACAGCACGGGGGTGCGGATCAGTTCGAGCTTGCGCTGCCGCTCGGCCTCCTCCTTCTTCCCGCCCAGCCTGAAGCGGGACGCGGCGGACGGCGCGCGGCTGCTCCGCGCCTTCTGCTTGCCCCGGACCAGCCGGTCGGAGGAGAGCTCCACCGCCGCCGTGTATCCGAGCGGGGCGCCGGGCACGGAACGCTCGCGCTGGTCGTGGGTGATCGGGGACGGCCAGGCGGTTCCGGTGCGCGGGTCGACGGGCTGGGCCTGGGGGTGCTGCCCCTGGCCCTGTTCGGGCAGGCCTTGCGACTCCGGGGCTTGCGGCTGCTGGGCCTGTTGCTGCGACTGGTCGGACTGCTGTGCCTGTTGCGGCTGAACGGACTGCTGCGGGGGGGCCTGTGCGGGCAGGGGCGCGCCCTGCTGTGCGGGCCACTGGGGTGCCTGGGGCGTGTGAGAAGCCTGGGGCGGCGGCGGTGTCTGCGGCGCATGAGGTGCCTGCGGCTGCTGCTGCGGGAAGCCGTAACCGGCCTGCGGGGGAAGCGGCTGCGCCGGGGTCTGCTGTGCAGGGGCCTGCTGCGCCGGGGGAACGGGCTGCTGCTGCGGGAAGCCATAGCCGCCCTGCTGCGGGAAGCCGTAACCGCCGTGCTGCGGCTGCTGCGGCGCCTGAGGGGCGCCGGCCTGCGGGAATCCGTACCCTCCGGGGCCCTGGGCGGCGGCCGGGGCCTGCGCGGGCCACTGCGACGCCGCCGGAGGCGCGGCGGGGTGCGGCGCGGCGGGCTGGAAGGCGGGCGGCAGCGGCGGCAGACCACCCTGTGGCGGCGCCGGGGCCCACGGGGCGGGCGGAGCGTCCTGGGGAGCGGCGGCGGGCTGCGCGTCCTGGGGCACCGCGTCCGGGACGGCGTCCGAGGGCGCGGGGTCCTGCGGCGCCCCGGTGACATCGCCGTCGACGGTGTCCCCGGGGCCGCTCGCGTCGTCGGCGAACGCTGTGGCATCCGCGGCGGGCTCGGGCGCGCCGGCACCGGAACCGGCGTCGGTGACGGCACCGGCGTCCGCGTCGGCCGGTGCGCCGGCGGTCGTGTCCGTCGTCGGCGCGGGGCCGGGCGGCGAACCGGCGCCCCCGCTCCCGTCCGTACCGTCGGCACTGTGCGTGCTGCCGGCACCCGCAGTCGCACCCGCACCGGTGGCCGTGGCGGACTCGGCGGCCGGGCCCGTACCCGTGGCGGAACCGTCCTCCTCCGCGCGCTTCGACGCCTCCTCGCGCTCGGCGATCTCCCGCTTCAGCGAAGCGGGGGAGAACCGCATCGTCGCGCCGCTCTCCACGTCCCCGCCGCCGAACGGGTCCGTCGTCGCGTCGGCATCACCCGCTGCCGGCGATCCCGCCGTCGCCCCCTCCGAGGCGGCCGAGGCGTCGCCCGCCGCGCCACGGCCCGGTTCGGGAGCCCGGGCCGGGTCCGGCACGGGCGGGGCCGGCGGCGCCGCGGTCCAGCCGTGGCCGAAGCCGCTCCCCGGCGGAGGCGGGGGTACGGCGAGCGGCGCCCCGCTGGGCGGCGGAGGCGGCGCCAGATGCGTTCCGGCACCGCCCGACGAGTCCCCCGAGGAGTTCTGCGTGTACCAGGCGGGCGGGGTGTAGTCGATGGTGAACTCACCCGTCATCTCGGCGGGCTCCGCGTCGGACGACTCGTCGACGGGCATGTTCCAACTCCCGCGCTTCTCGTCCCGATCGCCGTTCACTTTGCCTCCTGGTGTGGTCGAGCACCCTTGTGCACCGATGGGTGGGGGCGACCGTTTCCGTTCTGCCGAGCGCCCGGCTCTCCCCCTGGGACACGCAACGCCTGCCCGCAGGCTCTTCTGCCGCGCCCGGACCCACCCTAATCGTCAAGGGGCCCGCTCCGTCAGGCCGTACGGCACCGCAAGAGCTGTCCCTTACGCAACGAAGGGACTCTCAAGCGAACCGGCAGCGGTACAAGGCGAAGGGCGAAGCGGTCAAAGCCATACAACTGCTGACGGAATACCGAACATTCCGTACACGCGCCGCCCGGCATCACACACGCGTCCCGCACACGCACCCGGGACGCGTCCGGTACGGGCATCCGGCACACCCCCCCGACGCACCCCGCGCAGGCACACGCGCACACTCAGGCGAACACGCACGCGCGGCCTGCGCGAAGTCCTTGAACCCGTTCAGCACTGCTTTTGCCGGGCGAACACGCACGCGCGGCCTGTGCACGGCCCGTACGGGGACCGGCGGGACCTCAGTCCATCCGGCGCGCGCCGCCCAGCAGTCCGGTCTCGGCGTCGGTCGCCTGCGTCATCACGAACTGCCGGTCGCCGCCCGAGCACCAGAGGGTCACCCCGTCCGCCAGCGTCGACAGCGCCTGGGTCTCGGCGGCCGGAAGGTGCAGGATTCGGCCGATCCGGGCGGCCTCGTCCGGGGACACCCGCTGCACGCCGACCAGCGCCGACTTCTCCATCAACCGCGGTGCCACCGGGCTCAGATACGGCAGCAGGGTCAGCACCGACTGCCACGGAGCGGACACCACCCGCCCGCGCGGCGGGCGCATGCCGCAGTCCCGGACCACGACCACGGGCGAACCCGCCGAGGGCCCCTGCGGGGGCACCCGCCCCACATCGTGCAGCGTGACGCACGGCTGACCGCCGCCCGCGGCGTGCGCGAGCCCCGTCCACGCCTGCGCGCGCCCCGTCTCCACGACGATCCGCGCGCCGGTGGCCGCCGCCCGCAGAGCCAGCACCTGCGCCGTCCACAGACCGCCGATCAATGTCACGTCGTACGGGGTCGGGTGGTTGATGCCGAGGACGGCGGGACGGCCCTGGGCGTCCACACCGATCACCATGCCGTCGTCCCCGACCGGCAGGGCCAGCGACGCCAGCTGGTCGAGCGTGACCGACTGCCGCTCGCGGCGCGGACCGATCAGACCGAAACCGAGCCGGGCACGACCCCCCGTGGGTGCGGACATCAGCGGGTACCTCCGAGCGGCAGGGTGGCGAGCACGCCGGGCACCTGTTCGCGGTCGAGCCGGACCAGCGAGGTCCGGACGCCGCGCGCGGCACGCTCCAACTCATGGCGGGCGTTCAACAGCTCCTCGTCGCTGCGCCCGGTGATCCTGATGTGTCCCGCGACCGAGACGCCCTGCCGCTCACCGCGCCCCAGCGTGAGGCTGAACGTCGTGGCGAGCGCAGGCATGGAGGTGAGCAGCGCCACGAGCTGCGGCATCGCCGCGCCGCCGGTGCCGAACTGGGGCCAGCGGGCCACCCAGTAGGTGGTGTGCCACCGGTCGTCGCAACGCCAGGTCCTGGACGTCTCCTCGGTGCGCCGCGTGGGCGATCCGGTGCGGCCCGCCTGCGTCATGGCGGACGGGCTGGCGCACACCGAGGTCGCGATCGCCGACGTCAGCTCCTGCTCGGTCAGCACCGTCGCGCGGAAGCCGGCCCCGGTCAGCCTGCTCGACAACTGGTCGGCCGCGCGCACCACGCACTTCTGTGCCCCGACGACCCCGCCGCCGCGGGCCCGTACGGCCTCCGGGCAGAGCTCGGGGTCCAGCTTCAGCGCGATCCAGGTGATCCGCACGGCGGGCGAACCCGTCTGGGCCTGGAGCGGCGCGTAGTTGCGCGCGGCGACGGACTGCGCAGGCAGATGCGGGGCGGGGGCCGGCTGCGTGTGCTGCACGATCTGCGCCGACTCCAGCCGGATGCCGTCGACTTCGAGCACGTCCCGGACCAGTGCCAGCGGCAGCGGGCGGGCGGAACGGTCCGGCCGGAGCGCCGAGGCGTCCGACTCCACCTGGACGATCGCCGTGACGAACGTACCGTCACCGATCATGCCCACCGGCCGCCGGTCGCGGTCGCTGAAGGAGTACGTGCGCAACGCCGGATCACACTCCACGACAGGCGCGATCCCCGGCTCCGTGCCCGCGGGCAGCTCCATGGAGCCCGCCCGCCGCGAACGCGCCCGCAGGGCCAGGACGGTGCCCAGCCACTCCGGGAGCGAACGGCGGTGCCTGCGCACGACGGCCAGCGGGATCAGCAGGGCGGCGACGACGGTGGCCGGCACCAGCAGCAGCGGCTCGATCACCCACGCAGTGAGCAGCACCGCGGCGGCGATCTCCAGCAGTACGAACTGTTGCAATCGGAATGAACCGAACTGTCCCGCGGGCCCGTTGAACCGGGCGGCCGCCGGTCGCCGGGAGCGCCGTGCGGAGCCGCGGGACGGCGGCGGGTCGCCGGCCGGGGGAGCCCCGGCGGTACGCGCGCGCCCGGTCGGACGCGTCGGTGCAGCGGAAGCCGTCATTCCGGCATTCCCCCCGTTCATCAGTCCCCAACTCCACCCGTATTCCGCCTGTCCCGGGCAGGACCTCGGCGGCTGGATCACCCTACCCGCCCCACCGTCGCCGACGGCCAGCAGGCATAGTAGGGGGCCGGTCCGGCACCGAGGTCCGGCGTCGCGGGCCCGGCACGGGCCGGGGGACAGCGACCGTAGCGGTGCCGCGCGGGGAGACACGGGAGAAAAGCGACTCATGGCATCACAGCGGGATGAGCTCAACGCATACACCTTTGCGAAGAAGCGCACGGTGGCGGCCTTCCTCCAACCCTCGTCCACCGGCTCGGACGAGGGTGCTCCCCGGCCGCTGCGCGCGGTCCTGCCGGGCGTGGTCGTCGGTGCGCTGATCCTCGCCGGCTTCGGCGCCTTCGGCATGTTCAAACCCACCGCGCCCAAGGACTGGGACAAGCCGGGCGCCAAGGTGATCGTCGGCAAGAAGTCCACCACCCGCTACGTCGTGCTCACCACCGGCAAGGGCAAGCAGAAGAAGACGCTGCTGCACCCGGTGCTCAACCTCGCCTCGGCCCGGCTGCTCCTCAACCCGCAGGACTACGACGTCATCCAGGTCGCCGACGACGTGCTCGACGCGGGCAAGCCCCCGCGCGGACCGATCCTCGGCATCCCGTACGCCCCCGACCGGCTGCCCGACGCCAAGGACGCCGGGACGGCCAAGCGCTGGGCCGTCTGCGTACAGCCCGGCGGCAAGGGCAACTCGGTACAGAAGGCCACCTTCGTCTTCGGCGCGCGCGACGACAGCCGGACCGAGGGACGCGACAGGCTCACCGGCGGTCAGGTGCTCTACGTCCAGGGCCAGGACCAGGTCCGCTACCTGGTCGACGCGAAGGGCACCAAGTACCGCATCGACGAGACCGCGGCCGACGACGGCCACCTGACCAACGCCCTGGTCGGCAGCCGTCGTCCGCAGCCCGTCACCGACGACTGGCTGGCCACCCTGCACGACGGCAGCCCCGTCGTCTTCCCGCGGATCCCCGGCGAGGTCGGCGCCCCGGCGAACGTCCAGGGGCAGCTCTCCGACGAGGAGAACACGATCGGCACGGTGCTCAGGACCAGGACCGGTGAGGGCACCCAGTACTACGTGGTGCTCGACAAAAAGGTGCAGCCCGTCTCCGAGTTCACCGCCTGGCTGCTGATCAACTCCCCGCAGACGGCCGGCCTGGACCTGGACAGCGAGGCGCGCTCCGTCGGCCTGCAGACCTTCGTCCCGGACCCCGAGACCTTCGCGGGCCAGCCCGCGCACTGGCCGGCCCGCAGGGCCACCCAGGTGAACTCCGCGGACGGCGGCAGCGGCGGGCGCGACACCATCTGCAACGTGCTGCGCAAGGTCGACGGCTCCGGCCGCACGACGCTGAGCACGTGGGCGGGCACCTCGTACCCGGCCGCCATCAGCGCCGGGGGCACCAGCACCTACGTCACCCCCGGCAGCGGCCTGCTCTACACCCAGGTCCAGGGCCGCCAGTCCCGCCCCGACGGATCGCTGTTCCTGGTCACCGACACCGGACTGCGCTACGCGGTCCAGGCGAACGGCGACAGCGACGCCCGGCCCTCCGACATCGGCGCCGGGAACGGACAGAAGCAGTCGGACGGCCGCCCCGAGCCCAGCCAGGCACAGAGCAGGCTCGGCTACGAGAAGGTGACGCCCGCGCTGGTGCCGATCGCCTGGTCGGACTTCCTCTCCAAGGGGCCCCGGCTCGACACCAACAGCGCCCGGCAGCCCCAGGGTTCATGACGGCCCGCGGCCACACACGCATCGAGAGACCCGGGGGAGAGAAAGAGATGGCGTACCGAAGGACGGCCCGGACGGCGGCGGTCGTCGCCGCGCTGACCGTGTCACTGACCGCGGCCACCGTGCCGACGGCGTACGCGGAGGGCGTCCGGGGAGGCGGCGGCGTCGGGATAGACGGCGGCGGCGAATGCACCTTCCCGATGAAGCACCAGTACGAGGGGCGGCCCTGGTCCCTGCAACGCGTCCTCCTGGACGAACTGTGGCAGGACACCAAGGGCAAGGGCGTACGCGTCGCCGTCATCGACACCGGCGTCGACAACGACAACCGGCAGCTGAAAACGGCCGTGGACGCGTCGTCGGGCGCCGACCTCCTCAAGGGCGGCAAGACCGACGGAACGGTCGACGAGGTGGGCCACGGCACCAAGGTCGCCGGGATCATCGCCGCCCGCCCCCGCAAGGGCACCGGATTCGTCGGACTGGCCCCCGAGGCCACGATCGTCCCGATCCGCCAGAACGACGAGAAGAACAGCGGCAAGGACACCACCATGGCCACCGCGATCGACCACGCGATCGCCAAGAAGGCCGATGTCATCAACATCTCGCAGGACACGGCCAAGCCCCTGTCGGAGACCTCGGCACTGGGCAAGGCGGTGGCCCGGGCGCTCGCCGCCGACATCGTCGTGGTCGCCTCGGCGGGCAACGACGGCATGGACGGCAAGCTGAGGCGCACCTACCCCGCGGCGTTCGACGGCGTCCTCGCCGTCGCCTCCTCCGACCGCAACAACGAACGCGCCCCCTTCTCCCAGGCGGGCGACTTCGTCGGGGTCGCGGCCCCGGGCGTCGACATCGTCTCCACCGTCCCGGGCAACGGCCAGTGCACCGACAACGGCACCAGCTTCTCCGCCCCGTACGTCGCCGGGGTCGCCGCCCTGATGCGCGCCAAGTACCCCAAGTGGACCGCGGCCCAGATCGTCGCCCGCATCGAGCAGACCGCGGAGCGCTCCGTCACCGGGCACGACCCCTTCGTGGGCTGGGGCGTCGTCGACCCGGTACGCGCCCTGTCCGGCGACGACATCCCGCAGGACGCCCCGCGCCCCGACCCGGCGCCGCCCAGGGCCCCCGCGCCAGAGCCCGCGCACTTCTCCCTGTCGGAGACCCCGCAGGAGCGCAGTGAGCGGTACGCCACCTACGCGCTGGCCCTGACCGCCGTACTCGTCGGTGTGATCGCCGGATCCGCGACGGTCGTCCGGGATGTCCGCCGACGGCGCTCCGCGCGCCGCCCCGTCCGCCCGGCGAGGTGACTTCCTTCTGGAGGAAGCGCAGTTGGGGACGGCGGACGAATTGACTAGGGTGGCAGCGGACTTCACGTGTGTGACGGGGGAACGAGAAGTGGCCGAGTCCGATTTCGGAGCGCGGAAATGCCGACAGCGCACTTCCCGGCCCCGCGCTCTCCCCACTCCTTTGCCGGAGCACACGGGGGACAGGAAGGGCCCGGCCGCATCGTGCGGACGGGCCGGAGAACTGAGAGATAGGACCTCCGGATGACCAACCCCGCAGGCGGTTTCGGACTTGCCGACGATCCGATCGTCCAGGCGAAGAACAAGATCGTGGAGACCGCCGGGGCCGTCTCGCGGCAGTCCCGCGAACTGGCCAACATCCTCGCCACGGTGGGCGCCGGGTGGACCGGTGTCGGTGCCTCGGGATTCACCTCCGCGCAGCTGATGATCAACGAGGACCACGACCAGATCCGTCGTCTCCTCGACGTCCTGCACAACGCGGTGGAGAGCACCAAGAACCTCAGCAACGCCAACGACGAGGAGGTCCGCGCGGCCTTCAACCGGGTCAAGGAGGGTCCGGGCGGAGCCTCCGCCAACACCTCCGGCCTGAACAACGTCTGAACCGCGCCGCACCACCCCTTCCGCACACGCGAGCACCGAGGAGAACAACCATGGGCCACGACCCGAACACCAAGGTCAGGTACGAGAGCGTCCAGGAGATCGCGAACCGCGTCCGCGCGGTGTCGCAGAACATCGTCAAGGACCTGGAGGAGATGGACGCCGCGCTCAAGGTCGTCACCGACACCTGGGACGGTGAGGCGCACAAGGAGTACGTGGTCCTGCAGAAGAAGTACAAGGGCCGCGCCGAGCACATGAGGGACCGCCTGGCGGAGGTCGCGAAGATCATCGAGTCCGGCAAGGACAGCTACCGCGCCACCGACCTGCGGGCCTCGCGCGGGTTCACCGAGGCGTACTGACCGCCCGGCGTTCCGACGCGGGAAAGGGCACGACCGTCCGGTCGTGCCCTTTCCCATGCGAGACGCCCGCCTCGTTCGACGAGCGTGCCGCAGGCCCTACTTGAGGTCGAACTCGCCGTCCCGCGCCCCCAGGACGAAGGCCCGCCACTCGGCCTCCGTGTACCGCAGCACGGTGTCGGGGTCCAGCGAGGACCGCATCGCCACCGCGCCGCCCGGCAGATGGGCGATCTCGACGCGCTCCTCGGCCTCCTCCGTGCCCGGCGCGCTGAGCCATTCCACGCCCGAGATGTCGAGCGCGTACAGCTCGTCCTTCTCCTGCTGAGTACCCATCAGGTGCCTTTCCTCTCCTGCGGCGGAACGTGTTCGTCGCCCTCGTGCAGACTATCTCCCGCCGGGACGGACCGCGGTCCGCGATGGACAGGTGCGTCACGGTGGTGATAGCTGCGCGGTCCGCACGCCCGACGGGACGGGGCCGATGGGACACCTGCTCGTTCGTGCGGTCGCCCGCCCTGGCTCTCACCACCGTGGTGCCGAGCTCCGGGCAAGTCGGCTCGGACCGGTACGCACCGCGTGTCGTCCATCAGCACGTCACCATTTTGCTTCCGCCCTGGGACGCCGTCAGTTCGTCCTGGGAGCCGCCCACTCGTATGCGGGGTTGCCGCCTCGGCCCCTGCCGCTGTGGACGTTGTTCTCCAGGTCCCCGGTCGTCACGACATTCTCAGGCTCTGGGCGATTGCGTCGTACTGCTCCTGGCTGGTCCGGCGGCACTGCACCTCCACCGGCTCCGCCCGGTCACGGCCCACTCCAGCCGCCTCGGCCCAGGCGGTGAACATGAACGTGCCCTGCTCGCGCAGGTGGTCGGTCCGCTCCTTGGCCGGTACTGATGCCAGCGACGCCCGCCAGCTCTTGGCGATCCGGTCGGACAGTGCGGACCGAGGTGCCGCCGACGCGGACGCCTCGGGGCTGCGCAGGGCCGCGTACACCGCGTCCACCCACTGGGACGCGTCCGACGCCTCCTTGCTCCGCACCACGTCGGCCGCGATCGCGTCGTAGCCGCCGAGGGCCGAGGCATTGGTGACCGGCGCCTCCTCCAGATCGTTCTTCCTCGCCTCTGCGGTCAGCGAACCGAGCTGCGCCGTTCCCCACCGCGTCTGGGCATCGCGCAGGGCCGAGTATGCCGCCGGTTCCTCCGAGACGGCCCGCAGCACGCGGACGAGAAGGCCATGGGACACCGAGAAGTGGTAGCCGGTCGCGTCCTGCCACGCGATGCTGTTCGGGGGGGCCCACCGGGTGTAATCGGAGTTGGTGCCGTCCAGGATCTCCTGGGTGTCGTTCGCGTAGTCGGCCAGGGATTCGGCGAGCGGCAATCGGAGGTCTGCGGCGAGGGCCCGGTCGCCGTGGATGAGACTGTCGTTCACAGCGAGCAGGATCTTCTTCATGCTGTCGGCCTGGGCCTGGGTGTGCGGCGCGGCCTTGCCGCCGGTGGTGGCGGCCTTCACTGCCGCACCCAGATCCGCGCAGCTCATGCCGGCCGAGTAGCGCGAGCCGAGCGCGGACCGGACACGATCGTCCTTGACGAGCGTGCCGCAGTCGTCCGTCGGCCGCCCCCGGCCGAGCAGGAACCACGCGCCCCCGGCCAGGGCCACGGCGAGCAGGGCGGCGGTGACCGCGTACAGCGGGCGGCGGCTGCGCGGGGCGTCGGCGGACGGTTTGGGCATGGTGAACTTCCCTCTCTCGACGGGCGACGGGCGGGCACGGCATCCTCGCGCGGTCGCCCGGCCGGTCGTGTCGGTCGGTGATGGTGTTCGTCCGTGCCGTGCGCGGTCCTCAGCGCAGCATGCGCTCCGCACGGGTGCGGTTGCTCTCACTGTTGCCGAGACACCGGCTCTCCGCGTCGTCGGCCGTGCTCCGGGCGACGCCCATGCCATCGGCCCACAGCCTGATCATCCGGGCGCACTGTTGCTCGACGGCGCTCCCGCGCTCCGCCGCGGGCGTTCCCGCGAGTTCACGCCGCCAGCCGTCCTCGATCATCTCGTCATGACGTTCCCAGGCGCCGGATGGTCTCGCCGTACGCACTCTCTCCGGTACGGCGATTCTTCTCCTGGGCCGACTCCGCCTGCGCCTGATCCATGCCCACGGCTTCGATCCAGGTGGTGAACATGAGGGACGCCTGAGTGCGGAGATGGTCTATGCGTTGGCCGGCCGGCGCCTTTGCCAGCGAGTTCCTCCAGCTTCTTGTGATCCGTTCGGACAGCGCCGAACCGGGAGCCGATGCGGCGGGCGTCGGCTCACGCAGGGCCGCGTAGACGAGGTCCGTCCACCGGTCCCGGGAGGACGCGTCCTTGTGCCGCAGCACATCGACCGCGATCGCGTCGTAGGTCCCAAGAGCCGAGGCGTTGCCCGTGGGCGCCAGCAGCAAGGTGTTCCCCTTGATGCTCGTGGGCAGCGAGGCGAATTGTGCTGCGCCCCAGTTCGTCTGGGCGTTGCGCAGAACCGCGTACGCCGCCGGGTCCTCCGAGATGGCCCGCAGGACGTCGACGAGTTCGTTGACGAACACCGAGAAGTGAAAACCGGTCTCGTCCTGCCAGGCCGGATCGTCCCGGTCGGCCATGCTGTCGTACTGCGAATCGAGACCGTACAGCGCTTTCTCGATGTCGTCGGTGTACCTGGTCAGGGCCTCGGCGAGCGGGAGCCGGAGATCTGCGGCAACAACCCGGTCGTTGTTGTCGAGGTTGTCGCTCACGGCGAGCACGATCTGCTTCATGTTGTCGGCCTGGGCCTTGGTGCGCGGCCCGGTGCCGCCGCCGGTGGCGGTCTTCACCGCCGCGCCCAGTTCCTTGCAGTCCATTTCGGAGGAGTGGTGCGAGCCGAGGGCGGATGCGAGGCGCTGGTCGTTGACGAGGGTGTCGCAACCGACTGCGGCCTGGCCCCGGTCGAGGAAGAACCAGGCCCCTCCGGCCAGGGCCGCGGCAGTCAGCGCGGCGGAGCCTCCGTACAGCAGCCGACGGCTGCGCGGCTTGTCGGTGAACGGTGCGGACACGCGGTCTTCCTCTTCAACATGCGAGCGGGCGATCGAGTAACTGGAGGATGCTTGACCTGGCATGATCAGTTGGTCGTGTCTGTCAGGTATTTCTGGGCCTGGGCGCTGCCCGTGGTGTGGCTGTCCTGAATGTGTCCCTTCAGCGTCCTGACCAACTCTTGGCCTTCCTTGGTCGTTGTGTCGATGTCGTCGCGACCCGCTTCCCAGCCATCGACGATGAGGTTGATCTGCTTGGTCGACGTGAGGTAATCGTCGGCGATCTTGGCATTGGCTTCCGCGTCGGCTTCCCCCTTCATTTCGTTGCCCCACTGCCAGGCCCAGGTGTCCACCCCGCGCTGCAGCATGTCCCCGATCGGGAGTGCCTTTCCGCCCACCGGCAGTGTGAGCGGCGTGATGGCTCCACCGACCACGTGGTAGGCGACCTTGGACTTCCAGTCGGCCTCGCTGTACTCGGTCATTCGCTCGTCGTTGACCAGGTCTTCCCTGATCGCCGTGTACGCGCCGAGAACCGCGCCCGCGTCCCGCCAGCGGCCACTGCTCTCGAAGCCGACCTGCCCATGCGGGACTTCGTTGAGAAGGACGTTGAGATTACGCGCTTCGGCTTTATGGAGAGCGGCATAGGCTTCCGGGTCTTCGGAGAGCGCCCGCATTACCTGTATGAGGTCCTTCGGCGTCGACGACAGATGCGCCCGTCCGTCCGCGTCAGTGAAATACCCCTTTGACCAATGGTCGATGTAGTCGCTCGACGTTGCGCTGATGATCTCGTGCGTGTCCGAGGCGTACTCGGCCAGGGCGTTGGCAACGGGCAGTTGCAGGTTCTTCGGTACGGACGCCTCGGTGCCGTCCCCCTTGCCCGGCGCGAACTGCTCCAGGATGCCGTTCATGACCCGGGCCTGCGCTTCGTTGTGCCTGGCCTCCGGCCATGGGTCCTGCCCCGCGCCCAGCGGCACGTGCCCGGTCGCGGCGGCTTCGAGCGCGGCCCCCAGCCCCATGCGGTTCGTCGGGTCGTCGTACCTGAGGACGGCCATGCCCGTGATGGTCTGCCGGGGCCATTCGCGAGAGCCCTCGCCACTGCCCACGAGGTATTTCAGGTGGTCGTTGCCGACATGGTTCGGGCCGGTCCCGTTCCCGGCGGGGTCGAAGAACGCGGTGGCCGCGTCGGGGTTCTTGCTCATCACGCCCATCAGGCCGTCGATGGCGTCCGTCTCGATACCGGCGTGACCGTCGCTCCACATCTCGAAGATGGCGGGATGCTGCTTTTCGGCCCGGATGAGCTTGTCGCCCATGTCGTACAGGAACTGGTCGTCGAACTGCGTATCGGCCCCCTGCATCAGACTGACGACGGTCTGATAGCCGTAGAGCGGGTTGCCGATCTCGACGTCGTAGTCCTTGCCGCCGGTCTTGTCGAGCCCTTCCATCCACTCGCGGTAGAACGTGCCCTCGTCGCTCTTCACCCACTTCTTGAACGCGTCCGATCCGGGCGGGGCGTCCTTCACGCTGCCGGGCACCCGGGTCGCAGTGGCGAGTGTGTTCGCGAGGTTCTTCTCGATGTCCAGGTACTGGCCCTTGTGCTTCTTGTCGGAGTCGTAGGCGAGGTGGTTCATCTGGATGGTGACCTTGGACAAGCCGTCCGGCCCCAGGCCGGCCAGCAGCGTCTGCGAGAACGCCTTGTCCTGGTGGTTGTCCCGCACCGCACGCTGGAACTCGGCCATGTCGGCGGCGGAGACCTTATCGCCGTTGTTGAGGCGGGTGGCGATGTCCACCGTGTTCTCCGCCTCGTACTTCTCGATGTCGCCGTACGCGTGTTTGTTGAAGCCGATCCCCAGTGTCTCGTCGTTCTTGTCGCCGTAGCCGTCCTTGGTGACGGCGTCGAGCGCGATCTTCACGCCCTGGTCCGCGTCGTTCACTGCCTTGACGCAGGCATCCAGCGCCTCCGACCACGACGAAACGGCTGTGCGGATGCTCTCCGCGGAGTCCGGGTCGTGGCGTATGGCGGAGCGTTCGGCGTCCGTGAGCCGGTCGTAGTCGTAACTCACCACGCCGCCCTCGGAGATCCGCATACCGGCCTTGACGGCCTCCGCGCGCTTGGACTCCAGATTCTTCTTCAGCCGCACGAAGTCCTCGTGCGCGTCGCGCAGCAGCGAGGCTATGGCCTTCGCCTCCGCCTGTGCGGCCGTGTACTCGTACTGGGTGGCGGCGAAATTGGTGTGGGCGGCCTGGGCAGTCACGCCCAACCAGGAGGGACCGATGGTGATCTTCTGGACGCTGTCCTTGTACCGGTCCGCCACCTTCTTGATCTCGGCGGCCATCTCGTCCCACTTGCCGGCGGCCGTGGTCAGCTGGCTGAGATCGGTGGTCATCACGTCGTGATAGGTGAGCATGCGTGTCCCCCGTGGCTTGTTCGATTCTCGTATCGTCAGGCGATCTGTGCGTGGAGCGCTCGGGCCTGCGGGTTGATCTGCTGCGCGGTGAATGCAGTGCTTCCCGCGCCCCCGGCCGGCACCAGCAGGGCGGCGTCGCAGGCCCCGCGGGTTTCAGCCGTACGGTGACACAGGCCCCCCGAGTCGGTGATCGCGGGCCCGCCCGCCCGCGGGGAGTTCCAGGTACGAGGCCACACCTTCCGCCGACAACCGCCCGGCGCTCCTGATCAACGGCGCCGGCACGGCCTCTGCCCGAGGCTGCTTCGCCTCGACCGTGTGGAACTCGACGGCCTCGTCACCGACGTGGAAGGTGCAGCTGGCCAGGGCCTGCTGCCCGCAGCCGGCCGAGAACGCCGGCATCGGCAGCGCGACCGCGGTCGCGCCGACTCCGCCCCGGAGCCGTCGCATGCTTGTCGAATCCTCTCTTCACCGCATCGGCACGGCTCCGGACCGTGACCACGATGCGGACGCCCGTAGCCCTACAGCCCGTCGAGCCCGGAGACATACGGACCGGGATGAGGTTTCAGCAACGGCCCGAACTGCGACTTGATCAGGTCGTCGTTACCGGCGAAGAGTCCGGAGGCGCCGCGCAGCGCGCCCTTCTCCACGGACAGTCGACTCATCAGGACCTTGACCTGCTTGTCCCACGCGTCCATGACTTTCTTGACGCCGGCCCCGGTGTCCCAGTTCTCGAACTCCTTGACCGCCGCCTTGGACGACTCGTCCGCCCAGTCGGTGGCCTTCTTGGTGTTCGGCTCCAGCTCGGTCTCGATGGTGTTCGCCGCAGCCTTCTTCTGCGCCGGCGTCGACGCGAAGTCCTTGTCGCCGGTGAGGCCACCGGGCGACGGGCCGTCACCCGTGCCGTTCAACCGAGTCTGGGTGCCATGCCGCGTTGCGGCCTGCCCACGCAACTGTTCCCATTCCTGGCTAAATCCCATGAATTCCCCCGAAGTGGCTCGGATGCCCCTGTATTGATCCTCGGTCAGTGGCCGAAAAGAGATGACATCACCCGACGCTATTACATCGCCACTCGTGTGCGGAGCCCGGGTGTTCGGCCCCCGCACCGTCAGCGCTGTTCCGGCAGCCGCCCGATCTGCACCAGCGGGTTGCCCCGGCGCCGCGAGACGAAGTAGCCGCGCCCCGGAGGCATCGCGTGACCGCGCACCGAGCCGATCAGGTCGCCCTCGGACGGGTCGCCCGACAGCACCACGCCCTGCGCGCCCAGCTCCTTGACGCGCTGCATGAACGTCTCGTACATGGCCCGGGAGGCCCCCGCCGAGTTGCGCGCGATGATGAAACGGACGCCGGTGTCCCGGGCGAACGGCAAGTACTCCGTCAGGGGGGCCAGCGGGTTGCCCGAGCTGGTCGCCACCAGGTCGTAGTCGTCGACGATGATGAAGATCTGCGGACCGCTCCACCAGCTGCGGTCCCGCAACTGCTGCGGCGTGACGTCCGTCGGCGGCTGCCGGCGCGCGAACACCCCGGCCAGCGCCTCCATGTGCATCTGCATCGAGCTCGCCATCGGCGCGTACTCCAGCAGATGGCTCTCCGGCAGCGCGCCCAGCAGCCCGCGCCGGTAGTCGCCGACGACGAGCTTCGCCTCGTCGGGGGAGTAGCGCTCCGAGATCTGCTTCGCCAGCAGCCGCAGCAGATTGGTCTTCCCCGACTCGCTCTCCCCGAAGACGAGGAAGAACGGATCGGTCTCGAAGTCGACGAACACCGGCTCCAGAGCGGTCTCGTCGATACCGAAGGCGACACCCTGCTGCGGGAACTCGAAGCCCTTCGGCAGATGGTCCGCGGGCAGCTTGCGCGGCAGCAGCCGTACGGCCGGTGCCGACGGACCCGACCAGTTCGACTTCACGGCCGACACGAACGCCGCCGTGCCCTCCGAGAGGTCCGAGGCGTCGCTGGAGGAGTCGATGCGCGGCAGCCCGCCCATGAAGTGCAGCTTCTGCGGCACCTGACCCCGGCCCGGCACCCCGGCGGGCACGTTGGCCGCCACCTTCCGGTCGAACTCGGAGTCCATCACGTCACCCAGCCGCAGCTCCAGCCGGCCGAGGATCTGGTCCTTCAGCGCGGCCCGCACCTCCATGTAGCGGGCGGCCGTGATGACGACGTGGATGCCGTAGCCGAGACCGCGCGAGGCGATGTCGGTGACCGTCTGCTCCAGCAGCTCGTACTCGGACCGGAAACCGCCCCAGCCGTCGACGAGCAGGAACACGTCGCCCCACGCCTCGCCGGGCAGTTCACCGAGGGCGCGCTTGCGCCGGTAGGTGGCGATCGAGTCGATGGAATGGGCGCGGAAGAACTCCTCGCGCCGGTTCAGCACCCCGACGACCTCGGCGACCGTACGCCGCACCCGCTCCGGATCCAGCCGGGACGCCACCCCGCCGACATGCGGCAGCTCCGCCAGCGAGGCGAGACCGCCACCACCGAAGTCCAGCCCGTAGAACTGCACTTCGTGCGGGGTGTGGGTGAGCGCGAACGACGAGACGAGCGTCCGCAGCAGCGTCGACTTCCCGGACTGCGGTCCGCCGACCACCATCATGTGGCCCGCCGCCCCCGAGAAGTCCGTGTACAGCACCTCGCGCCGCTGCTCGAAGGGCTTGTCGATGAGCCCGAGCGGAACGGTCAGCCCGCCGGGACGCGTGTACTCCGTCGCCGTGAACCCGCGCTCGGCGGTCGGCGCGAGACCCGGCAGCAACTGGTCCAGCGCCGGCGCCCGGTCCAGCGGCGGCAGCCACACCTGGTGGGCGGGCACCCCCTGACCCTCCAGCCGGCGCACGATCACGTCCAGCACCGTGTCCGCCAGCGCGTCGTCCTCCGCCTCGGCCCGAGCCGCCACCAGATGCGCCGGGTCGGGCGCCGCGTACACCACCGGCACCGGCAGCGCACTGAACACCGCGGCCCGCCGCTCGATCGGCAGCGCGCCCACCGACAGGTCGGGACCGCCCGTACGGTACGTCCCCGACACGTACGCCGCCTTGAACCGGGTCATCTCGTCCGTGCCGAACTTCAGATACCCCGAGCCGGGCACCGACGGCAGGTGGTACGCGTCCGGCACGCCCAGCGCCGTCCGCGACTCCGCCGCCGAGAACGTCCGCAGACCGATCCGGTACGAGAGATACGTGTCCAGACCCCGCAGCCTGCCCTCCTCCAGACGCTGCGAGGCGAGCAGCAGATGCACACCCAGCGAACGCCCGATGCGCCCGATCTGGATGAACATGTCGATGAAATCGGGCTTGGCGGTGAGGAGTTCGGAGAACTCGTCGATCACCAGCACCAGCGAGGCCAGCGGCTCCAGCGCCGCGCCCGCCGCCCGCGCCTTCTCGTAGTCGTGGATGTTCGCGTAGTTGCCCGCCGACCGCAGCAGCTCCTGACGGCGCTGCAGCTCACCGCGGATCGCGTCCCCCATGCGGTCGACCAGTGTCAGGTCGTCCGCCAGGTTGGTGATGACGGCCGCCACGTGCGGCATCTGCGACATCCCGGCGAACGTCGCACCGCCCTTGAAGTCCGCGAGCACGAAGTTCAGCGTCTCCGAGGAGTGCGTGACCGCGAGCCCCAGCACCAGCGTCCGCAGCAGCTCCGACTTCCCGGAACCCGTGGCGCCGACACACAGCCCGTGCGGGCCCATGCCTTCCTGCGCGGCCTCCTTCAGGTCCAGCATCACCGGCTGGCCGTCCTCGCCGACCCCGATCGGCACCCGCAGCCGCTCGGCGACCGACCTCGGCCGCCAGGTCCGCGCCACGTCGACCGAGGCCGCGTCGCCCAGGTTCAGCAGATCCGTGAAGTCCAGGTTGGCCAGCAACGGTTCGTCGTCGTCGCCCCCGCCCATCCGCAGCGGCGCCAGCTGCCGGGCCAGCGCCTCGGCCGCGGGCAGCGAGAGGCCGTCCGGCATCCCCTCGTAGACCATCCCCGTGCCCGACTCCAGCCGCAGCAGCCCCGGCCGCACCACCACCGAGAGACCACCGCGCGGCTCGTCGAGCTCGCCGGGCACCACCTCGACGATCGTCACCCCCTGCAGGCCCTCGGCCGCCGCGAACAGCGAGTCCGGCGGCACGATCCCGCCGTCCAGCACCACCACGACGTGCGGCTGGTCCAGCAGCGGCTGGTTGTCCCGGCCGAACCGCGGCCGGCCCTCCAGCCGGCCCGCCAGCAACTGCTCCAGCTCGCCCAGATCGTCCCCGAACAGCCGCTTCGTACCAGCCCCGTCGACCTGCGCCGGCACCTGCGCGTGCGGCAGCCACTTCGTCCAGTCCCAGTGCTCCACCGCGCCCCGCGCCGCCACCACCGCGACCACCAGGTCCTCGGGGGAGTGCAGCGTCACCAGCTGCGCGACCAGCGCCCGCGCCGCCGCCCGCGCCGCCTCCGGCTGCCCGGAGACCGTCACGTGGTAGAACGCCCGCATCGACACGGCCATCGGAAGACCGTCCAGCGACCCGTGCACGGCCAGGAACCGCTGCATCGCCCCCGCGCACATCGGCTCCAGCTCGTCCACCGGAGCCGTGTCCGGCGCTACCAGCGGGGTGGCCAGCTGCTGCGCGCCCAGACCGAGCCGCACCTGCCCGAAGTCCTTGTCCCCGGCGCGCCGTTCCCACACCCGGCTGCCCTCGGCGACCACCGACCACAACTGCTCCGGAGCGGGCTGCAGATACAGCTGCGCGTCCCGCTGCGCGCGCGCCGTCCGGCGCACCGTACGCCGGGTCTGCGCCAGGTACTTGAGGTAGTCGCGCCGGACATCTGCCATTTGCCCCTGCGTACCCCGGCGATACCGGACCAACTGGGCGACCACCATGCCGACCGTCGAGACGAGCATCAGCACGCCCATGATCCGCATGAACGGAGGGGCCTGGGGCGAGAAGAAGAACACCACCGACGACCCCATGCCGAGCACCGGCAGGATCTGCATCAGCATCCCCTCCTGCTGCCCGCGGGGCAGTTCGGGAGGGGCCTCCAACGTCAACTCGTCCATGGGGACTTCCGGTGGCAGGGCACGCGGAGGTCGCTTCACGACGATCTGGCTCACCGAAACACCAATCCCTCGGTACGGACGGGCGGAAGGCCGGATGCGCACCGAAGCCCCCCGTGGCTCCCCCTGCTCGCGGACGTCCCTCCGCGTGACGGTGATCCTACGTGCAGACCACCTGGACCCCTGCCGGTAGGGTGGCGCGCGCACTGTGCGCAACCGCGAATCAGGGGGACCAGACACGTGAGTTCGACCGCAGCGACGGGATTCTGCCGCGTGACAGTCGTGGCGCCCGACAGCCGGATCGATGTGGCCCTGCCGGAGGACATCGCCGTCGCCGACGTCTACCCGGAGATCCTGCGCCTCACCGGCCAGAGCCAGCCGACCGGCGCGCCCGCCGGATACCACCTCGTACGCCGCGACGGCACGGTCCTCGACGGCGCGCGCACCCTCGCCGCCCAGCAGGTCCTCGACGGCGAACTTCTCAGTCTGCGCCCCTTCGCCCAGTCCCTGCCGCCCGCCGTCTTCGACGACGTCTCGGACGCCGTCGCCTCGGCCGTCACCCGCGACCGCCACCTGTGGAGCGACGACCTGCTGCGCGGCGCGGGGCTGGTCGGCGGCGTGCTCCTGCTCGTCCTGATGGGCTTCGTGCTCTGGTTCGCCGACCCGGTCCGGCACGACATGCACGGACTGCCCGGTGTCGTCGCCGGCTCGGCCGGGCTCCTGCTCACCGCGTTCGCCGGGGTCCGTGCCCGGGTCTACGCGGACCGGGCCACCGCCGTCGCCCTCGGCCTCGGCGCCCTGCCCCTCGTGCTCATCGCCGGTTCCGGCATCATCGGCCCGGACGCGGACCAGGGCCCCGGCAGGCTCCAGTTCCTCCTCGGCTGCGTCGCCGTCCTGGTCGCCTCCGTCGCCCTGGTCGCCCTCACCCCGAGCGGCGACGCGCCGTTCGTCGCGGCGACGTTCCTCGCCACCGTCGGCACCCTCGCCACCTTCGTCGCGATCCTCACCGAGGCGACCGCCACCGAAACCGCCGCCGTCTGCGCCCCCGTCGCCCTCGGACTCGTCGCCTTCCTGCCCGGCCTCTCCGCCCGCTTCGCCCGGCTGCCCATCGGCTACGCCTCGCCGCACACCGCCCCCGGCGGCTACGACGACAGTCTCACCGCCCCGAACGCCGACCCGAACGCCGGCCCGGACGGACCCGGCGCCCCCGCCGACCCCGTCGACGCCGACCGCATCGCGGCCCAGGCCCGCCGGGGCCACGAGATGCTGCTCGGCCTCGTCGGAGGCTGTGCCGCGGTCGTCGTCGGCTGCGCGGCCGTCCTCGGCTTCTCCGACAGCGTGTGGGGCCAGCTGCTGGCCCTGGCCTCCGGGCTCGCGATGCTGCTGCGCGCCCGCCTCTTCCGCTATACCTCGCAGGTCGCCTGCGTCCTGGTCGCGGGCATCGGCGCGATCGCCCTGCTGGTCCTCGGCCTCTCCCTGAACCCGCCGGTCGACCTGCTGTTCGACCTGATCCGCTACGGCGACCGCAGCTCCCTCGACATCCGTACGATCTGGCTCTCCGCGGCGGTCGCCGCCGGGGCCGCGCTGCTCACCGCGATCGGCCTGATCATCCCGCGCAAGGGCCTCTCCCCGTTCTGGGGGCGCCTGCTCGACCTGGCGGAGGGGGCCGTCCTGCTCTCCCTGGTCCCGCTCTGCCTGGCGGTCCTGGACGTCTTCGTACGGGCCAGGGCCCTCACCGGCTGACCCCGCGGCCCCGCGGCCGTCACCGGCGTACGCCCCTCACGCAGGGGACTGGTACGCTGTGTGACGGCCGTTTGTGTACGCGCTCCCGGAACATCCTGGGAGCAGCGCCCATCGGACCCTCGCCCCCGAGTAACGGAAGACCCCCTGGTGCCAAGACAGGGGCACTCGCGGGCGCTCGAACACCGAAGAGGAGTACCGCGTGTCGCTCGACGCCGCTACGAAGAAGCAGATCATGGCCGAGTTCGCCACCAAGGAGGGTGACACCGGTTCCCCCGAGGTCCAGGTCGCGATGCTCTCCCGTCGCATCTCGGACCTGACGGAGCACCTCAAGACGCACAAGCACGACCACCACTCCCGCCGTGGTCTGCTGATCCTGGTCGGCCAGCGCCGCCGCCTGCTGCAGTACCTGGCCAAGAAGGACATCCAGCGCTTCCGTGCGCTGGTCGACCGCCTCGGCATCCGTCGCGGTGCGGCCGGCGCCAAGTAAGACGCCGTGAAGGGAGCGGTTCCCGCAACTGAGGGGACCGCTCCCTTTGCCGTACGTACAGTCGTACGAACATACACATGTACGGGTCGTGGCGGGCCGACCCGCACGGCCGGAATGCCAAGCCGACCCGGATCTCAGTAACCTGGTCGCAGAAACGTCCCGCGGACGAGCGAGAAGCGAAACTCCCCGCCGCCGGTCCTCGGTAGTGGCTCCCGGACCCATCGACCGGGTGCTTCGATCGAAGACCGGCCCGTCAAGGAGCGCTTCTCCGCAACTGTCCCCCCGCCACACGGGCGCGGGGACGAAAAGACGACATGTAACGGAGAAAACGCTAGTGGAGAACGAGACCCACTACGCCGAGGCCGTCATCGACAACGGCGCCTTCGGCACCCGCACCATCCGCTTCGAGACGGGCCGCCTGGCCAAGCAGGCCGCCGGCTCCGCCGTCGCGTACCTGGACGACGACACCATGGTGCTGTCGGCCACCACCGCTTCCAAGAAGCCCAAGGACCAGCTCGACTTCTTCCCCCTGACGGTGGACGTCGAGGAGCGGCAGTACGCCGCCGGCAAGATCCCCGGCTCCTTCTTCCGCCGCGAGGGCCGTCCCTCCGAGGACGCCATCCTCACCTGCCGCCTGATCGACCGCCCGCTGCGCCCCTCCTTCAAGAAGGGCCTGCGCAACGAGGTCCAGATCGTCGAGACGGTCATGGCGCTCAACCCCGACCACCTCTACGACGTGGTCGCGATCAACGCCGCCTCCTGCTCCACGCAGCTCGCCGGCCTGCCCTTCTCCGGTCCGGTCGGCGGCACCCGCGTCGCCCTGATCAAGGGCCAGTGGGTCGCCTTCCCGACGCACACCGAGCTGGAGGACGCCGTCTTTGACATGGTCGTCGCGGGCCGTGTCCTGGAGGACGGCGACGTCGCGATCATGATGGTCGAGGCCGAGGCCACCGAGAAGACCATCCAGCTCGTCAAGGACGGCGCCGAGGCCCCGACCGAGGAGGTCGTCGCCGCCGGTCTCGAGGCCGCGAAGCCGTTCATCAAGGTCCTCTGCAAGGCCCAGTCGGACCTCGCCGCCAAGGCCGCCAAGCCCACCGGCGAATTCCCGGTCTTCCTGGACTACCAGGACGACGTCTACGCGGCACTCGCCGACGCCGTGACCTCCGAGCTGGCCCAGGCGCTCACCATCGCGGGCAAGCAGGACCGCGAGAGCGAGCTGGACCGCGTCAAGGAGATCGCCGCCGAGAAGCTCCTCCCGGCCTTCGAGGGCCGCGAGAAGGAGATCTCCGCCGCGTACCGCGCGCTGACCAAGAAGCTGGTCCGCGAGCGCGTCATCAAGGACAAGGTCCGCATCGACGGCCGCGGCGTCACGGACATCCGTACGCTCGCCGCCGAGGTCGAGGCCATCCCGCGGGTGCACGGCTCGGCGCTGTTCGAGCGCGGCGAGACCCAGATCCTGGGCGTCACCACCCTCAACATGCTGCGCATGGAGCAGCAGCTGGACACCCTCTCCCCGGTGACCCGCAAGCGCTACATGCACAACTACAACTTCCCGCCCTACTCCGTCGGCGAGACCGGCCGCGTGGGCTCGCCCAAGCGCCGCGAGATCGGCCACGGTGCGCTCGCCGAGCGCGCCATCGTGCCGGTGCTGCCGTCGCGCGAGGAGTTCCCGTACGCGATCCGCCAGGTCTCCGAGGCGCTGGGCTCCAACGGCTCGACGTCCATGGGCTCGGTCTGCGCCTCCACCATGTCGCTGCTGAACGCCGGTGTGCCGCTCAAGGCCGCCGTCGCCGGTATCGCCATGGGCCTGATCTCCCAGGAGATCGACGGCAAGACCCACTACGTCGCCCTCACCGACATCCTCGGTGCGGAGGACGCCTTCGGCGACATGGACTTCAAGGTCGCCGGTACGCGCCAGTTCGTCACCGCGCTCCAGCTCGACACCAAGCTCGACGGCATCCCTGCCTCGGTCCTGGCCGCCGCGCTGAAGCAGGCCCGCGACGCCCGCCTCCACATCCTCGACGTGATGAACGAGGCCATCGACGTCCCGGACGAGATGTCCCCGAACGCCCCGCGGATCATCACCGTCAAGATCCCGGTGGACAAGATCGGTGAGGTCATCGGCCCCAAGGGCAAGATGATCAACCAGATCCAGGAGGACACCGGCGCCGACATCACGATCGAGGACGACGGCACCATCTACATCGGTGCCGCCGACGGACCGGCCGCCGAGGCCGCCCGTGCCACGATCAACTCGATCGCCAACCCGACCATGCCGGAGGTCGGCGAGCGCTACCTGGGCACGGTCGTCAAGACCACCACCTTCGGTGCGTTCGTCTCCCTCATGCCCGGCAAGGACGGCCTGCTGCACATCTCGCAGATCCGCAAGCTCGCCGGCGGCAAGCGCGTGGAGAACGTCGAGGACGTGCTCGGTGTCGGCACCAAGGTCCAGGTGGAGATCGCCGAGATCGACTCGCGCGGCAAGCTCTCCCTCGTCCCGGTCATCGAGGGCGCTGAGTCCGACAGCGGCTCTGCCGCGGGCGCCGAGAAGAAGGACGACGCCGCCAAGTGACGTCCCGTAGTTCCGTGACGACGGCCCGTGCCTCCTCGAAGGCGCGGGCCGTCGCCCGTACCCAAACGCTTCTCAAGGGCACCGGTGGCGTCGGAACGGTCCGCCGCACCGTCCTCCCCGGCGGTCTGCGGATCGTCACCGAGACCCTGCCCACCGTCCGCTCCGCCACCTTCGGGATCTGGGCCAACGTCGGATCGCGCGACGAGACCCCCACCCTCAACGGCGCGACGCACTACCTCGAACACCTCCTCTTCAAGGGCACCGCCCGGCGCAGCGCCCTCGACATCTCCGCCGCCATCGACGCGGTCGGCGGCGAGATGAACGCCTTCACGGCGAAGGAGTACACCTGCTACTACGCGCGGGTCCTCGACACCGACCTGCCGCTGGCCATCGACATCGTCTGCGACATGCTGACCGGCTCGCTGATCACCCCCGAGGACGTCGACGCCGAGCGCGGCGTCATCCTCGAGGAGATCGCCATGACGGAGGACGACCCGGGCGACTGCGTGCACGACCTGTTCGCGCACACCCTGCTCGGCGACACCCCCCTCGGCCGCCCGGTCCTCGGCACCGTCGACACCATCAACGCGCTCGACCGCGGCCGTATCGCCCGCTTCTACAAGAAGCACTACGACCCGACCCGTCTGGTCGTCGCCGCCGCGGGCAACATCGACCACACCACGGTCGTACGCCAGGTCCGCAAGGCGTTCGAACGCGCCGGTGCCCTGTCCCGCACCGACGCCGTCCCGGTCGGCCCGCGCACCGGCTCCCGCACCCTGCGCACCGCGGGCCGCGTCGAACTGCTCAACCGCAGGACCGAGCAGGCCCACGTCGTCCTCGGCATGCCGGGACTGTCCCGCACCGACGAGCGCCGCTGGGCCCTCGGAGTCCTCAGCACCGCGCTCGGCGGCGGCATGAGCTCACGCCTCTTCCAGGAGGTACGGGAGAAGCGCGGCCTCGCCTACAGCGTCTACTCCTACACCTCCGGGTTCGCCGACTGCGGCCTGTTCGGCGTGTACGCGGGCTGCCGGCCCAGCCAGGTGCACGACGTCCTCAAGATCTGCCGCGACGAGCTGGACCGGGTAGCGTCCGAGGGGCTGAGCGACGAGGAGATCGGCCGGGCGATAGGTCAGCTCTCCGGATCCACGGTCCTCGGCCTGGAGGACACCGGCGCGCTGATGAACCGCATAGGCAAGAGCGAGCTGTGCTGGGGCGATCAGATGTCGGTCGACGACATGCTGGACCGGATGGCACAGGTCACCCCCGACGACATCCGCGCGGTCGCGGGCGAGGTCCTCGGGCACCGCCCCTCGCTCTCGGTCATCGGCCCGCTCAAGGACAAGCAGGCCGACCGCCTCGAAGAAGCGGTCTCGTAGCACGAGACCCCATGAACCGGTAAGGAAGCAGAGCACATGAGCAAGCTGCGCGTGGCCGTTCTCGGCGCCAGGGGCCGCATCGGGGCCGAGGCGGTACGAGCCGTCGAGGCCGCCGACGACATGGAGCTGGTGGCCGCCCTGGGCCGCGGCGACAAGCTGGAGACCCTCGTGGAGTCCGGCGCCGAGGCTGTCGTCGAGCTCACCACCCCCGCGTCGGTGATGGGCAACCTCGACTTCTGCGTACGACACGGCATCCACGCCGTCGTCGGCACGACGGGCTGGACCGACGAACGGCTCGCGCAGCTGCGCACCTGGCTGGAGGGCTCCCCGGAGACCGGGGTGCTCATCGCGCCGAACTTCTCCATCGGCGCCGTCCTCACGATGAGGTTCGCGCAGCAGGCCGCCCGCTACTTCGAGTCCGTCGAGGTCGTCGAGCTGCACCACCCGAACAAGGCCGACGCTCCCTCGGGCACCGCGACCCGCACCGCCCAGCTGATCGCCGAGGCCCGGCGGAAGGCCGGCTGCGCCCCGCAGCCGGACGCCACCACCACGGCCCTGGACGGCGCGCGCGGCGCGGACGTCGACGGGGTCCCGGTCCACGCGGTCCGGCTGCGTGGCCTCCTCGCCCACCAGGAGGTACTGCTGGGCGGCGAGGGCGAGACCCTCACGATCCGGCACGACTCCCTGCACCACAGCAGCTTCATGCCGGGCATCCTGCTCGGCGTCCGCCGCGTGGTGACCGTCCCCGGGCTCACGTTCGGCCTGGAACACTTCCTCGACCTGGACTGACTGGGCCCCGCCATGCGCGCAAAGATCACGTACTTCGTCACCGCCGCCGTCCTGGTCTTCTACTTCGTCCTGGTCGGCAGCCGTGGCGTCCTGCTCATCGAGCACGGCACACCGTTGACGGTGGCCTTCGGGGTCTCCGTGCTCATCCTGCCGGTGATCGGGGTCTGGTTCCTCTGGCAGAACACCCGGTTCGTGGCGCGGGCCAACGCGCTGGCGGCGGAACTCGACGCGGAGGGCGGCCTGCCGGTCGACGAACTGGTCCGCACCCCCTCCGGCCGCATCGACCGCGACTCGGCCGACGCCGTGTTCGCCCGGCGCCGCGCGGAGACGGAGGACTCCCCGGACGACTGGCGCTGCTGGTTCCGGCTGGCCGTCGCCTATCAGGACGCCAGGGACACCCCCAGGGCCCGGAAGGCCATGCAGCGCGCCATCGCCCTGCACGCGCGGGCGACGCCCGCCCAGTCGGGCAAGGGCACGAAGGCCGCCGGATCACGCCCGTCCGGCGCCTGAGAAGGGTGTGACGAACGGGCTCGGGCCCGGCAGCCGTGGACGGCCGCCGGGCCCGAGCGATGAACAGGCGTCTCAGCGCCTGTCGGGTGTCTTCCGACCGGGAAGCGGACGCGATGGTGCGTGCGATTCCACGACGCCCGGATGTCCTTGCAGCGGCTTCCCCGAGCTCTCGGCTTCGTTCGAGCAGGGAGACCCCCGTCCCAGGACATCCCGGCGACGCCGGAAGCGGGCGTGCCAGGGCGTGGCCGCCGGGCCGGAGGTCACCCGACAGGCTCGCGGTCCCGCCGGTACTCGTCCCCCCACACCTCGACCGTGTCGGCGGCGCGGTCGAACGCCTCGGGCCGCCCCAGGAAGTCCGCGTTGCTGTCGGTGAACAGCGGCTCCACGGCCTCGCCGCCCGGGCGGACGACGATCAGCGCCTGACCCTGCACCGTGCGCGGGAACCCCAGCCACCGCACCGGCTGCTGAACCGTGCGGATCGCCGAGACCCGGTCCCACGGCACCGTTTTCGTCGAGAGCAAGCCCACTCGGCGCACCCCGTGCCGGCTCACCCAGGCGCCCATCCGCAGCAGTCGCAGGGCGGAGGCGATGACCGCGGCGGCGAGCCCCAGACACACGGCCGCACCGGACATCGCCCCGGTGAACGCGGTGATCATCCCCGCGAGGAGGACGAACGACGCGAGCAGCAGCAGGGAGGCCGCGGCCGCGACCCGCCAGGGCCCGGGGCGGTACGGGCGCCGCCAGCCGTCGTGGTCGTCGAACGGCAGCGCTACGTCCTCAGCGCCCGCGTCAAACGCGCGGTCGGCCGTCAGGAAGGGCAGGGGCACGACTGATCCTCACTCACAAGCACGCTCGATTGCTGTGCCCGGTGAGGCTATCGAGGAGATCATCGGCCCGACCACTCCAGGGGGCCTGTACGGGGCGGGGCCGCTCAGGGGCCGGTCGCGGCCTCGGTCTGCTGGGGGTGCGACTCGCTCTGCGGGCTCAGGGCGGGCATGCCCAGCACCAGGGAGCCGACGAGACCCGCGACGACCGTGAGCCCGACGAGCGAGCGGGCGGCCATCTGGGAGACGCTGGCGCGCTCCCGCGGGGGCGGAGTGACGTTGCTGCGGAACCGGTCGGCCTCGGACACGAACGAGAACGGGACGGACTCACGCCGGCGGAACATGAGGAAGCTCTCCTTGAACTCTGTGGTCGGTGCTGTTAATGAGACAGACGTGCGACAGGCCGGTTTGGTGCCCCGAATCGCCGAATTCGTCGAAGAAGTCCCGGGGTGGACCTTCCGGGCCGCGTTGTCGGTGGCGGCCCGTAGAGTGGGCGCCGCCCGTGCGACGCGATTTGGAAGGACCCCGCCGGTGACCGAGACCCCCGAGCCCGCAAAGCCCAGCTTCCGCAGCGATGTCACCGTCGACCTGGTGAAACACTCCGCGGGTGACGCCGACGTCCTGTTCGCGGCCCGTGTCTCCACGGCCGGCGAGCAGTCCCTGGAGGAGGTCACCAAGGACCCCGAGCGCTCCAAGGGGCTCATCAACTTCCTGATGCGCGACCGGCACGGCAGCCCGTTCGAGCACAACTCGATGACCTTCTTCATCAGCGCCCCGATCTTCGTGTTCCGCGAGTTCATGCGCCACCGCGTGGGCTGGTCGTACAACGAGGAATCGGGCCGTTACCGGCAGCTGGAGCCGGTCTTCTACGTCCCGGACGAGTCGCGCAGGCTCGTCCAGCAGGGCCGTCCCGGCAAGTACGAGTTCGTCGAGGGCACGCGGGCACAGCACGAGCTCACCGGCCGCGTCATGGAGGACTCCTACCGCCAGGCGTACGAGGCGTACCAGGAGATGCTCGCCGCCGGGGTGGCCCGCGAGGTCGCCCGTTCGGTCCTCCCCGTCGGCCTGTACTCCTCCATGTACGCCACGTGCAACGCCCGCTCGCTGATGCACTTCCTCGGTCTGCGCACCCAGCACGAGCTGGCGACGGTGCCCTCCTTCCCGCAGCGGGAGATCGAGATGGTGGGGCAGCGGATGGAGGAGCACTGGGCCCGGCTCATGCCGCTCACCCATGCAGCCTTCAACAAAAACGGACGTATTGCCCCGTAAGAGGTGTCCATATTGCGACGTTTCGTGAAGTTCATCTAGGCTGATCAAACGGACCCGGCACTGCTTGAACCCCCGAGCAGGCAGTGTCGGGCTCCTATGGCGTGTCCCCCCGAGGGGTCCACGGGCCCTGAGCAGCGAGTAGCGTGTTACCCATGGCTCCGATCTCCACTCCGCAGACCCCCTTCGGGAGGGTCCTCACCGCCATGGTCACGCCCTTCACGGCGGACGGCGCACTCGACCTCGACGGTGCCCAGCGGCTCGCCGCCCACCTGGTGGACGCAGGCAACGACGGCCTGATCATCAACGGCACCACCGGCGAGTCCCCGACCACCACCGACGCGGAGAAAGATCAGCTCGTCAGGGCGGTCCTGGAAGCGGTAGGGGACCGGGCCCATGTCGTCGCCGGCATCGGCACCAACGACACCCGGCACAGCGTCGAACTCGCCCGCACGGCCGAACGCTCCGGCGCGCACGGCCTGCTCGCGGTGACGCCGTACTACAACAAGCCGCCGCAGGAGGGCCTCTTCCGCCACTTCACGGCCATCGCGGACGCCACCGGACTGCCGGTGATGCTCTACGACATCCCCGGACGCAGCGGTGTGCCCATCGAGACGGAGACGTTGGTTCGGCTCTCCGAGCACCCCCGCATCGTCGCCAACAAGGACGCCAAGGGCGACCTCGGCCGCGCGAGCTGGGCCATCTCCCGGTCCGGTCTCGCCTGGTACTCCGGCGACGACATGCTGAACCTGCCGCTCCTCTCCGTCGGCGCCGTCGGCTTCGTCTCCGTCGTCGGCCACGTCGTCACCCCCGAGCTGCGTGCCCTCATCGAGGCGTACCTCGGTGGCGACGTCCAGAAGGCCGCGGAGATCCACCAGAAGCTCCTGCCGGTCTTCACCGGCATGTTCCGTACCCAGGGTGTGATCACCACCAAGGCCGCGCTGGCGCTCCAGGGCCTTCCCGGCGGCCCGCTGCGCCTGCCCATGGTGGAGCTCACCACGCAGGAGACGGCACAGCTCAAGATCGATCTCGCCGCCGGCGGGGTAGAGCTCTGATCACGGACTTCACAACTGAATAAAAGAAGAAAACTCATCAGAGCGACACAACGGACAACAGCAAGTGCACGAAATGACATGCGCGCCACGTGCCCAAGCGGTACGTGGCGCGCGTGGTAAGGAGAGTCTTTTGAGTCATCCGCACCCCGAACTCGGCGCCCCGCCGAAGCTCCCCAAGGGCGGCCTCCGCGTCACCCCGCTCGGTGGCCTCGGTGAGATCGGCCGCAACATGACGGTCTTCGAGTTCGACGGCCGTCTGCTCATCGTCGACTGCGGTGTCCTCTTCCCGGAGGAGGAGCAGCCCGGAGTCGACCTGATCCTGCCGGACTTCACCACGATCCGGGACCGTCTCGACGAGGTCGAGGGGATCGTCCTGACGCACGGCCACGAGGACCACATCGGTGGTGTCCCGTATCTGCTGCGCCTGAAGCCGGACATCCCCCTCATCGGTTCCAAGCTGACCCTCGCGCTGATCGAGGCGAAGCTGCAGGAGCACCGCATCCGCCCGTACACCCTCGAGGTCGAGGAGGGCAGGCGCGAGCGCATCGGCGTCTTCGACTGCGAGTTCGTCGCGGTCAACCACTCCATCCCGGACGCCCTCGCGGTCGCCATCCGCACCCCTGCGGGGATGGCCGTCGCGACCGGTGACTTCAAGATGGACCAGCTCCCGCTGGACGGCCGGCTCACCGACCTGCACGCGTTCGCCCGGCTGAGCGAGGAGGGCATCGACCTGCTGCTCTCCGACTCGACCAACGCGGAGGTCCCCGGCTTCGTGCCGCCCGAGCGGGACATCTCCAACGTCCTGCGCACGGTCTTCGCCAACGCCCACAAGCGCATCATCGTGGCGAGCTTCGCCAGCCATGTGCACCGCATCCAGCAGATCCTCGACGCCGCCCACGAGTACGGCCGCCGGGTCGCCTTCGTCGGGCGCTCGATGGTGCGCAACATGGGCATCGCCCGCGACCTGGGCTATCTGAAGGTCCCCGCGGGCCTGGTGGTGGACGTCAAGACCCTCGACGACCTGCCCGACGACGAGGTCGTGCTGGTCTGCACAGGGTCCCAGGGAGAGCCGATGGCCGCGCTGTCCCGGATGGCCAACCGTGACCACCAGATCCGGATCGTCCAGGGCGACACCGTGATCCTGGCGTCCTCGCTGATCCCGGGCAACGAGAACGCGGTCTACCGCGTGATCAATGGCCTGAGCCGTTGGGGCGCCAATGTGGTCCACAAGGGCAACGCCAAGGTCCACGTCTCCGGGCACGCCTCGGCCGGCGAGCTGCTGTACTTCTACAACATCTGCAAGCCGAAGAACCTGATGCCGGTGCACGGCGAGTGGCGTCACCTGAGGGCCAACGCCGAACTCGGCGCCCTCACCGGCGTGCCCAAGGACCACATCGTCATCGCCGAGGACGGCGTCGTCGTCGACCTCGTCGACGGCAGGGCCAGGATCGCCGGCAAGGTCCAGGCCGGTTACGTGTACGTCGACGGGCTCTCGGTCGGCGACGTCACCGAGACCTCCCTCAAGGACCGCCGCATCCTCGGCGACGAGGGCATCATCTCGGTCTTCGTCGTCGTCGACAGCACCACCGGCAAGATCACGGGCGGTCCCTACATCCAGGCCCGCGGATCCGGCATCGACGACTCCGCGTTCGACGCCGTCGTGCCGAAGATCGAGGACGCGCTCAACAAGTCGGCGCAGGACGGGGTGATGGAGCCGCACCAACTCCAGCAGCTCGTCCGCCGCTCGGTGGGGAAGTGGGTCTCGGACACCTACCGCCGGCGCCCGATGATCCTTCCCGTCGTCGTCGAGGTCTGACCGGCGCACGCGAACCCTGGAGCGGGGTGCCCCGATTTGCATCGGGGGCACCCCCCACCCATAAGTTTAGCCGACCCCCCCCCCCCCGCAGCCCCCGCCGGCCCACTTTTGCTGTGGCCCCCCGGCCGG